>JAKPSH010000103.1 GCA_029555385.1 Pseudomonadota bacterium
GTCGGTGGTTCGATTCCGCCCCTGGGCATTATGTGTCGCGGATTTTCAGTCCGCTGCTTCGCAGCGTCCTGGCCGCCAACTTTTTTCCGGGGGCCGCGTGTCGGTGGTTGATTCCGCCCCTGGGCATTAAACTCGGAAAAACAAAACGAGTTGTGTGAACAAGAAGCAGTCCCCACGTTCATCGTCTGTCCGGGTTTTAGAGAAAGGAAAGTCTCCCTCGGATGCGAAGCAAACGAAGACTACCCGGGGCCGGAAAGTCTCTCCTGATGAATTTTCCAAGCAGGTGCGGGCAGCAGCAGAACGCGTGAGCAACGTACCGGGAATGAGCCGCCTGACGGCTCTGTCTGAGAACACAATCAGCAGTCCAGTGTTATTAATTGGCACGCAGCATGTGCGGATAAAGCGCACTATCGAATGGATAAAAGAGACTCTCTTTTCGACAAACTCTTCCAGTTTTAGCTCTTATTTTGGTACGGAACTCACCACAGAAAGCAGTCTCGGCCATATCCGCGGCGCTTTGACCAATCTCTCTCTGTTTTCCACAGAGCAAATGATCGTCCTTTACGATGCCGATTTAGTAAAAAGCTCTCTCGCTAAACAACTAGCCAGCGCAGTAGACAGCAGCCGCGGTTCCACCTTGGTTATCCTAGCCGGGCGCGCTGTCAATCAGAAGACCCCTCTGCTTGCGCAGCTTGCCGCGCAAGGCACACTAGTCGAGTTTACGGAGCTGGACCTCGCCCGCCTCAGAAAGTGGATCGCCAAAGAGGTCATGCGCAACGTTGAACCAGGAATCCCGGGCCCTACAGGCATCGAATCAGAGGCAGTCGAACTGCTGATCGAGTCGTACGGCACAGACGTCTCCGCGCTCGCGGCAGAAATCAGCAAACTTGCCCTGCTCACAGCCGCCGGAAAAACCATTAGCCGCAAAACCGTTGAACAAATTTCGCACCGCGCACCTGAGACGACAAGCTTTTCTCTGGTCCAGGAAATGGCGCGTAAGAATGCCGCGCGAGCTTCTGCGCTGGCGGCGAATCTGCTCGACCAAGGGCTTCATCCGCTGCAAGTAAGCGCTTTTCTAAATCGAGCCTTTCGCACCTTGGCCGTGGCAACGGACGCACCCCATGCGGGCCCGCTTGCACCGGAACTCACGAATCCCTGGTTTGCAAAAAACCTCGGAGTACCAGCACGGTCATTCTCTCCAGCCGACATCAAAGCATCGCTCAGTTTATTGGCCCGGCTTGATTTCCAACTTAAAGACTCCAAGCTGCCCGACCACCTGGTGCTCTCCAACACCGTGCAGCGGATCGCCTTGCGCGCATTCGGCGAAAATCGGCAGTAAAAACCAAAAGAAAGAAAATATTCCAAGCTGCAAAATAATCAGCAGAAGAGATGTGGCCAAGTATCCAGAATAACGCTAATACATTGTTTCAGTCACTTTTGTCTGGAAATTTTGGAGGGACAATCTATGACCAGGATTCAGCGTACTGCCGCAATGATAGCCATGGTGCTTCTGCCTTGCACCACATTGGCTCAAGACCACAACTATTGGAATAACCAATTCGGCTCGCGCTCGGCACTGATGGGCGGCGCGGTTGTTGGCGGTGTTCGCGACACAAGCGCAGTATTCTACAACCCAGGAGCACTGGGGTTCATTGACAACCAGAGTCTGTCAGTCAGCGCAAACGCGCTGCGTGTTGAACGCTCCGTCATTGAAAATGGAGCAGGAGACGGGAGGGATCTTGATTCGGATACCCTGAGTGTCGTTCCGCTCCTTATCTCGGGCATTACCTTCCTTAACGATTCGGGCAGCGATGTGCTCGGCTATGGCATCCTCACCAGGAACAGTTATCAACTAGAGATTTCCGAAAGGCGCGATGTGGTCGGAAACATTCTTAATTCAGGCACTTTCCCAGGTGAAGAAAATTATATCGGTCAAATCAGCGCAGATACCAAACTCGACGAGTATTGGGGCGGTGTGGGTTATTCGCATCGTTTCAACGAACAGATTTCTGCGGGACTTACCACTTTTGTCGCGGTGCGCAGCCAGTCGTTTAACGAACAAACCTTTGCCCGCGTGATCAGCACAGATACTTTTGCGGCTTCAACCAGCAATCTGAGCTCAAATTATGACTTCTACAATGTCCGGCTGCTGTGGAAAGGCGGTGTGTCAGTAGACTGCAATCCGGTCAAAATCGGTCTTACCGTCACCACACCGAGCATCGATCTTTTCGGCGATGGAACCTCTGCGGGAGATCTTACCGTTACTAACGTCGATATCGACGGCGATGGCTTACCGGACACCTTCGTCGCAGACGACCGGCAAGATGACCTTGATGCGGAAATCCGTTCGCCGCTTTCAATCGCGGCTGGTTTGGATTGGCAAATTACAGACCAGACAGTGATAGCTGTAACCGGAGAATGGTTCACCGCTCTCGGCGCCTATGATGTGATGACGCCCGAAGCTCGCGACTTTATCCGGCCGCCCGGCGTAGCCACCGGCCTTTTCAACAGCCAAGATTTCCTTACCGTACTTGATGCCGCGGACGACGTGTTTAACGTGGCTCTTGCGGTTGAACACAGCTTTACTGAAACCTTGAAGGGTATCTTGAGCTTCCGTACTGACTACTCTAACGGCGCGTCGATTGCCGAGCAGGGCAAGGACCTAGGCATCACTGATTGGAATGTCTACCACGTAACCGTTGGCGGGACATACCGGCGTGAACGGTCCGAACTCGCACTTGGTTTGGTATACAGCTTTGCCGATAAGGACGATGCGCAGCAAGTTGTCAACTTCGACAATCCGTCAGAAGACACCTTCCTCTTCGGAAGACCGGGAAGCGCTTCGGCGAATTACGACGCCCTCAGCATTATCCTTGGTTACACCTACTACTTTTCGTAGGAGATGCTGACAGCAGGACCTCGCGTCAAAACTGCACGGGCGCGCCAAGCATCTGTTTTGGCAAAGCCGGCTCTTTCTGCGCGAGTTCCTGCGCCTTGCGCTGCGCGTCCTCGGCGCTGGTATATGGCCCGATATAAACCTGAAACCTCCGCCTAGGCCCGCCGAAGTCCGGCTGAATGATCGCCGGGACGCCGCGGGTCCGCAAATTGGCCTCACGTTCTTTTGCCCCAATGAGCGGCATATGCCCGCCAAAGGGCAGGTACCATCCGTGCGCCGGATAGCGCGGCGGCGCATCGTGCGGAGTGGTTTGCTCGGCAAGTATACCGAGTAGCTGCCGCTCTCCTGGCGGCGGCAGCATCAATTCCCTGGCCGCACTCGGTTTCTCCTGTACCAGCGGTGGAAGCCTGAACGGGGGCGGCCATGCCTGCGCTGGGATATCCGGGGCAGCTGTGCTAAGCGGCTGCGCCAACGTCTCCGGCGTGTTCGCTGACTTCGCCGCCGGCATATCAAGCCTCCGGCCTAGATGCATACGGCCACGCAGCATAAACAGCAGCGTGAAAACGGCAATTACAGCACAGAGTGCAACGCCGCCTAACAAAATACGGCTGCTCAGAACGCCGCGCCTGTCCTCACCATGTCCGGCCAGGGGCAACGCGCGCATCACTTGGGTATCAGTCTCATCCGCATCTACAGCGACCGCCTCAACTGCGATTTTGAATTCATGTTCCAGTTCCTGGACACTTTGCTGGCGCTTCGCCGGATCTTTAGACAGCGCCCGCAGTACCACACGGCCGAGTTCAATCGGGATCGGCTCCCCATGCACGGACTTTTCAAGCGGCGGGGGAGCTTCATGCAAGTGCTTTACCAGAAGCTGCGCGGGCTCTGCCGCGCTAAACGGCGGCTGTCCCGAAAGCACCTCGTAAAGCATCACGCCCAGGGAATAAATATCCGTTCGCATATCCACTTCGCTTGCACGCACCTGCTCCGGAGATGAATACTTCGGTGTGCCGACCATGATACCCGTCTGAGTCAGATCTGACTGCTGCGCATTGAGTACTTTTGACAGACCGAAATCGAGCACCTTAACTGTCTCGCTGCCGTCATTCCCCCGGACAACAATGATATTATCCGGTTTAAGATCGCGGTGCACGATGCCCAGCCGATGAGCCTGCGCCACGGCAGCAAAGATTTGCTGGAATAACGCCAGCGCCCGGCACGGCCCAAGACAGCCTTCCTGCGCAAGTACCTGCCGCAGCGTTTTGCCTTCCGCATATTCCATCACGATATACGGCGAGCCGCCTTCCAGTCCGAAATCATGGATGGTAATCGCGTTCGCATGAGAAAGCTTGCTTGCCGTCTGCGCTTCGCGCCGGAACCGCTCGACGGCACTGGGATCGGTTAGTGTCTGCGAATGAAGTATTTTGATCGCAACTACCCGATCCATCAAGATATGCTGCGCCTTATACACTGCGCCCATCCCGCCTTTCCCCAATAGGCCAAGAATGCGGTACTTTCCCTGAACTCCGGAGGCCTGCGGCGCACCTTGCGCACCGTCCGGCAATGCACCCACCGGAGCAAGCCGCGCGCCATCCTTGGCGCAGAAAACAGAATCGTCCGGATACTCCGCGCCGCAGTTCAGACAGATGTTGACCCATCCGACTAGCATCTGTTTAAGATCCTTCGCGCTGTTGAGCCTCTTCGCTCAGCGTTATCACCCGCGCATCCGGCACTGCCTCACGTATCAGCGACACGGTACCCGCGTGACAGCTAAAGAGCAAAATCTGCTGCTCATGTGATATTTCGCCGAGCCTTCCGGCAATCCGCTCTGCCCGCCCGGCATCAAAATTCACCAGCACATCGTCCATGACCAGCGGCAATGAGCAGCTTCGCGCAGCAAACTCCCGCACCAAACCAAACCGCAAACAAAGATAAAGCTGCTCTGCCGTGCCGCGGCTCAGTTGTTCAGGGTACTTCTTTTGTGCGCGCTGATCAATTACGGCAAGAGAAAGCCCCTCTTCCTCTTGCACAATACGCTGATAATGCGGCACGATTTGTGAAAAATGACGCGAGGCATAATCAAGCACAGCCGGCTGGCGATTGCGCTTATACTGCACAAGCGTCTCCTGAATCAGGTCCCGGGCAAGCACACGCACCAGCCACTGCCGGAAGGAACCGGCTAGAGCAGCACGCAGTTCTTCCGCTTCATTCTCGAGGCGGGCCAGTTCAGCGGAAGACTCATCTTCCCTGCGCTGCTGCTCCACGGCAAACAACTCACGCTGACGCATCTCCCGCTCTTCTTTAACCTGACACACTTTCTCTTCGGCAAGCTCAAGGCTCGCCCGCCACTGGTCCACCCCGCCGCCCGCCAAGTCCTTCATACACTTACTCAGCGCCGCTGGGCCACCCGCTGAGTAAGAAATCACCGATTCTTTAGCCCTGACGGTGTGGAGCAGTTCCATCTTCCGGCGGTGCTTGCCGAGCAGCAGCAAGAACTCTTCTTCGCTGTTAGCACCACAGCCTCCCAATACGCTGCCGCGCTCTGCATTCAGTCCGGCAAGCTGAGTTTCTAACGCCTGGCGCCGCACGGCAAATCTCTGTTGCTCCTCCCGCATACTGCGCAGGCGTTCTCCGGCAATCTTCTGCTCGCGGCATGCCGACAAGAGCCGAAGCATGCCCGGAATCAGGGCCTCGTCCGGATCACTGTCTTGCGGCACGGGCCAGCTGAATCCCGCACGCACGAGCAGCTTTTCAGCCACTGCCGTCCACTGCGCAATCATCTGCCGCAATGTTTCTTCTTCCGATTCAGCTTGCTCAATCTGATGTGCGGTGTCCCGCAGACGCTCCATTTGAAGAAACGCCTCCCCGATCATATCCGGGGCCACCGAACGCGGCAGCCCAAGCACCGCTTTCCACTCCTCCCACCGTTCTAGCTGCTGCTGTTGCTCCCCGCGCAGAGCAGTCACTTGCTCTGCGGCAGCTTGGTAAGCCTCTCGCTTACGCGCTGTATTTTCCTCGCACGAAACCAATTCCTCACGAAGTTCATGGCAGCGGCGCGAGGCTGCTTCCTGCGCCTGCAGTTCCTCTTCCAGCCGATCAATGGCAGCGCGCCCGCTGCCTAAGGGCAGTTCCAATTCCTCAAGCGCCTGGGCAATCCGCTCCTGTGCCGCGTCAATTTGGACTTGCCGGCGGCTTTGCTTCAGCTCGTTGGCCAACGATGCCGGACCTAGCAGGCCGGTGCGCTTGAGTCTGCGGAAAATCACCACGCCGGAAACAAAAAGCACGGCTCCCGCGAAAAAAAGCGGAATACTCAGCGTATAATCGGAAAACGACGTGCGCATTAGGCCCGCGATAAACAGCGCAGCGGCGAGACACATGAAAAAGAAAGCAAAAGCTTTCACCGCACTGCGCTGAAACCTTAAATGACTCTCCATTTCAGCGCGGAGACTGCGCTCGTAGTTCAGCTTTTCCTCAAGAACGGACAATTCTTGCGCCGCCGCACGCCACTCTGCAACTGCGCCTTTTTGCCGGTCGAGCAAAGCGCTGCCGTCAGCAGGCAGCTTAGCGAGCTGCTGCCGGAGATCCTCGCACCGCTGTTCGCTTTCGCGCAGCTTCTCCAGCGCGACCTCAGCGCCAGCAGTGCTCTGCGATACTCTCTGCTCCAAGCTGCCGAGCACATGCTGCCAAACCCTCCCCTCTTCCTGGTTCGCAAAAAAACATGGGAGAGAACTGATGTTTTCGCGCGTCCAAGTCCCGCCAAAAGCAGCAAGCTGTTCAGCTAAAGCCTGCGTCAATGCCGAAATCTTTTTTTTCTGCACCGGCAAGGAGGTTAGACGATCGCGCTGCAGCGCTGCGGATTCGCAATGATACTCCACCTCCGCCAGCAGATGCTCCAAGTGCTGCTGATAGCGGGATTCCTGCTCAGATAATTCGCGAACAGCGTTTTCGCTCGCCGCATTGACTTCACACATCTGCCCAAGCAGGGCTTGGCGCTGTTCCTCCAGCCGCGCAACCTTTTCGACAGCTTGCTCAATATGCTCCGGCACCGGGCCCAGCATTTCCAGCTCCGCACCAGCACGGCGCAGTTCACAAAACGGAGTCCACAAATCGAGTAAACGGCGCAGCTCGTGCGCATCCTGCTGAAGCCGCGACTCTTCTTCCGCAAGCGCTTTCAGAGCCTGGCGGCATTTCATCTCGTGCTTAAGCAGCTCAGGGTACCTCTCCAGTTTGCCCTGCCACTCGAAAAGCTCTCCGGCAACGGCTTCGAGTCTCTCGATAAGGGTTGTAATCTTTGCTGCCGCCTTGGGCCGAAGGAGCTGCTGGTTTGCCGCATCAAGCTTGCTGATAATGCTCTGCGCAGAATTTCCCGCACCAGTGATGCCGGCTGAAAAAATACGCGCGCGGGTCTCTTCGGCATCGAGCATTTCACGCGAGCTGAGCTCTTCCAGGCCGAAAGCAAAGATTGAGGAAAACAGCTTGCGATCCGCGCCGCCGAGCAGCACGTAAAGATCCGCCTCGGTTCCAGCACTGCCTTCCGGAAGGGTTATTTGCAGCGGCGGGCGCCGTCCCAAAATCCGCTCAACGACGTAACATCCGTTAGCGGTTTGCAGCAGTAGCCGTCCACCGTGGCGTCCCCCAGAAAGCGGCGGATAGCGGTTGGCGTTCTTCCCCTGGGGCGGACCGAACAACACTGTGCGCAGAAACTCAAGCAATGTGCTTTTGCCTGCTTCGTTCGCACCGTAAAATACGTTAAGTCCCGAGCTAAGGTTGGTCATGTCGAAGTGCCGAAACACACCGAAGCCGTCGATATGCCAGCCGGAGATGAACATGCTCACTGTCCTTCTTGCTCGTTGAGTTCGAGGGCCAGCAGCAAAGCTTCTTCTAACAGCACTTCGCATTCCGCATCAGTCCTGGCCGAACGATCGAGCCAGCGGAAAACGCGCGCTTTTACGGCATCAGCTTCCGCACGTTCAATCAACTGCCGCAGTTCCTGCCGGTCGTGCTGGTACTTCTGCGCAACATGCAGCAGCTCGGCGGAAAAGTCGCCCCGCTGGGCGATTGCCTCCAAATCGAGCGCACCACGAGTTTCCGCAGCAACGCTCTCCCAACAGATAAAGGGCTTTTCCCCCTGCGCATATTCCTGCAGACTCTGCTGTAGTTCTTCGAGCACTTCGGCACGGCGCAGATCGCTATGCAGTGCTCCGCAGCCTTCAATCACCCCCCGGATCAGCAAGGCCCGGGAACCGCCCTGATGACGAAGCGACTCAAGCTGCTCCAGAAAATCCGAACGGACGTCCGCCAGATCACGTTTGGCGCTGATATCCACCCGGAGCAAATGGAACCGCACGACATCACAAGGTTTGAAATCCAGATTCTGCACTTGTCCGCTCGAAACGTGAACAAGAAAAGCCCCCTTTGCGCCGTGTTCGCTCGGCTTAAAGCTCCTGCCCTGCAAATTTCCGGGGTAAACAATCCAAGGGCTCCCTTCTTTTACAACTTGACGCAGATGAAGATGACCCAGTGCCCAATAATCAAATCCCGCTTGTTCCAGATCGGCCGCCGTACATGGACTATACATCTCCTGGCCCTTGGCGGCGGATGCATCGGCATGCAGCAAACCGATGGCAAGTCCCTGAGCAGCGCGGCGCGCAAACTTAAGCGCAAGATTCTCCCGCATTTCCGGCTGCGCATAACTAATGCCATAGATCGTGGCCAGGCACACCCCTCCTTGAATTATTGGCACAGACTGAACTTCATGCGCCTGGAAGATGGTCACATTTTCCGGCCAATCCCGCACTGCGGACCAGCCGCTTAATGGATCGTGGTTGCCATGCACCAGCAGCACACGGATTCCAGCTTCGCGAAGGCGTTCCATCCCCTCCAGGAATCGCAGCTGAGCGCGCAGGCCGCGCTCGGCCCCGTCATAAATATCGCCAGCCAACAAAAGAAAAGCCGCGCGGCTTTCAATAGTCAACTGCACCAAGTTGTCAAACGCTTGCAGCGAAGCGTCGCGCAGCAGCTCGCGCAGCGCCGGAGCAGTTCTCGCCAACCCGGAAAACGGTGTATCCAGGTGGAGATCCGCTGCATGAACAAAACAAAAATCACGCATATACTTAGCGGTGGCTTCGCTCGGTCCAGAGCGAAAAGCGGTACCAGACTAGTAGCACCACAAGAATGAAACAAATAATCGCTGTCAGCGACTGCTTGTCCGAACGCTCACCTTTGCCGCTGGCGAAAAAATAATTGAACATGCCTGTGCTCCCAACCAAGACGACAAGCAGCGTAACAAACGGACTAGTCAGAATCTTTTCCATGACCGGCGTCTCTTCCAGCTCCTCATACTGCGCAAAAACCCGATTTGTCTGCAGCAAGACAAAGGGCAGTACACAACAGGCCAGCCAAACACGCTTGAAATGTTTGATTAACTGTTCGCTAAACATATTTACCATAGTCAAATCACGGGTTTGCTATTTGTTGTAGCACGCGCCATAGTACGCTGTCGTCTTGAATTTTCATTAGTGCACGAAAGCGTAATCACCAAGCGTTTTTGTGACACTTTCGGGAGAAACTGCGTCATATGCAAAAAAGAAAATTAGGCAGCACAGATCTCGAATTTACCACGATTGGTCTCGGAACCTGGGCCATCGGCGGAAGCGGCTGGGCCTATGGCTGGGGCAGTCAGGATGAAAATGATTCCCAACGCACAATCCTTGAAGCGCTCTCGCTCGGCATTAATTGGATTGACACTGCCGCGGTCTATGGACTTGGACGAGCCGAGACAATCGCCGGCAAAGCCCTGAAACAAGCCAAGCAGCCGGTATACATTGCCACAAAGTGCGGCCTAATTGGCGCAAAAAACGGCAAGGCGATCAAGCCCTGTCTGAGGCAGGCAAGTGTAATCAAGGAATGCGAAGAGTCTCTGCGGCGGCTCAACGTCGAAGTAATCGATCTTTACCAGATTCACTGGCCGATGCCGCCGGAAGAGATCGAGGAGGGGTTCGCCGCCTTACTCCGCTTGAAAGAACAAGGGAAAATCCGCTGGGCTGGCGTATCGAACTTCTCAAGGGAGCAGCTTGCCCAGATATCGCCACTGGGTCACATTGCGTCACTGCAGCCCCCCTACAGCCTCTTGCGGCGGGATGTGGAAAAAGACTCGCTCGACTGGTGCGCAGAGCACCGATGCGGCGTAGTGGCCTACAGTCCGATGCAGTGCGGCGTGCTCACGGGAAAAGTGACGGCGGAGTGGGTTGCTTCGCTTGCCGACGATGACTGGAGGAAAACAAAACTGGAATATCTGCAGCCGGAAAAACTGCCTTGTGTCATTTCGCTTGTCGACAGACTGCGCGAGATTGCCGCGAAAACCGGGCACAACCCGGCCCAGCTTGCTGTTGCCTGGGTCTTGCGGCGCAGCGAAGTGACCAGCGCAATTGTCGGCGCCCGTAAACCGGGCCAGATTCGTGAAATAATTGCGGCCGCGGACTGGACGCTCGGCGCGGAAGATTTGACGGAGATTGAAAATGCGTATCAGGATTTTCTGTCACGCAGCAATTAATCTGTTTTCTTAAGCAGCGCCGGATATTATTCTCCCGTTTCGAAGCTTCGCCAGTGAGTCATGCCGCGCGGAACTTCTTCGGGATTGTGGGTGACCCAGACCAAAGCCGATCCTGTCCTGCGGCAGACTCGCTCTGCCGCCCGGATAACTTTTCTTCTTGCCGCGCTGTGCCGCCCCCGCGTTGGTTCATCCAGCAGCACCAGCTTGGGCCGTTTGATTAAGGCGCGCGCAAGCAGCACAAGCTTCTTCTCTCCCGCGGCGAGCCGTCCAAAGGGGCGCGTCTGAAAAGAATCCAACTTAAAAGACTTGAGCAGCAAACGAGCCTGACGCACTGCCGCGGATCCTCGCTTTTTCCTCGCCGCCGAAACCTAATCGGATATATTTCTGCCTTCGCACGGAAGCAGCAGCGCACTTTTCCCCACGCTCAATCAGTTCGCCGCTCGCCGGACGCAGCTCGCCGCTTAAGATTTTCGTCAAGCATGCCTTTCCCGACCCGCTTGCACCGGCAATCGCCCACGACTCATTTTTACGGATTGTCCAGTCGATATCCTTCAGCACCTGGCGACGACCGAAACGCAAACAAACTTTATCTAAACGGAGCAACACTTGCATATAGCCGCCAAAAGGCTGAAACCGAAGTATTCTCGCGCAGATTAACTTAGTGAATCCCTCACGGCAAACTGCACTGTTCCCGATCGTGCACAAGCGAGCAATACAAAATTGCGCTACGGACAAGTATTGAACGCACTCCACGCTGATCCAAACTGCGCCGGCGGGCCGCCTGGCGGCAATGCCCTTGCCTGGCCGCAGATTGTTCAGCCCGGCAGTACCTGCTGCAGGCGCAGTTCTGCAAGCCGGTGGCGGCGCGCCTTCAGCACCCTGCCAGCTTTCATCTTGCCCGCTCTTGGTGTAGTATCTGCGCATTCTTGTTGACCGCAAAATTGAGCGAAGGAGCGTTGACGACAATGGAAAATCTCTTTGGAGTGAAGGGCAAAGTCATGGCGATCACCGGCGGCGGCGGCGTGCTCTGCGGCACAATGGCCAAAGCTTTGGCTCAGGCTGGCGCAAAAACCGCAGTGCTGGATTTGAACGAACAGGCGGCCCAGGCTGTTGCTGACCAGATTAACAAAGAAGGCGGATGCGCTCTGGCATGCAAGTGCAATGTTTTGGAAAAAGATTCGATCGCTGCCGCCAAGGAAGCTGTCGAAGCAAAGCTCGGACCAGTTTGGGCATTGATTAACGGCGCCGGAGGCAACAAGAAGGATGCCACGACATCTCCCGAACTTTCGTTCTTCGACCTTCCGCCCGATGCTTTCCGTTTTGTTTTTGACTTGAATATCCTGAGCGCCGTTTTGGCATCTCAGGTATTCGGCAAGGCTATGGCCGACCGCGGCGAGGGGGTTATCCTGAATATTTCCAGCATGAATTCTTTCCGACCCCTGACGAAGATTCCTGCTTATTCCGCCGCGAAAGCGGGCGTGAGCAATTTCACCCAGTGGCTTGCCGTGCACATGTGCCAGAACTACTCGGCGAAAATTCGCGTCAACGCTGTCGCGCCCGGCTTTTTCCTCACCGAACAGAACCGCTTCCTGCTGACTGACGAGAAAACCGGCGGATTGACGCCGCGCGGACAGTCCATCGTAAGCCACACGCCGATGGGCCGCTTCGGTGCAAACGAAGACTTGCTGGGCACAGTGTTTTGGCTGTTAAGCGACGCTTCGAAGTTTGTCACCGGAATTGTCGTGCCGGTGGATGGCGGGTTCAGCGCATTCAGCGGCGTGTAACACGAACTTTCTAGAAGCAGCTTTTGGCCAATCTCTTTGTCGCGAGACATCGCGGCTAGGTAAGTTACGCGAAAAGGCCCATCTTTTGGCCTTTTCGCGCTGCTCCAATCTGTGTCGGGGGCCCCACGTGCCCCGACACAGTGTCGCAGCGAATTTCTTCGCTGCGCTCGAAATTCGGCAACGCCGTCCGGGCGTTCCGCAAGCCGTAATATCTTACAGCCCTGGGCTGTGAGATATTACGACTAGAAAATTCGTGCCGAAAAAATATTACGAACAGTTTCTGCTTTGTCGAAGGTTTGAGTATTGGACATTGGCTTCTAGAGTTCCTGAAGAGGCCTGGCAGATACAACCTACCCAATGCCTCTTCAAGAACCGGCGCGCGTGTTTGGACTTAGGTGAACGCGCCTATTGGCCGGAACGATCACAAGACTTTCCGGTACCGCTCGCAAGCCGCGATCGGCGCACCCGGAAGATGTCTGCGAACAGCGCACACGAAGCGCATGTGCGGGCCGTTTTGAGCAGCGTTGACGAGCTTGACGAAGAAGAATCGCTGGCTCAGGCACGCTCCGAGCGCCAGTTCCGAGCCGTCCGTAAGCCTCACGGCTCCCGATGTCGGCCCGGACATCATCCAGGTCAAGCCAGGCTGCCCGGAGAGCATCGCCCGGAACTGCCGGTTTGTGGCAGTTCCACTCCCTTGCAGGCATGCCTCAAAGAACGCGCAGTGCGCAGCGCGGCTGCACCGCAGTTCAGGGTATGCGCTGTCCAAGAAACGGCGCAAAGCCGGCCCGCTATTGATGCATACCTCCAGGCACGTAAGCCCGTTCAGCGGCACCATCGCCGCGGCTGCGTCAGCTTGGCGTCCAACGGCGGGCAGGGCCAGTCCCGCCGCACTGCACGCCCACAGGAAATCACGACGGGAGACTTGCATGGTTAAAACCTCCTTAACGTAATGGGTCTCCTTTTTTGCCAATGCCTCCTCAGTCCGGCTGCCGGTTGGAAAATTCTCCGGCAGGCGGACTAAGCAGAAGACAGTATTCCAGAATCTAGTTGGGAAAGAGCAAGTTCTAATTACTACTCCACTAGTGGGGTTTTTACAAGAATGCCCCCCAAAGCACCGTCACTTATTGGCGTTTCTTTGGTTGAAGATTTATAACATCGTATTCTCTTGCGAGCGCCGCAAACCGGGGAAACCGGCATTTTGGGGAGCAACAAGAGTAGTGTTTTCAGTCTGTAGTCTGCACATTGGGGAGGATGAACGATAATGAAACCAGTTTGCGTTGTTACCGGAGCAGCACAAGGTATTGCTTTTGCAGTATGTCAAGAGCTTGCGGCACAGGGTTGGGATGTTGCCATGTGCGACGTGCAGGAATTAAGCAAATGGGCCGGCGCGGTGGAGGAAGTCCGCGGACTTGGCGCTGATGCCCGGGCGTACCAGGTGGATATAGGCAATTCGCCTTCCGTCGCGGCTGCCGCCGCCGCAATTGACAAAGATTTCCCGGGCCGTGTTAAGGGTCTGGCCAATGTCGCAGGCATTGTCTCGCGCACCACACCCGGGGAAGAAAGTGACGACGAGTGGGCGCGCCACCTCAATATCAATGTCGTCGGCACAGCGCGTGTTACAAAATTCATCGCACCGCTCATGGCGCAGGCCGGGGGCGGCGGAATTGTCACGATCAGCTCGCTTGCCGCGCGCTTTGGCGCCGAAGCTGCTGCGCTCTGTTACACCGCGGCAAAAGCCGCGCTGATTGGCATGAGCAAACAGTTTGCAAAAATGTATGCCAAGCAGGGCATCCGTTCAAACTGCATCGCGCCAGGACCGGTGCAAACACCGATGCTTGACTGGGACGAGGCCACGCGGGAGCGCTTTCGCAACGCAACGCTGCTCAAGCGCATTGCCGTGCCGGAAGATATCGCAAGCGCCGTCGCGTTTCTGTTGAGCGACAAGGCTCGGCACATCACCGCCGCAACGCTCGATGTAAATGGCGGACAGTACGTGGGAAGTTAAACGCAAAGCGTAATCGTCAGACCGACCGATTACCTTAGTTAAAACCTCATCACATACACAAGCGTCCGGCCTTTGGTTGATCATCATTGGTGCATAGATGCCAGCCGGACGCTTAGGTTTTTATTCTCGGGCACGATTCTCGGACCTACAGACCGCAGGTCATTTGCAGGTACTGCCCCGTTTCGGCCGAGTGGAGTTCACCCGCCCAGAACCAGACCTGATAGGCCACGTCCCGGGGCGTAGGCAGGCGCTTGAGGATGGTCCGTTCCCGAAGCGCGGTCACCAGATCGGCGCCCATGCTCTGCACCATCTCGCCCTCGGTCGGTCCCGGGGCAAGCACGTTGCAGCGCACGCCGTACTTGCGGCCAAACTCGCCCACCGCGCATCCGGCGAGACCCTCGCCGCCCGCGCTTCCAGCCACATAGCTCGCATCGGCCTTCAGGGGGCCGTAGGGGAGCTGCGGGCCGGCCGCCAGGCTCGAGATGAAGATGATATCCCCGCCGGGCTTCCCGGGGTTGCGGCCTGCCATACACTTGGCAAACAGCTTGCAGGCCAATTCGAAGCCGATGGTCTTCGTGTGCAGGATGCGCACAGCTTCCGCGATCGGCTCGTCCTCGATGCCGAGGCGCTTGCCGACGACACCGCTCGCATAGACCAGCGTATCCAGCACGGGCGGACCGTCGGTGAACAAGGCTGCGAAATCCGCCGCAAGCCGTTCCATCTGCGCCGGATCGACGACGTCCGCTTTGAGCGACACGGCGGTTCCACCGCTCGCGTTGATTTCCGCCGCGAGAGCATCCGCTCCGCTGCGGTTTACCAAGACAATCTGCCAGGGCTGACCGCACGGCGGTGCGGCAAATACCCGGGTGACTTCCGTGACCATGTTCGGCGGTGTCAACTTCTGATTAGCACCGAACAGCAAGGCCACCTTTCGATTCCGATCGAACATCCCAACCTCCTTCCGCACTGGGAAAAGGTGAAGCGAAGAGAAACACACTCCGTCTTTCCCGTCCGGCGGTAAAACATTCTTTCCGGTCGGTCAGACGACGCAAAGCTGCTGTGAAAACACGAAGAGGGAAGCTGTGAACTGGGATTACGGAAGGACTGAAGCAGCAGCCGGACGTAGCCTGACTGAAAAACCTCTACTTACGGCAGATACTCAACGAACAGATCATAAAACTTAGCATACCCATCGGAAATTACAAGCGGGATGCCTTTTGGTGGTGCATTGAATTACGAAGGTAGAAAAAAATCAAGCAAATCACGAATTTCCAGCATAGTTCCGGCAATCAAAGCCCGCTTTTCGTCATCCGGCTCAGGCGCGAGTAGACCGGGAACAAGAAAAGTCATCAAACCGGCCGAATACGAAGCCTTGGCGCCAACCGAGGTGTCCTCAAAACCAAGTACAAACCCGGGCTCCAGTCCAAGCGCATCACACGCTTTCTCAAAAGACTCAGGATGAGGTTTTGAGTTCGTAAACTGATCTCCTCCAATGACCGCCTCGAAAAAATCCGAGATTCCAGCAAGTTCGAGCAGCCGGGCCGCAGCCTTGGAATCCGAAGAAGTAGCCACTGCACAGCGAATGCGCCGCTTTTTCAAAAGCTCAAGAAGCTCCACAACTCCCTGCATAACCACGGCACCGTAAGTCTGGCTGAAGCGCTCGCAAAGTTTTGTCCGCGTATCCTTCAACAAATCATAGGGAAACTCCGGGCCGAATTTCTCCTTCGCCAGTCTGCGGCATTCATCACGGTTTTTCGCCATCACAAACTGCATATCCGCAGGTTCAAGCTCGCGGCCCAGCCCCAGATCAAGCCTGGCGAACTGCTGCAGCACGTAAATCATGACATACCAGCCGAACTGGTTTTCACGCTCCGTGCCCAGGAGCGTCTGGTCCATATCGAAGACACAGCCCTTGAACGAACGCAGCCTTTCAAGGCTGAACGGGATCGCCTCTTGGGCGGTATATTCTTTGGATATTGCATCGCGTTTCAGTCTTTTCATTCCGCACCGTGACTTAAGCCATAAAGATGAACCGGAGCTTGAACCTAAACTTACCCTTGAAGGCTGAGGCCAAGGCTGAGGCTGAGGCTGAGGCCAAGAATAAGACTAAGGCGAAGATATAGGCAAAGGCTTTTTATCCGGACAGCGGCCACAATCCGTCAGCCTCCGCCTTATTCTTCGCCTTCGCCGCCGCCTTGTTGCTGCGATCGCATTCGGGCACAATCTCTATTCAGGGACTGCCCTTCCCTCTAAATCCTGACTCCCGATCGTGTCCTTGAATTCCCTGGAAGAGGGTCTTGCTTTCTGCAGCTCTCCTTTAGCATTACTCTGTTAGGGTTGTGGATTTGAGTCGATTTTCGCTAAACGGGAATCGTGAGCAACGGAGTTTACTACTGTAAATGAGTAGCGGAGCGATATCCCGTTTAGCGAAAATCGGCCAAAGACGCAGGCCTAACGGAGTAATGTCAGGAGCGTTCGGAATTTGAAACAGCGGAAAGAATACGTTCGCGCGCGTCAGACGGAAGAACGCGCACGGGCTGGAATTTCCCGTCCCTGGAAAGACTCCGATAATGAGTCATAGCCCGGTCGAGCCATTTAAGCTGAGCCACGTAAAAGCGGCAGGGTGCACAGGCGAAATAGTGGATATAAAACCTTACCTTCTCCCGGAACGGCAGCGCATCATCAACCGAGCGGGAATACATCTCGGTCGCCTGCTTGCAGTTCATGTGCACATAGCCGTTAAGCTTTCGCCAGAAGCCCATATTCGCGTCCTTTAGGTGCTAGACCTGCCGTTCTCTACGCCGAACCAGTTCGTCTCCAGACATTTCCTCAAACGCATTCGCGCCCGGTGCAGCAAAACCCAAAGGTTAGTCGCAGACACCCCGACGTTCTTACAGATCTCGTCGGTGGATAATTCACCGTACTGGCGTAATACAAATACCATCTGCTGCTGCTCCGGCAGATGCTCGATGCAGCGGTTAAGCTGCTCATAAAAAGCCTTTTTTTCAAAAGCACTTTCCGGGTTCCCCGGCCAAGCATTAGGCTCAACGCTCCAGTGGCCAATTTCGTTGAATGCCTGCTGATGTTCCGGATCTTCCTCAAGGTCAAAGTAGCGCCGTTCACGGCTTACTTTGCGGATATAATCAATAATCTTGTGTTTAAGTATCGCTACAAGCCAGCTTCGCTCGGAGGACAGCCCTTTGAAATTCGCGGCGCTGCCCAAAGCCGAAACGAAGGTGTCTTGGACAAGCTCCTCCGCCAAAGCATCGTTTCGCAGGTGCATCACGGCGTAGTTAAAAAGGAAGTCGCCGTACTCCTCCAGCCAGCGCGCAGGGTCAACCCGGGACGGGGCCTCAGTTTTAAGGTTTGCTTGCTGCGGTGAAAAGGCCATCATTCCTGCGTCTCGCTAAAATTCTTCCGCTACCGCATCCATATACAGCATGCGCGCAGATTCATCCATCAACTGTTCGATAGCCTGGTCTTCCTGACCGCGGGAAACCTGCCGCGAACCCAGATCTCCCAAAGTATCGGCGCCAATTCCGCCTTGAGCAAAACCCGCACTTGATGTTACGACGACGTCGCTCACACCGCCGTAGGAATCGACGGTAATCAGTCTATTATTGCGGTAGAGCAGTTGCCCGCTCCGCCGCCGAAGCTCTGCGGAGATTGTCATAAAAATATCATACTCGAGCGCAATATCAGTCCCGCTGGTCACCGATCTAACTCTGGTATCAACTGCTGTAATTTTCACGATCAACTCTGCATCCGCCTCCTCCGCGGAATCAACAACAGTCACCACACCGTAGCGCTCGAAACGCGAACGAAGTTTCTCAGCAAAACGCGGACCGAGGCCGGGAAGCGGCGTTTCGTTCTCCACCGGACGAATGGCAATTTCACGAACATCACTAGGCAGCACCGAGCCGCTGCCCTGGAAAGTATATCCGCAGCTCGCAAGACCAAGGGCCAGGATGAGTGCGCAGGCAATAGTGTTATTTCTCACAAGATCTCCCAGCAAATACGCTTTAGAAAACGCAGGCTAGATCATTATCGAGACTTTCGCTAGTTTAGCGGCTTGAAAGTGTTTTTCGGCAAGGGCATACCCTTTTGCAGTCCGGCGCATAGTTTAGTTTTATTAACACTTTTCGAAGTGACGCCGCCGGCATCACGCACCGGGAAACGGATTTATATACTACGATCTTGGTCGGTTTTTTGGACACTTGAGAGGGGTCTACCAGTGACAACACGTGTTTCGGAGAACTTACGGGCAGAGAACGCTGTGCGCTACTCACCTGCGGAAATTGAACCGAAGTGGCAGCGCTATTGGCTTGAGAATAAGACGTTTAAGGCTGCTCACGACCGCACAAAACCGAAGCTCTACGTGCTTGACATGTTTCCTTACCCATCAAGCTCCGGCCTGCACGTCGGTCATCCGGAAGGCTACACCGCGACGGATATCGTCTGCCGCTACAAGCGCATGCGCGGCTATAACGTGCTCCACCCCATGGGTTGGGATGCCTTTGGCCTGCCCGCTGAACAGTACGCAATTCAGACCGGAACCCATCCGGCGAAGACGACAGCGGAAAACATTAATACATTCCGCCGCCAGATTCAGGCGCTTGGCTTTTCTTATGACTGGGACCGGGAGGTCGGCACGTGTGACCCGGACTATTATCGCTGGACACAATGGATCTTCTGCCAGCTCTACAAGAAGGGGCTTGCTTACATGGACAACGTCCCGGTCAACTGGTGCCCGGCACTGGGCACAGTGCTCGCCAATGAAGAAGTCATTGACGGCAAAAGTGAGCGCGGCGGTCATGACGTAATCCGCAAGCCGATGCGCCAATGGGTGTTGAGGATCACGGAGTATGCGGACAGTCTGCTCGCTGGTCTCGACGAGCTTGACTGGCCGGAAAATGTCAAAGAAATGCAGCGCAACTGGATTGGCCGGAGCGAGGGCGCCAAGTTCTCCTTTGCTGTCGCTGGCGCCCCGGAGCTGAAGTTTGATGTCTACACAACGCGTCCCGATACGCTTTTCGGCGCAACCTATGCCGTGCTCGCACCCGAGCACGACTTGGTCCCGCAAATTACAACCGCAGAGCAGCACGGCGCAGTCACTGCCTATATTGAAAACGCGAAACAAAAAAGTGATTTACAGCGCCAGGAAGAATCCACCCTGAAAACCGGCGTCTGGACCGGCGCTTATGCCGTGAATCCGGCAACCAGCAAGAATATTCCGATCTATGTAGCTGACTACGTGCTCATAACATACGGCACTGGCGCGATTATGGCGGTCCCGGCTCACGACCAGCGCGACTGGGAGTTTGCCAAGAAATACGGTCTGGAAATTATTGAAGTTGTCTCGGGCGGCGATGTCACACAAAGCGCCTATGTCGAAGACGGCATGATGATCAACTCCGGTTTCCTCGATGGCTTAAACGTCCTGCAAGCTAAAGAAAAAATGACCCAGTGGCTTGTTGACCAAGGACTCGGAGAACGCTCCGTCAACTATAAGCTTCGCGATTGGCTTTTCAGCCGACAGCGCTACTGGGGCGAACCTTTTCCGATCATCCACACCGATGACGGACCTCAGCTCTTAGATGAGAGCGAGCTGCCGGTGCTGCTCCCCCCGGTGGAACGCTACCAGCCTACCGAAGAAGGGGAGCCTCCGCTTGCACGGGCAACAGAGTGGGTTCGCACCACCGATCCCAAAACTGGCAAGGCCGCGCTTCGCGAAACAAACACCATGCCGCAGTGGGCTGGAAGCTGCTGGTATTACCTGCGTTATCTTGACCCGAAGAATGACCGTGAAGCATGGAGCAAAGAAGCAGAGAACTACTGGATGCCAGTCGATCTGTATGTCGGTGGGGTCGAGCATGCGGTTCTTCATTTGC
Source organism: Pseudomonadota bacterium (assembly GCA_029555385.1). GTDB lineage: Bacteria > Bdellovibrionota_C > UBA2361 > SZUA-149 > SZUA-149 > JAKPSH01. The sequence continues at coordinate 20,129 of JAKPSH010000103.1, forward strand.
TTTACGCACGCTTCTGGCATCACGTGCTCCATGATTTAGGACTTGTCTCCACGCGCGAGCCGTTCAAGAAACTTGTTAATCAGGGAATGATTCTGGGCGAAGACAGTCAGAAGATGTCCAAATCCCGCGGCAACGTGATCAATCCCGATGATATGATTAGCCAGTACGGAGCCGATACGCTGCGGATGTACGAAATGTTTATGGGTCCACTGGAACAAGTGAAGCCGTGGAATACCCAGTCGGTCGGAGGCGTCTACCGCTTCCTGAACCGTGTCTGGAATCTGTTGATCGCTGAGGACGGCAGCGTCAAACCAAGCATCGTGCCGGACAGCAGGATTCCATACGGCAGCTTGGAGCTGGAGAAGTCGCTGCACCGGACGATCAAGAAGGTCACTGAGGACCTGGACAGCATGCGCTTTCATACCGCTATTGCCGCCCTGATGACTTTCTGCAACGAAGCGGCGGAATCTCCGGAGCTGCCGCTGCGGTGCGCACGGGACTTCGTGCTCATCCTCTCCCCTTACGCACCGCATATCGCCGAAGAGCTCTGGCAGCGTCTCGGCGGAAAAAACACCTTGGCCTATGAGAACTGGCCTGAGTTTAATCCGGACTTTGTACGCCTGGAAACAGTGACCATCGCCGTGCAGATCTCCGGAAAATTGCGGGACACGGTCGATGCGCCAGTGGAAATCAGCAAAGATGATTTGCTTGCGCTCGTTAAAGGCCGCCCTAAGGTGCAGCACATGCTTGAAGGAAAAACTATCGTGCGGGAAATCGTCGTCCCGGGAAGATTAGTAAATTTGGTGGTGAAATAAGTGGGGTTGTTTCAGGTTAAAGAATCGGTTCAAGCGCGAGGCAATTTTCGTATTGTCAGCCTGACCATGACCAACGAAGAACTGCCGGAAGCTTTCGACGGCTACAGCTTTGTTCAGGTTTCCGATTTGCACCTTGGTCTGTGCACAAAGTTTTCACAGATCGCACAAGCGTTCGAGCACGCCCAGGCTCTTCGTCCCGACTTGCTGCTCATTACCGGCGACCTAATCCAGTACGGCGGCGTGGGCATCCGGCACTTTCTCGCGACCCGCTTAAGCCCCGGACTTTTTCGCTGGATTCAGTACCGCCGTAAGGTTCGCCGCCTTGCCGAACAGCTCGCAGCATTGTTCGCAGCGCATGCGCCGCCCGACGGAATAATCGGCGTCTACGGCAACCACGAGTATCACGAGGGAATCGGCACCATTCGCCGCAAGCTGGACGGGCGGATTATCTGGCTTAAAAATACGGTGACGCAGATTCAGCGTGGCCCGCATCAAATACTGTTTTATGGTCTGGATGATTTCCGTCACGGACGCCCGAGCATCAAGCGCACTTTTCAGCTCCCACCGGAGGTTCCAGCGGACAATACCACGGTCTGCCGCATCTTTCTTGCCCACAACCCTGATTCAGTGCTGCTGCCTAACGCCGACATGCTCAGCGGCACAGATTTAGTCCTTTGCGGACACACTCACGGCGGCCAGATTTGTCTGCCCGGCGGCAAACCGATTCTAACACATACACATCAACGCCATCATGTCGCCGGGTTAAGCATGTTTCATTCTACTCCAGTTTACGTCAGCCGCGGTGTCGGCCAGGGCATTCTCCCGATTCGCATGTTCTGCCCGCCGGAGATTACGTTAGTAACGCTGAAGAAAGGCACGGCAGCGTAAGGATGCTGCATAAGTTAGAATTATCGAGCGACCGCACATGACACAATGGTATGAATCACTTTTTGCTAATTTCGCCGAATCTTATGACAAAGAACCGTTTACTCAAGGAACAACTGCCGAGGTGGATTTTGTCGAACAGGAGCTCGGCGCTGATCGCACTAAACGCATCCTTGACGTCGGCTGCGGCACGGGCCGCCACGCAATCGAGCTGGCAAAAAGAGGCTATAGCGTAACCGGATTGGATCTTTCAGCAGCGCAGTTGCGGCGTGCTCGCGAGAAAGCTGCGGCTTCCGGAGTCAATCCTGAATTTCAACTTCGGGATGCGGCAATGCCGCATTTTTCTAGAGAATTCGCCGCGGCTCTCTTATTGTGTGAAGGGGCCTTTTCCTTGATGGAAACAGACGAGAAAAACTTTCATATACTCGTGCATGCCGGCGCTGCTCTGCTCCCTGGCGGCAAACTGGTGCTTACCACCTTAAACGCCCTGTTCCCGCTTTTCCACTCCGTTAAGGACTTTTATGCTGCTTCCGGTTCTGGAACCGCAACACGGGGGTTGACATTCGACTTAATGACATTGCGCGAACATGCAGAACTGACTTTCGTTGATGATGCGGGGGAAACAAAATCTTTGCGGACAAATGAACGTTACTACATGCCTTCCGAAATCAGCTGGTTGCTGCAGACAGCCGGATTCACCAACGTCGAAATCTTTGGCTGCGCTCCAGGCAATTTCAGCCGCAATAACGTAATTACCCCCGATGACTTCGAAATGCTGGTCATTGCCGAAAAATGCCCTTGATAGCCTCCGAACATTTGTTCTGCGAAAATCACCCTCCTCCATACACAGCGCCTCGGATAAAAGCACCGGTTATACATATTACGTCACACCATCCGGCATTTCAGGAACAACATATGTAGGGCAAAGCAAGAGCTCTCGTTTGTGAGATATCGCGACTAGAGTTTTTGGACGTATACCAACGGTTTGATTAGCGTTTTTTGAGGTCCTCATGGCAGAGTCACCTCTCCCTTCACTTACTGAAACTGACCCGGCGTTAACGGCTCGCTTTGCGCTGTCCGCAAAAACGAGCGAGTCTCAGCAGCGAGCTTTGACTTTATGCCGCAAGCATTTGGCAAACAGCGCCCTTCCAGCAGACAAGCGTGCTGGTGTGCAGATTGCAGCCGGGCGATGTGCGTATGAGCTTGCGCTAAATGAACCAAACCAGGACGTCAAGACCAAGCTTTTTCAAGAAGTTGTAGATCTTCTTGGGCCGCTTGCGGCTCAGGGAAGCTTTCTTTCCGCACCTGGGCGCAACAGCGTGCTTCTGCGGCTTGCCGCCGCGCAGGCTAATTTGGGACGCCACACGGAAACGCTAGAGGCGCTTGATAAACTGCAATTCTCTGCTTCACTGGGAGCAAGAGAAGCAGCCGAACAAAAAGATGCTGAAGCGCTCCGCATCTATGCCCAAGGCAAGATTGCCGCTAAGCAAGTGGAGAAAACTAAGCCCGCGTGCGAGCAGTTCAATCAAGGAAATTATGAACAGGCAGTGCAGCTTGCTAAAGACCTGCTATCGTCCGGACCGCTGCCCGCAGCACTGCAATTTCAGATGCTGGCGCTTGAGTGCTATGCCGAGAGCCGACTGGGCCGCTACAGTGAGGCACAGGCCACTGTGCAGAAGGCTTTGGAAGCTGCCGCCGGCCTCAAACCAGCTCCCGATGATCAACTCAGCATCGTCTATGCGGCGCAGGCAATTTCCGCAGCCGCCATCAGTCTCCGCACGGAGAACAACGGCGAACGGGAGTCTCTGGTAAAGGCTGCCGGGGAAGCCGTAGACAAAATCCGCGGCTTAAGTTCGAACAACGATCCTCAAGGCGTGCTCTCGGTTATCTATGCCGTTGTTCGGAAAGATGCCGACACAGCGTTTGCGGCAAAAGACTATGTGACAGCCGCAGCCAAGTATGAGCAAGCACTGGCATTCTTCCCGCTGGATGCCGAACGGCAAAGCAAGGTTAAAGATAGCCTCTGCGAGTCATACTGCCGGGCTGGTGAAAGTCTTGCAGTATCCGATCCCGACAAAGCGCTGCAATTCTACACCAAAGCGCTCGCCCTTGCGCAGCCATCACTTCAGGCAAGCCACCCTATCGTGCAAGCAGCCGGTCTGCAGATGCTGCAGCTCCTGGCGGAAAGAAAGGATTACGCGGGCGCCGCAAACGCGTTTCCGCAAATTAAAGCGAAATGCAGCGAAAACGAAGTAATCGCGCGGATTGCCAGCCTGGACGACCTGTTCTTATCATTAGCTGCACCGCTCTATCAGCAGAATCCGCCGCAGTGGGAGGCCATGGCGCAAGTGCTTGCCGCAGCAGAGAAAGCGCAAAACGGCAGCCTGCCTGCAGTATTGCAGCCTTACGCACAGTTATGCACAAGCGGAGAAGAGGCAGCGAAAGCTGTGGAGCAGTATAATCAGACACCATCAATCAACATGCCCGCCCTGGCCGCACAACTTACCGCCCGCTGCGAGGAGCTTGCCGCTGCCGATGTCCGGCTTGCGGCTGTCAGCGGAATCAGAATCTACGAAGCATTACACAGGTCATCAGAAATGAAGCCCCTTGCCGATTATGTCCGCAGCTTGCTCAAGGAGCATCCGGAACTTGAGCGTGAAAAGGACTTAGCCGCACAAGCGGGAATAATTACTGAACAAGCTGGGGCAGCTTCAAACCAAGAAGGATAGGCGCTGACTTACCCGCCTAGCGGTGCGGGAAGCCGGGAAGGGAGATAGAGCAATGTGCCGTTGGGCGAGAAGAGCATGCAGACCACAGTACTGCCAGCCAGCCGTCGCTCCTTGTACGCCGGTTGAACCGGCGCCGTCTGCTTGCGGCCCTGTGCAGGAGCATGCTGTTCTGCCGCGAGCGCAGCAACAACGATCCTCACAAAAAAAATTACCTTCGGCCGCAACGCCCCCGCCCAGCACCGCCGCACGAGATGCCGCCGTGCAGCGTTCAATTGACCCGTATTTCTCGGGCCGTACGGCAGCCCTTAGTGATGAGCAGCACGCGGCGCTTCGCGCCAAGTCGCTTGCTCACGCACTGGGCGGTGCAAGCTACGACGACGCCATGAGTAAAGTACGCACTACCGTAGGCGCACGAACAAATGGCGCACCAGAGGACATTTCACTCAGCGTGCAAGACGGCACGCCTGAGCTGCGAAGCGACTTCAATCGTGAAGTTGCTTTCTCGGTTCCCGCAGACGGAAAAACTCCCCGGTTTGACTCGTTCTATTACGACAGAGGCGATCTATATTCCTCATGCGGCATCTCCGGTCCGGGAGTCTGGCGCGGGAGCTATCAGACTAGTACCAGCGGTCTTGTGGGCATTGCTTCCCGTCAATACACGGTTCACGTTGAGCGCCAAGGCGGCCAGATGAATTACACGGTGCGTCTGCGCCATGGTTTCGTTGGCGCGTTAGGCATCCGTACAGCAGACGGAAAGTATTATGTGATCGAAACGCATGGGGAAACACCGCAGTACAAGGTTAATCATCCAAGGGAACGAACCGAGCCGCATGCCGCGCCGCCGCCATCCGGCGCCGCCCCCCCTGCTCCAGTTCCCATGGAGACACCGCAGCCCGCGCCAAACCCCAACCCGGCGCCCCCGGAAAGAACACCCG
>JAKPSH010000106.1 GCA_029555385.1 Pseudomonadota bacterium
CGAACCTAGCGTCGAGCCTCCATTTCCGGCGACGCCGCAGCCAAGCTCGACGCTCCGACCGGACCCGACCCCAGTCCCGAGTTTGCCTAGATCACCAGCCTCACCCACTCCGACAGCAGCGCCAAAACCGACGGCTCCAGCACAGCCAACACCGTCACGCACCCCCTCGGCCACCCCAACTCCGAGACCGACTGTCCGGCCTTCAACACCGGCGCCGACACCGACACCTGTGCGGACTCCTACACGGCCGCCCGTTCCGATACCACCCGGACAAGACCCCACCAGGCACCATATCGGCGACGGGAGCTGCGACCCTCAACTTTGCGGGGGCAGCATGAAGCATGAAGGGCTGCGCTACAACAAGTCATTCTCCGTGAATTTACAGCAGCTGCGCGCCGCGGGAATTGAATTTGTTAAAATCACATTCTATGCGGCCGGCGTGAATCTCACCAACAACTTTGTGGAGTTTAACAACATCCCGCCGGGCACTAACCCCGTGGCATTAGGCACGATGAAAGACGGCCTTAACCAGTTTATTATTCCTGTCTCCCAACTGCAGGCAACAAACACGATCAGCCTGCTATCTGGCGGTACGGTAGTCGGCGGGGTATTCAACTACGATGATATCGAGTTCTGGGATCTCTCAGTAACCTGGCACCCGTAAGGGGCATACGCCATTTGCTCACTCCGTTTTCTAAAGGGAGTTACCGGCTAAGAATAAGGCGGAGACGAAGGCTGAGGCTAGGGCGGAGGCTGAGAGTTGTGGCTCCCGCCCGAAATAAAGCCTAGGCCTATATAGTCTCGCCTTGGTCTTATTCTTCGCCTCAACGCCCGCATCCTGCCAAAATACCACGATAACTGCCCACCAAACCTCGTTAAGTCCAAACACTCGATTCTTGCACTATTTTGTGGTATAAATTGCCCGCGTTTTGTTCTTTTTTAGTGCTTCCTAAGCAGCAAGCAGCTTTGCAGGAAGCCGGTCATTGATAGTGAAGGAGCTAAGATGAATGAAGAATCGGCCCGCTATGCCGCCGAGTTTGTTCTGGAGCGTCTCAGTCAGCGTTTCGTGGGGCGACTGGGTGAGCTGAGCATCGCCTGGCGCCCGGGTGCCGCTGCGCAAGAGCGGGACTGCTGTGTGTTCATGCCGCTGAATGGAGTCCACGCGGCCTCATCCATGATTGAGCAGCTTGTATCTCATCTGGGCCTGCGTGAGATTTCCTTCTCCTGCCCCGGAGAGTGCCTCTGGATGTCCCGGCGTCTCGTGCCCGCTGGCAGCTTCGGCATGCTGGGCAGGAAGCCGCCGTGCCTGGTATCTCTGTGGTCTCACGCCAGCCTGGAACTTCCACCAGCCGCCGGTATGCCGCTGAGCGAGTTCTCGCCCGACGCGTTTGACTTTGACCATTACGGCGACGATCCCGTTGAGGATGACTTTCTGTTCACCGGAGATCGTGCTATTCCCGATGACACGGTGCACGACTCGCGTGCTTTTCTTCGCCGTATTGCCGCAGCATGCGGAGAGCATGCAGACTACCACGAACTTCTGCTTTCCCCATTCCGGCAGGACAGCGGCGACGAGCGTCCAGCCGGTGTAATCGCGGCAGTGCACGGGATCACGTCGCTCATCCGCGCACAGCAACTGATACGCAGCGCGATCAAGCAGGTCGGGTCTGTGAACACCATCGGTCTGATCCGCTTGGAAAATTTGCCGCAAGCGGCACAGGATGGCTGGTGCGGCAAGTATGCCGTGTTTCTGGCTGAACTGACGTTCGGCTCATTTCCACACGGTGATTGATCCTTGGATATCTTGGCCGCCGCAATAGATCGCTCCTTCATCTCAGGTTTGAAGGAGCGGTCTGGCTGCCGAACAGCATACTCTTCGGCAGCCAGACCGCCGCCCAGGTTTTACGGTATTCTCCGGCGGAGCCAAAATTCCTTATTCTCAGCCTTCGGCCCGAGTTCAGGCCAAGGGGCAGGACCTGCATTTTGCGGCAGGCCCATAAGAGGCAAGGGGCGGAGTTCCCCCTTGCCCGGAAACGTCCAGTGAAGCAATACGCTTCTATGTGCGAGTTATCCAGCGGGGACCTCGGGCAGCCCCAGCATTTTGCAAAAACCTGCCAGTGTGTAGATCAATCCCACGGCGATCGCTGCGACGACGCAATAAGCAGCACAACGCTTAAGGATTGATCCAACCCCCGTGGTCTTATCTTTCGGTTTAGAAAAGACCCGGCACGCCCAGGTTCCGGACGGGATACCGAAGAAAATAAGCACAAGAGCCGTCACTGTCGGAGACATCCTAACCCTCCTTCACGGATTTAGCATTGAGACGCACAGCACCGAAGACGCATAGAACAGCACTAATAGAGCACTAATGCCGTTGCTCTATGCGTCTGCGCATTGCGTGCTTGCACAATACCTGGGAAAGATGTCGGCAAGGCGCTTCCGGAAAACAAAACTTCACACAACAAAACCCTACGCTCCGCTCACTTGCCTCCAAGAACACGCGCGACGAGAACCACATATTCTTCAAAACAAGGGAGCAAACATCAACTCGTTCCTGCAAGCAGCGCAAACACCCCATAGCAAGCATGGCGCCGCAGCACCAACACAGCTATCAAATCCTGCACTGCTTGGCAAAACTGGCCGCTGGGGCATTTTCGCCAAGGCACCGGCGATCGAGACCTGCGCAAAACAATTCATTTTTCGTATACAGCATTGCTCAAGCCTGACGGATATTAGTTCGCTGCAAGTATGCACGTGGGGGCAAGATACCTTGCCCAGTCTGCTCACTAGCGCGCGAGGCGCGTGCCATCGTGAGCGTGCTCGCGATATCTACGCGGGCAGTGCAGCATGAAGATCAACCCAAAACGAGAAACTTCGGCTGTCCCAGAACGGCGATGGAACTCCCCGATCGAATTCGCGCCGGAACTGGTCAAAAATCTCGCACATTTCAACATAAGTATGCCAACTACCGGGAAGATCCTCCCCAAAAGGACCTGAGCTGCCCTCGGGAAACGACCAACCACGGAAAGAATTAAATCGATCAAGACGCTTGTTTAGTAATTTCGCCAACCCCGCCCGTCTCAGCAATCTCAGGAATAACGAACCGCTCGCCAACCCGTACCGGATGAGTTCAAATTCCTTCTGCCGGCGGCTTGCCGGGATTTCCAGGGGTAGGAAAGCGTATTGGCTTATTCCTTTAAACCGCGAGTAGCCTAGAGATTGCAGCGTGTCCAACATAAGCTGACCGCTGTATTCAACGGATACATAGGACGGAAGATCCTCCCGCTGCAAAGCGTGTAGACAAATCAACTCTCCGCCTTCAATGTCTACTTTAAGATAGTACGGCACACCATAAGTGTTAAGCAGGGAGCTGAACCGGCAGCAGGACACATCAATTTGATGATGACGGCAGCTGTTTCGCGAAGCAATGCTGCGGTCGAACGAACTCCATGCCGGTTTATCGTCACAAATCCAGAACGGCAGCACTCCTTCTTGTTCGGCGATCGCTGCTTCAACTAGCGTTAACCGGCCCTGCTTGATCTCTGAGGCAAAACGCTGTGCAGCTGCGGCAACAAGCGCCGGATCGGCTTCAATCGCGACGACACGATACCCGCGATGCAGATAATAGGCGGTATCATCGCCGTTGTTCATCCCCACATCAAAGATCAGATCTGTCGTCATAGCATGCGAGCCGAACCCGTGATTAAACTCAACACCTCGGATAGCGGAAAGTTGATCTTATCTTATCAGGGCCGGCCAGAAGATAAAAGCTACAAAGGTAGCACGGCGTCTGACAACAGATTACGAAAATTAGGGCTAATTGCAGCTAGGCTGAGACAACTTCGAGAAATGGCAGGTAGCAGATACGTATAAACTGACGCTACGGCAGAGCAGCCTCAAGATCGGCTGCGGCAATACTTCCCTTTGCGTCGTAAACGGACTGGAGCTTCGCTTTAGTTTCCCGAAGCTGCCCCCTGCCCAAGTTAAGGTAAGTAATTTTTCCATCTTCCGTGGGACAAAAACCATTGGCCAGCGCTGTTTGATAGAGATCGTCCCGTGAAAGACTTCCATTCTTTTGATAGATGCGCAGAAGAGCTACATTAAACTCAGCATAAGGTTTTGCCGGGACAAACGAACCTTTTGTTTCGTCAAAGTTCTTCCCAATGTGCGGCATTGAGTAAATCTTGCCTTCGCCCGTTATGACATAATATTCGATACCGGTTACGCGCTTGTTTTCAAAATCGGTCTCGACAGCAAGCAGGTGCACAGGCATTCCGTCGTCCTCGCCTTTCCGTTTAAACTCCGCTGCCTTGCCGCAGGCGTAAAGTTTGAGCTTCTGTCCGGATAATTCGAGAATTTTTGCTGAAATATCACGAAACTCACGAAGCACGTTTTCGCGGCCCTCAGGACCGGACGCGAGCGCTTTTAAAGTGCTGTACTCCGCCGCCGTCTTAAGCCGTTCCTGGACCGCGGTTAGCTCAGCTTTCAGAACTTCCGGAACCCGGATAATCAGCGTGGAGTTTGCTCGCGTGCTCTTAAGCTCACGCAGTCCGCCTGACCAAATTAGAGCTGATGTCGTAGCACCTCTAAGTTCTCCCACCGTTTGATCAACGGCGTCTTTGTCTGCATCGCTAAACGATATGAGCAGGCCTGGACGTTTAGGATCCTCGGGAAGCAGCGCACTTCGCGTCTTTACTCTGCTTTGCGGTAATCCGCTGCGTTCGATTATTTCCGCCGCACACTGTGCATCACCAGGCTGCATGCGTCGCAGGCGCTCGAATTCCTCAGCAAAGGTTCGCGGATCGGCCGCTTTGACCGCACCAGGCAGTTTCGGATCTTTAAGCACTTCATCAACTGCGGCAGACAACTGCTCAATGACGCGGCGAGCCTGCGCAGCCTCGACAGCAGGCGCACCTAGAGCCGGCGGCTCCTGTGCACCTTGTTCTGCCGCCGCCACTTGTGCTTGCGTACCGACCTGAGCGGCAAAAGCCAAGGCAGCACTCGCACCAGAAAGCCTGGGGTAAGAAAGCAAGCGATAAGCGGCGACCTTAAGTACCCCGGATATGAGTTCTACTCCGGGATTATTGTCCTGTTTGCTTATTGAATGCATCTTCCCGCCTCCCGGCTATACCGCTGCATAACACCAGCACTATTTATGAGCATTTCTATCGTAAATGTCAACCTCACAAGCTCTTGGTTTTGCCGTAACTGCGTTTAAGTCCCTATTTTACTGACGTAAAATGCCTAAAGTGAAAAAACTGGCAATATAAGTTTGGCTGCTAGAAAAAAGACGTATAGGCACCCGCAGAAAAAACGAGTGGTGTAAACTTGCAGCACCTCGCAAGATTCTTTCTCGCGCTCAGGCCAAGTTTATAAACTACATATTATGACAGGCCATTAAAGTACCCATTGTGCAAAAGCCGCACCGATATCCCGAAAATAAGCGAATAAATCTACCGCAGCCGGAGTTCCCCGTGAAAATCATTGAATGGCGCATATTTTTGGCATCGCCCGGGTGAAAGCTGAAGTCGCGCATGGGCGGTGCAGAGAAGGTACGCTGCTGGGTGCTGAAAGCGTGACCTTTTTTACCCGGCACAACCCTTTGCCTTCCTTCGCTGTCACCCGCCCAGTGGCCCAAACCAATGGCGACGAATCAATACGGGCGACGCGCTGCGGTTGGCAAAGGATTGTGCCGGATTTTTGATCTGTTCTGAAAGACGTGCTGCGGCGAAAGGGCGGCTTGGACGCGTTTGCACTTTCTCCCGATCTTGAAGCAGCGCAGAAAATCCAGGTATTCAGAAATGTGAAATACGACCAAGAGAGGCAGCGGCGTGCCTGCTCCGGTTTGACGCCGGTGGAGAGTTTGACGCTGCCGGGCGCTGAAGGCTTAACCTTATGCGCCGGGGCGGGGGTGGAGCGGGCCCGCCCGCAGCCCTACGCCCGCCTTTTGCTGTCCGCCACCCAGTGGTCCAGACCAATGGCTGCGAGCCAGCGCGCAGGCGATAATGCGCAGCAGTCATCTTTTCTCGTCATCCCGAGCGCACCGGTTGTTCCTCAAGGCAGCAGTCACCGCGCGAGGGATCTCAAAGTTCCCCGGTGCAGGGTCAACCCTGGGTGGAGACGCAATTACTGGCACAGCAGCGATAAAAATCACTTAATTATTAATTTTGCCTGGCTCTGCCTTCGTGTTCGTCCCGAGCGGAGGCAGACATTGCTCTGTTCAGGCGTGAGATCCCTCGCGCAATAAATCCTGCCTTTAGGCACGGCCCCTGCGCTCGGGATGACCGTTTTATTTTAACCCAGCTTTCACCCCCGTGATGCCACAAATCTGTGCGATTCAACGATTTTCTGGGTGAATTCCGGCTGCGGCAGAGTTATTCTGCTTATTCAAAGGCTAGCAGGTTGCATAAGATTCTTTCAGCACCAAACATCCCAAAGTCAGGCGGAGTCTGCGGGCACTGTGATTTTGGTTTAACAAAATCCATCAATAGTCATGCTACCTTTACACTGCCCTGTGGTTTTACCTTTCCACGGTTAAGCTGTATAATTATCTGCGAAAGGCAGGACATTTTGTGCCCGCATTTTTGCGCCTCCTGAGCCTGTGAAATGATTTGCGGCACGCAAATCTTTTGCTCTTTCTCTTTTCTTTTTCCTCCGCGCAAGCAGCAACATGTGTCTTCTGCAGCACGCTCTGCAAGAGAGACTTCGTTGCGCACGAAAAAGGTTTTTATCCTTGCGATACCCGGTCACGGGTAATTTACGGACGCGGTGATTAAGGACTCGGAGAGTCTTTTGTCACCGTGTCTGGTTAAGTTACTCTTTTTGTTGCGAGGAGGATTCTTCATGAAGGACGTAGACGATCGCCAGTTTCTTTCGTATGACGGGCATGCCTGCCAGGAGGACTGTGATGGGGATTGTGCCGATGAACATGGGACCCCCGCCGGCCCCCGGCAGCACGAACCGCCGCCCATCAACCCCGGCGTCCCGGCAGAAGGAACCACAAGCGACGAAGATTAGTCGTCCCTGTGGTTCGTCGGAGAGAGGACGTTTGTGTGCTCCGTGCCTTTTTTGGTTCGCAGCCGTGCGCAGCGAACCTTTATTCCAGGTTTAATGCGTCAACCTTTTTTCTAACTCGCCGTTTTGCCAAAACAAATATTATTTGAAGAGCTTCGCTGTCACCGCGTCGGCAAGTAATCGGTGGCCCAGTTCGGTGAAGTGGGCTCTGTCCTTGGGCAGATAAAGTTCGTCTAGTGCATAGCGCTGGGTTTTTAACTCCTCCGCGAAATCTACATATTCAAGTCCCAGTTTGCGCATTAAGTTCTGAAAGAAAACATGATTTTCATCGCTGCCCAGGTCTCCGCTTCGCAGCGGCGAAAGAACAACAAGGAAACGTGCGCTGCGCTTCTCGGCCATCGTTTTAATGTTGCCGAGCAGAGTACTAAGAACATACTCTGCATCTTCAACAGCAACCTTTTTCCCCTCGGTAAGCGTTTCTAGAAATTCTTTAAATTGCGGAAAAGAGCGGCTGATCAAATTGACCGTATAGCTCACAGACAACAAATTCTGCAGGCAGTATTGAGAGATCGGCACTTCAGTCAGCTCTAAGACTCTATTGCGCACTTCGAAAAGCGGCTTACGCTTACCCCAAACCGTATTGCTCTGCGTATCTATTAAATCGTTTCCGGTAAAAATCACTAAGATGATGCCCCACAAGTGCGGCAGCGAATCAAGCCGATCATTCAGAAGCAGATAGGTCTGATCAATTCCGTAGCCTGAAACGGCAAGATTCTGCACTTGATAACCTTGCGGTCTTACAATGCTATCGAAATGCGCGGAAAACACCTGGGAATCGCCAACACCGAATCCCCATGCCACCGAATCACCAATCACAGCTATAGTTCGCCGCTGTGGATCAATTTCCGGCGAGCGAAATCCCAAGGAATTAGATGAAATCAGCTTTCCCTCTTCGTAGATCTGCCGGCTTTCAATGGGAACCCAGCCGTTTTCAGGATCGAATCTCGTATTTGGGTCATGCCATTCGCTGTGCGCTTTGGATCTCTTCCACATATAGGCTTCAACACCGACGAGACCAAGGCCAAACACAATGACCGTCGTGATCACGCATAACATCACGTTAACCAGCAACGAAGCGGCTTTCTGCGCGTTGATGCGAGACACGCTCGCTTTAACAGCAACTCCAGCTCCCAACACGGCGGCCCAAACCAAAGAACAATTAGCCAGGTGGCGTTCAGCGATCGACAAGTAAACGCCATACGGGGTCGCACCTCTGCCGGGCATCAGCAGTTGGGAAAACAAACACGCCCCTTCACAATAATAAGCTTGAGCGAGCAGCCATTCGCCTATCGCGATAAAGACCGCCCAAACGGCGATAAAAGGGAGCAGCCCTAAAACAAACATTCGGGACGCTTTAAGATGATAAATGCATTTTATCCCGCGGCTCAGCCAGCGCTTGAGCCTTTGAACAAGTCTCATATCTCCCCAGCATAACGCTTAATTTATCTCCACATTATAATTATCGGCGCGCTAAAGACTAAAATTAACCCGCCATCCGGAAGGACCAACGACCGTCCAAAACCGCTAAGGCCGCATAGCCGCCAAGATGGCCAAAATCAATATATCGGCTAAAGTTTGCAAAGTAATCTGGCTTCCGAATATAATTCTGTTGTTTGCTGAGACTTAATTCTTCGCTGATCGTTCTCATTTCTTTGGCGTAATAAAACAATTCGCTTCCGGGCGCTGTATCACTTCTTGGGACAGTCTCCGGAGGCGCACGGTGCGTCCTCATTCCTTATGGTTTTGAACGGAGGTTTAGAACTCGTGTACAGGATTCAATGTTTCGCTCTGGCCGGTTTGACTTTGCTCGGCGCAGTTTGCGTGTACCTGCATGATTGCGATCACGCATCTGTTCGGGAACAGGAAAACCTTCTTTTGCACCTGGGACATTTTGAAGCGGCAATGTTGGAAGACTTTCTTGCCGCCATGCTCATTGCTGTTTCTGGAATCCTCGCACGCAATAAGCAGTTATCGCGGCTCGTTATTGCACTGCTCAGCGTTGCTTCGGCAGTTTTGCTTTTTGAATTCTTGGCTCAACTTGGAATTCTGGCAACTGAAGATCAAAAGCTGCTCAGCATGTCCGGGCAGGTGAGCCGCATTCTTGCGGTACTGCTTAGCGCATTCTGCTGCCTTTGGGCGATGACCTTAGGTATGGCAGCATACCACTTCGGTCATCAATCCCACGGACGTTGACAAGCATAATCAGCGGAAAATTATAGTAATAAATAGGTGCTGCGGATGAGGCGAATACGGCACCGTCTTCGCCTCCATCGCTTAATCGGCACACATTCCTGGCCATGGCCAACCGCTTATAGACTGCCCTTAAGTAATATCGTATCCAGAACAGCCAGAACCGCAAGAATTGAATTACACGTTACGCGCAAACAATGATTGCACAGAGAAGAACCGTGACCATCCGGGACCCCAACAACATCGCGTTGCGCAAGCTGCTTCTTGCCGCTTTGTTAGCTGCTGCCGCCGCATTAGCCGCATCGTTGCCCGGCATAACATCTCTTCCCGTGACTGACAGAGACGAGGCGCGTTTTGTTCAGGCCTCACGCCAAATGATGGAAACAGGCGACTATGTCCGCATTATGCTGCAAGACAAACCGCGCCATAAGAAACCTGCCGGCGCTTATTGGCTTCAATCTGCCTCAGTAAAATTACTGTCTCCACACAACCTCAACGCGATCTGGGCTTATCGTGTGCCTTCAACCATATCGGTCTGCTTGGCCGTGCTGCTGCTTTTTTGGTTTTCCACTAGTTTTTTCGGCAGCCACGCCGGACTGGCGGGTGCGCTGATATTGGGAACATCTTTAATCGTGGCTGTTGAAGCCCGGCTGGCCAAAGCCGATGCGCCGCTGCTCGCATGCGTTATGATGGCGCAAGCGGTTATCGGACTTGCGTATGTTCGCTCTTGCCGCAGCCCGGAGACAAGAAACCCGGTCAGCACATGGCCGCTGTTCTGGCTTGCCTGCGCTGCCGGAACACTGATTAAAGGTCCCGTACTGCCCGCAGTCGTCACGCTCACTATTCTTGCTCTTGCAGTTGCGGATCGTAAACTAGCCTGGCTGCGTCTGATTCGTCCATACTGGGGGGCGTGTCTTTACACAGGCGCAGTATTTCCTTGGCTTATTGCTGTACAGAGAGCTACGGGCGGCGCATTCCTTCGCGATGGTTTTTTTGGTGATATTTTGCCGAAGCTTCTGCGCGTCCAGGAATCACACGGGGGCTTTCCCGGCTACTATTGTCTCACATCCTTCGCCGCTTTTTGGCCTTGGTCGCTCTTCAGTTTACCTGCACTCGGGCTACTGATCGCGCGCCGGACTGAACCCCCAATCCGCTTTCTTTTGGCTTGGCTCTGTCCGGCGTGGATTCTTCTCGAATTCGTCCCAACGAAGCTCCCTCACTACACATTGGTGCTTTATCCTGCACTTGCCGCCGCAATCGGCGTGCTGCTTTCCATGGCGACAAAGCCGCGCGCACAGCTTTCTTTAACAAGCGGTTTCTCCAAAACAGGCTGCGCCAGGGCGGTTCTTTGGCTTGCGGCGACTCTGCTTTTGGCCGCCGGCTCCGGGTACGCTCCCTTCTTCTTCGGTATTGCGAACTACGCGGCATATGCCGCCAGCGCAACAGCCTTGGTCTGCTGCCTTGCCGCTTGCGTCATCTGCTGGCTCGCCAAAGAGCCTTTACCCGGCGTGAGCGGCGCGGCGATCGTGTTCTATTGCGCCGTCTTCGCGTTCTTGCTGCCTAACCTTGATCAGCTTTGGCTCAGTCGCAAGATTCACGAATCGCTGCCGGCACTTCCAGGAGGAACGACCGTGTATGCCGCCGGATATACCGAACCGAGTCTAATCTTTCTGCTCGCCGGCAAGATAAAATTCATTTCGGCAGCGAGAGCAGCAGCAGTGCTGGAGACCAAACAGCCGGTTGCTCTCCTTGTCGATGATAAGACAAAATATTCGCTTGCATTTTCAAAGACAGGCGCTGCACGCCAGCCACTCTCAGTAATTCACGGCTACAACTATTCGCGAAATGAATGGAAGCAACTCAGCATTTATGCTCCAGGAAATCACGCCGCTTCCAACTGAGCTGCTTTGCGCTCCAAGCGGAAAAATATATCCGCGGCGTTCAGTTTATTCAGCAGCCGCATTGATTCCTCGCGAGTTCTTCCGGCGTGCTTGGCGCCCAGATATCGTTCAATCCGATACAGCGCATAAAGACTTTGCGCATACTCATATCTCGCGCGCCGGTTTTGCGCCGCCTTTATACTTAAACCGATATAGTGCCGGGCCTTATCCAGCTTAGTATCGAAAAGAGAAAGGAGCGCCAGCTCGCGCAGGATCTGCGGACCGTTATTGCCAAAAAACGGCAAAGTAATACGTCCGAGCTGCCCGAGCCAAAAAGCACGTCTCAAACCTTGTTTCCGCTCCTCGCTCTCCTCAGCACCATCAAACTTCAACCTCAGCATAGTCACCAGCCAAGGCAGCACAGCAATGACATACTCTTGCTGGAACCTCTGCCTAACTCTGCCCCAATTTTCTTCGAGAATCTCGACTGCTTTTGCGCAATCACCTTGCGCTGCCCAGTATAATGCTGCCGATTGACCAACCTCGACTATCGGATGACAGGCTGATTCTGGAAACATTGTCCGCAGGCGCTCAGCTTCCTCGATCGGAATATCGCCGCCTGTTGCTTTTGCCCAAACCGAGAGGCATGAGGAAGCTGAAGTTGTATCGTGAATCTCAATTGCCTCGTAATAGGACCGCTGGCCAAAGCGCGCAGCCTCGACAAGATTGCCAGCTCGATAAAGACCGTAGGCCACATTGCACTTGGCCATATTATATTCCCATTGGTCCCCCGCCCGTTCCAACAATCGCGCAGCCTCTCCGCAAGCTTCAATGCACTCATGAAAGCGCCCGGCCGGCAAGAATGAAATACCCCGAAAATTCAACGCCTGCCCTCGGCTCCAAACACTGTGCAGCTGAGCGGCAATTTCCAATGCTTTGTCAACGTATTGATCGGAGCGGGTGAACAAACCGCAGACAGACATGGCTGGTCCATGGGCTGCGTAAATGTGGGCCAGCTCCTGTGTCGGCGGATGGCGCTCAGCAAGGTTGAGCGCAGCAAAGTGAGCCCAGAGGATGCGGCCCAAGCTGATTTTTTCTTCGTAATAATAGGCATAACTCAGGAGGTTAAAGAGGCGGCAGATAATCATCTCCTTTCCGGCCTTGCGCAAAGGAATATGGTGCAAAAAGATCCAAGGGAAAAGTGTGTGAAACACTTGGATCACAATTTCCTGCGCTACCGCAAGCTGCATCCGGATCTCAGACGGCGGAACGAAAACGCCCATTCGTGACAGTGCTTCCTCGCATGCTCTAATCGCCCGTTTCGTTTCGCCAAGCTTAAAGATGGTTTCGCAAACACGAGCCTCAACCTGAAATGCCTCAAGTTCGGTTCGGGCGTTTTCCCGCGCGGCCTCATACTGCCGCAACGCCTCTTGATACATACCGCGCAGCATCAGTACCTCGCCCAGCCCGAACGCAATACGGAAAAGCGTCTCTTTATCGTCAGGTGAAGCACCAAGCAAAGCATTGCGGTATTGTTGCTCGGCAAGCTGCAATGAGGCGAGGCCCCGTGCCTCCGCAGCCGCTTTAAGCGCATAGGGCAACGCGAGTTTATACTCTCCAGCCGTATGATAATAGTAAGCCAGGTCAAAAACCCGCCCGCCCCCTTCCTCTTCCAGTAAACCAGCGATACGACGGCAAAGAGAACGGTGCGCATCCGG
>JAKPSH010000323.1 GCA_029555385.1 Pseudomonadota bacterium
GTCCGGCGCTTCGGGGATTCCTCAAGCGCCGAAGCATGTGGCTGCCGGTATACCGGGGGATCTCCTCCGGCGGCGTCCAGATGTCCGTTACGCGGAGCTTCAGGCGGCTGCGCAAAGCTCACGGATTGGTTTGACCAAGGCTGAGCTGTATCCGTCGTTTTCCATTGGCGGCAATTTTGGCGTCCTGGCGGCGGATACGAACGGAAGTGATCTGGGGGACTTGTTTTCTGCCGGAAGCAAGAACGCAGTATTCGGGCCGTCCTTCCAGTGGAATCTGCTTAACTACGGCCAAATCACAAACGCCGTGCGGGTTCAGGATGCGTTGTTCCAGGAAGCGGCGGTGAATTACGAGAACACGGTGCTGCTTGCGCAGCGTGAAGTCGAGGATGAACTTGTTTCATTCGTCAAGGGACAAGACTTGGTGCGTTTGCTTGGTGAGGCCGCGCAAGCAGCAAAGAAGACAGTGGAGCTGTCTAAGATTCAGTACGACGGCGGGGCCACGGACTATACTACAGTAATCAATGCGCAAGCGGCGCTGCTTGAGCAAGAAGATGCGCTGGCGCGGGCACGGGGCTCGGTTCCGCAGGCGCTCATTGGTGTATACCGCGCACTTGGCGGCGGCTGGGAGCTCGGGCAAACACAGGACTTTGTGCCTGAGGCAGTGAAGGAAGAGATGCGCCGCCGGACTGACTGGGGCGCGCTGATGGCGCCGGTGCCGGCTGAAGACCGCGCCGCTAAGCCAGGGGCAGAAGTTGTAAAGCCAGCCTGGTAAATAGATAACTTAACAGGAGAGTGGATCGATGATTAAGCTGATTCAGGCCATCTCATCAGGAATATGCATTGCTGCTTTTGCGTTATTGTCCTTTGCCGGATGCGGTTCGGACAGTGCGCCAAAGTCTCTGCCCGTGCCGGAGGTGACGGTAGAAAAGCCCGCGCAGCGCCCGGTTACGGACTACCTTGAGTTTACGGGTAATGCCGAAGCTTCAGACAAAGTCGAGCTTCGGGCCCGGGTTTCCGGCTTCTTGACCAAAGTTAACTTTAGGGATGGGGATTTGGTTAAGGAGGGGGATCTGCTTTTTGAAATTGAGCCTGAGCCCTATGCCGCCCGTCTGAAGCTTGCCGAGTCGCAGATTGCCGGGGCGCAAGCAGAGCTTCAGCGTGCAGTGCTGGAATACAACCGCCAAGCAGAGCTGGTGAAGCAGAAAGCGGTAGCTGTTTCCGAAGTAGAAAAGTGGAAAGCGCAGCGTGATGCGGCGCAGGCGAAGCTCAACTCAGTGCAGGCGGAGGTGGATCTTGCGCGAATACAATTTGGTTATACGGAAATTCGCGCACCGTTTGATGGTCGTGTTGACCGTTCGTTGAAGGATCCAGGCAATCTCGTTGGTGTTGGCGAAGCAACGCTGCTCAGCACGATTTACCGCATGGACCCTATTTATGCGTATTTTTCGATCAACGAGAAAGATTTCGTCAAAGTGCGGCGGCCGCCTGAAACCGCTGATACCCCGGTGAAGGTCTTTCTTGGCGGTGAAGGCGAAGAGGGTTATCCGCATGAAGGAGAAATTGATTTCGGATCTACAGCTCTCGACGAAAGCACTGGGACAATGCTCCTTCGCGGAGTTTTCACAAATCCGCCCTTCGGCAAGCGTCATAAAATGGTGCCTGGAATGTTTGTCCGGCTGCGGGTTCCGGTTAAGGAGCGTTCGAGTGCGATTCTAGTTAGCGATCGTGCGGTAGGAGTGGACCAAAGCGGACGTTTTGTGCTTACCGTCAGTGCAGACGGAGTGGTCGACAAAAAGCCGGTCAAGGTCGGCGCGCTTTCTGATGGACTGCGGGTAGTCGAAGAAGGACTAAACGGCGATGAGTCAGTAATTGTCCGTGGAATACAGCAGGCCCGGCCGGGCGGCAAGGTCAAGCCGATCAGCGCCTCAGCAAGTTGATTGCACGCCTAACAAAGCTTCACTGATAGGAGCATGGCTATGTTCTCAAAGTTCTTTATCGAGCGCCCAATACTTGCCAACGTTATTGCCTATATTACGGTGTTAGTCGGCATCGTGGCGATGTTTGCTCTGCCGATTGCGCAGTATCCGGAGATTACGCCGCCCACGGTGCAGGTAACGACGCGTTTCCCCGGTGCCACGGCGCAAATTATCGCCGATACCGTTGCGCTGCCGATTGAGCAGCAGGTAAACGGCGTCGAGAATATGCTTTACATGCAGTCGACCAGCGCAAGCGACGGCTCCTATAAGCTGATTGTAACTTTCAAGGTTGGCACGGATCTGAACTTTGCGCAGGTGCTGGTGCAGAACCGGGTGGCCATCGCCGTTCCGGCGCTTCCTCCTGAAGTGCAGGCGCAGGGGGTGACGACAAAAAAGGTTTCTACGGCGATTCTCCAGGTGGTTAACCTGACCTCGCCCGACGGGCGGTATGACAGCCTTTATCTGTCCAACTACGCTTACATCAACCTCCGGGATACCTTATCCCGGCTGCCCGGTGTCGGCGATGTTAATGTCTTTGGTATGGGCGAATACGCCATGCGCGTCTGGATGAATCCGGAGAGCCTGAAGACCTTCAACCTCACGCCGAACGATGTGATTAACGCCGTCAAAGCACAGAATATTCAGGTTCCCGCGGGCCAGTTGGGCGCGCCGCCGACGCCGGAGTCGCAGAACTTCCAATATACAATATCGGTGCGCGGGCGTCTGGAGGATGTTTCGGAATTCGAAAATATCATTGTTAAGATTGAAGCGGGGCAGGGCGGGCGGATTATCCGCATCAAAGATGTGGCCCGCGTGGAACTTGGTTCGCAGAATTACAGTATGTTCTGCGAGCTTGACGGAAAAGAAGCCGCGGGCATCGCCATCTACCAGCTTCCCGGTGCAAATGCGCTGGATGTAGCTGAATCAGTGCGCGAAGCAGTGGGAAAAATCAGCAAGGACTTTCCACCGGGACTAGAGTACTCAATTCCGTTTGACACGACGCTTTTTACACAGGCGTCGATCGATGAAGTGTATAAGACACTTTACGAAGCGGCATTCCTGGTGCTGATTGTAATTCTCGTGTTCCTGCAAAGCTTCCGTGCGGTGGCCGTGCCGGCAACCACAGTGCCGGTAACGATTATCGGCGCGTTTATCGCCATGGTCATGCTTGGTTTTACCGTAAATATGGTCACTCTCTTTGCCCTGGTGCTGGCTATCGGCATCGTGGTTGATGACGCGATCGTTATTGTTGAAGGGGCAGCGGAGGGGATTGAAAAAGGTTTGACGCCGAAAGATGCGACGATTAAAGCGATGTCCGAGCTGATCGGTCCCGTGATGGGCATCACACTGGTGCTGATGGCGGTGTTTATGCCCGCCGCATTCCTGCCTGGCATCACCGGCCAGCTCTACCGGCAGTTTGCGTTGGTGATTGCAGCGACAGCTATTA
Organism: Pseudomonadota bacterium; assembly: GCA_029555385.1. GTDB lineage: Bacteria > Bdellovibrionota_C > UBA2361 > SZUA-149 > SZUA-149 > JAKPSH01. Next base: position 3,424 of record JAKPSH010000323.1, read on the forward strand.
TCAGCGCAATTAACGCCGTGACGCTCAAGCCGGCGCAGTGCGCCTCTTACCTTAAACCACCGAAGCATGGAGTGGAGCCGTGGTGGTTCTACCGCTGGTTTAACCGGGTCTACAAGAAGTTTGAAGACTGGTATGAAGGTATTGTCGCCTGGATGGTGCAGCACAGCGGGCAGATGATGGTGCTATATGCACTCCTGCTGGTGCTTACTGTTGTGGCCTTCGTTAAGCTGCCTACAGGATTCCTGCCGGAAGAGGACCAGGGATATGCGATTGTCGCCGTGCAGCTTCCTGACGGGGCTTCACTAGAACGGACCAAGCAGGTGATCAACGATGCAAATAAGATTGTGACCGGGACTCCAGGTATCGCCCATTCTTTGGTGATCGGTGGAACGTCTGTGCTTGACAATAGCGCGCCGCTGGCCAATGCGGCGGCAATCTATGCTATTTATGAGGATTTCGAAAAGCGCGGCGAATCCGGGCTTACGCAGGACAAAATACTTGTCCATTTGCGGCAGCAATTCGCCAAGTACCAGGATGCCCTTCTATTTCCGATAGTCCCGCCGGCGATTCAGGGTCTGGGCGCGGCGGGCGGCTTCCAGATGATGCTGCAATCAAAGGCAGGCTTTGATTACGCGCGAATAAACGAACTGGGCTCGGACATTATCCGCCAGGCCAATGCCGATCCAAGCTTGCTTGGCGTGTCCTCGACATTCCGCTCCGATGTCCCAGCGCTGCGTGCCGAAGTTGATCGGGTCAAAGCTGAGAATCTGAGCGTGTCTGTGGGTGATGTCTTTAAGACGCTCCAGTCATTCTTAGGCTCATTTTTTATCAACCAGTTTAATAAATTCGGGCGGACCTACCAGGTGTATGTGCAGGGCGACAGCCAATACCGGCTTGAGCCTGAAAGCATCCGGCAGCTTTATGTGCGAAACACGCAGGGCAAGATGGTTCCGCTTGGTGCGGTGACTGATGTGGAGCTGGCGACTGCACCGGCGCTGATTACACTTTACAATCTCTATCCAACTGCAACGATCAATGGCCGTGCTGCGCCCGGATTCAGTTCGGGTCAGGCATTGACCAAGATGGAGCAAATTGCCGAGCAGAAGCTGCCGCAGGACATGGGTTATTCTTGGACGGGAATGTCGTTCCAAGAAAGGCTGGTCGGCAATCAGGCGCTGTGGGTGTTTGCGCTTTCTACGCTGCTAGTCTACTTGGTGCTGGCGGCGCAGTATGAGAGCTGGACCAGTCCGGCTGCGGTGATTTTGGTGGTGCCGCTTGCGCTGCTTGGGACAGTTATCGCGCTGATGATGCGCGGGTTCGATAACAATGTTTATACGCAAATCGGCTTGATTTTGCTGATCGCGCTGGCGAGCAAGAACGCAATTCTAATCGTTGAAGTGGCCCGTGAGCTTCGTGCCGAAGGGCATTCGATTGTCGATGCGGCAGTTGAGGCATCACGGCGAAGACTGCGTCCGATTCTCATGACTTCGTTCGCGTTTATCCTTGGTGTGCTGCCGCTTGCTGTGGCAAAAGGCGCTGGGGCGGCAAGCCGCCAAGCGCTGGGCACAGCCGTATGCGGCGGCATGATTGCCTCAACGTTCCTGGCAATCGCTTTTGCTCCTGTGTTCTATGTGGTGATGCAGCGTTTCAGCGAGTGGCGCGCAGGTGCGCCGGCAGAGGAAAAGAAGCAGAGTTAATCATATGATGCTGGATTCAGAGAGCAGCTCGGACGCGGCAGATATTGATTTGAAATCGGCAGTCCGTCTTAGACCGAGCTTCTTCCGCTTTTGGCCGTATTGGCTGTTGTTCTTCATTTCGGTTCCACTCTGTCTTTTTGGCGCTTTGCTTTTCGAGGATTTTGGTCTTCCCCCGCTGTTCTCCAGCGGAGTCCGGCTGATTGCCTGGCTCCCGATGCTTGTGGTCGTGCTTATCTTCTGGAGCAAGTACAACGTCCGTTACGATCTGAATGAGAAGACAATCGTTGTTACTACCGGCATCCTTTCATTATTTAGAAAGCATTCGAGTTCGCACTATGGTGCAGTCCTCGGTGTTGATGCTAAGCAGTCAGTGGTCGGCATGCTGTTTAATATTGCGGATGTTACTGTCGGCACGGCGGAAACGGGCGGAAAGGAGTTTGTCCTTCGCGGCATCCGGAAATGGCGCGACTACATTAAGCTGATCAAAGCCCGCGCCGAGTATGCACGCCAGCATCCGTCTCAGTCTAACCGTTCCGCTCTCGATACAATCTCCAGCGACACCAGCCGCGCAAGCAGTACTACGGGGTAGATTTGACCAATAAAGGCCTCCAAGGCGGCAAACGATCGCGCTAATGGATGCACCGCGGTGACATCACCGTATCCGACAGTGGTGATGGTAACTAAACTAAAGTAGCTCAGCGCCGCCTTTGTCCCTTCAGGAGTCTTGTCTTGAACAGCAAAATGGAAGGAACCGGGACTGAGGCGTTCCAAGAGCAAATAAATCTGACCCCAGAGCAGGGCAATAAGCAGGTAAATTGCGATTCCTCCTTCGATCGTGTGCAGACTTACGTTCTTTGCTCCGATGACCATTGTTCCGAGCAGACCGATCACGATCAGCAAAAAGACAATGCCCGTTGCTGTTCCCAGGATGTCAACAGTCCGGTGCTCGACTACCCAACCCAGCCAGTGGACAAAGACAGCGAGAAACAGCACGGAGGCAACCAGGATAAAGACCCTTCGCGACTGGATTACGGCATTAGCGCCCGCAATGAAAAGAAGTGTGAAAAAGATAGACAGCAGAAACTTGCCGGTGTCTTCCAGCAAGCTAAAAGGCATCAGAAAGAAAACATGGACGATGAGCAGCCAGAGAAAGACGCGCAGGTTCTGGTCGCTGGACCAGAAGCCATGAAAAGACTGGGGAATTATCTTCATAACATCTTGTTAGCTCCCAACGAAGCTGAGCGACGCAGCAGCTTCGCTGGGAGCACTCGTGTTCAGTTGCAAGCACCACTGCCGGCAGTGGATATACCTGCCGCGGCAGCAAGGCAGGCATTCTGATAAGTTTGCCCGTCGCAGCCGCATACTGGAGCCGGAGTCAGCTCGCAGCTAAATTGTATTCGTGCACATAGTCCAAACGTCTGGCCTGCGCCGCAGCTCCCGTCGGGATAATTGCAAAATAACCCCGCATCGCAGCCTATCGCCGATGGGCCGCCGCAAATCTCACCTTGCCCCTGGATGAGGTTAGAGCAGGCATCATAAGCGAAAATTGAAAGGCTTTCCGCGGCAGCCAGGCAGAAGTTGCGGTAGGTGATGCCGTCGCAGGCGCAAACTGATGCAAGCGACGCCTCGCAAGAGGAGGGGACATCTAGACACACCCCCTCAACGCCGCCGATGCCGCAGGTGAAATCGGGGAACCGGCAGTATTGACCTGCAGGACAGCGCGCATTCTCGAGCCCACCGCAGATATCCCCATCTGTGATGTTTTCGTCGTCACTGTCGCTTGAGCTGCAGCCGGCCGCAAAACAAAAAGCGCAGGCGGCTAACAATAACAATATTTTCCGGTAAATCACTTTAAAATTCCTCCCCGTCAGTAATAGATTAATGTGCGGCAGCCAACAAAGCATGAAGACTCACTGAACGTCTTCACTCTCGACCAGATGCCAAGTGCGATCGATCTCGTATTCCGTTATTGCCCCGGCAATCTTCGCGGTATGGGGACCGAAATTCTTCTCATAAACTTCGGCGTCATGGTTTACGAGAAAAGTCATGATCCCTGATTTCCCCCACTGCGCCGGATAGGCGACAAGCGCAAAGCCGCCGGTCATTTTCCCATTTTCGATATAATTCTTCTTACCGCCCCGGGCCGTTTTGCCCTGAGCCGTCAAGATGCGGAACAAGTATCCGTGGTATGGATCTGGTTCTGCGGTCCGGTCGGTGTATCCTTCTTTTGCTGCCTGCGCGACAAACGGTCCTATGGGGCTTGGTTGTTCACCTTCCTTCACCGGCCAGAAAAGACCGTCCTTTTTCCCGGGGGAGCTGATGACTTTACGCGCGAACTGCGCCGCTCCGCTTCCGTCCGTGTCAATGGAAGCATACTCAATTTGCGCTTCAACATAGCCGCGGCAGACGGCCACTGCGGTTATTTCGTTTTCTCCGATGCGGCGGTCAATAATTTCGTCTCGTCCTTCCTTTGTGTCGAAGTACCAGCGATCCCCGTGCTTTGCCAGGGGAATAGGAAAGGGCCAATTGTTGGCGCCGATAATCAGCACAGTGTATTTGCTGTTCTTTTTTTCTATCCTGTGCTGCGTGGAATATGCCTGATTGAATTCATCGATGGCATTGTCCTGCGCGACATCGTCACCGTAATCAATTAAGTCTTTTGCCGTTGGACCCAGAATCTCAACAACCAGTCCTTTGTCCTTGGCCCGCGCCGCATCAGCCAAGGCCGCAACTGCTTCTTCGGCAGATGGAAACATCCGGCCTATTTCCGCCGCCTGCGCTGTCTGAGTAAAAAATATCGCGAATATCACCGCAGCTTTTAAATTCATTATCGTTGCCCATCCCTGAATAAGAATTAAATGCTGATTTATGAAGAGAGGCTAATTATCGCCTTCTGCCTCCTCCTCCGCGTCCACCGCCTCGCCCGCCTCCGCTCATTCTGGCTCCGCCGCTGTAAGAACTCCGGGAGCTTGAACCCCGGTACGCGCTTCCTCCGCCATAGCTGCTCCGGTATTGCCCGGCGCTGGAGCGGCTTTGTGCGCCGCGGCTTGCGTAAGTCGAGGCGCGGCTTCCGCTGTTTACGCCGCCGAATGCTCCAGTGGATGAACTGCTTTTTGCAGAACCGCCGGCGTACCCGCGCGACGAAGCCCACTGGCTTGACGCACCGGAGGAACCGCCGGACCACTGCTTGCCCTGCATTTCCTTGCGGGCTGCATCAACCTGCTGCTGCCTGCTCGATGATGAATACTGCGACTGGCGGCTTTGGTAAGCTGAGGATGATTTCACATTTTCCCGGCGCTGCGCTGCGGTCTGGTTCGCGGAGCTGCGGCGCTCCTGAGCCTGCTGCTGGCGCTGGTCATAATACTGCTTTGCTTGTTCCGGATTGTCCTTGATCATATCCTGGCGGAAATCCTGACGATCGCTGCGGTAATCCTGGCGGTAATCCTGGCGTTTCTTGGCCTGATTTTCCATGTGCTCGACGGTGTCCCGCCGCTGGTCGTACCAGTCGTCATAAGCATCGTCGCTGACCCAGATGCCGCTTGGGCCCCAATAATAACCGCCGCCATGATAGTGATCGTCGTCATCGTCATCAGCCACCGCGGCGCCTAAGGCCATCCCCAAACCGAATGTTACAAGTGGCGCTAACGAATCTGAAGTCGATGGGGCTGGTTCGGAATAAACAACATTGGAGGTTGTCTGCGGCACATAGATTACTTGCGGATCGGCAGGCTCGACGCGAATGATCGTCTGGCCTTGTGCGGTGGTGTCCGAGACAACTTTTTGCTGTTCATTGGTTTCTAGATTGCCGTGCTCTTGCGCCCTGGTGCGAAGGCGCTGGATAGCGTTGAGCAAGTCCTTGTGCTGATTCAAAAACGCTTCGCCGAGACTCCTCGTCCACGCCATCTTTTCATACATCATCTTAAGTACGCCAGGATAGTTGGCGATCGCCTTGACGCTTGCATCCCAGTTTTGGTCAGGGATGAGCTTCGCGTCTTCCTTAGTCTTGATTAGCAGTGCGGCATCAACGATCTGTTCCGGAAACGCAGAGGCCGGAAGCATTTGTCCGAGCAGCACGTCAGGATACAGCGCGATGGGTGAAGCCAAGCGTTCCAATTCCGCCGCAGGAAGCTTGCGTGCTGTGGTGCGTCCGGCACTATCCGGGGGAGTCTCCAATGGGTCTTGAGCTGATGCAGAAAAGCTAAGAAACAAGGGCAGCAAAAACAGCAGGAGTCGAGCGGCAATTATCTCTCGCATCTTCAT
>JAKPSH010000154.1 GCA_029555385.1 Pseudomonadota bacterium
TTTTGACTATAACCCAAGAACCGTCGAGCTCTGGAAGGGTCAATACATATAGTCTGCGGCGGGCCCGCTCCACCCCCGCCCCGGCGCATCAGGTTAAGCCTTCAGCGCCCGGCAGCGTCATTCTCCGCACCGGAGTCGAACCGGAGCAGGTACGCTGCTGCCTCTCTTGGTTGTCCTTAATATGTCTGAATACCTTGATGTTCTGCGCTGCTTCAGTTACGGGAAAAAGTGCAAACACGTCCAAGCCGCCCTTTCGCCGCAGCATGTCTTTCAGAAAAGATCAAAAACCCGGCACAACCCTTTGCCTCCCTTCGCTGTCGCCCGCCCAGTAGTCCAGACCAATGGCGACGAATCAATGCGGGCGACGCGCTGCGGTTGGCAAAGGGTTGTGCCGGGTAAAAAAGGTCACACCTTCAGCATCCGGCAGCATCGCTCTGGGCGAAGCCAATGCACCTCACAGCAATGACAATATTTATTCGCTTATCTCAGGGCTTGTCCCGACTATAAATATTTCTCGCCGGGGGTGCGGTTCCGCCGGACCCTGGCCGGAACACCGTAAGCGACAACACAGGAAGGAAGATCATCGAGCACCATCGAACCCGCTCCGACAACCGTATGTTCACCAATACGGATGCCATGAATCGCACCCGCTCCAAGCGCGAGGACGCTGAAATCTCCGAGCCGCACGTTTCCTCCTGTTGTCGCACCCGGAGCGACAAAAGAGTAGTCCCCGACAAAGCCGTCGTGATCAAGTGATGCCTTGGTGCTGATAATGCAATGCCTTCCCACTTGCGTATCGGTATTCAGAATCGCTCCGGCAAGCACCACCGTACCCTCGCCTATTATTACCCCATGTGCAATTTGACTTGATGGGTGAATAACAGAAATAAACTTGAATTCCGGCACTAAGGCCAGAATTCTCTGCACCTGCTCGGCACGCGACCAGTTATCACCAACGGCAACGATCCCTCCAACGACAGGAACGGTACGCAAGATTGCCGGCAACTGCGGCTCTCCACCCAAAACGGGATAACCCAGCACCTGCTCGCCTCTGCCTTTTCCGGAATCAACAAGACCGGCAATACGATAGGTTCCTTGCTTTTCTACGGCGTCAATCACCACTTTAGCATGGCCGGATGAACCGAAAATCAGGATTTCTTCCATGACTGCCCTTTATCCGGTAACTCCCGGCTGTCTCCTGTCTCTACCGCCCCTAGCCGCAATATCTGACAGCCCAAGGCTGTGACATATTGCGGCTAGATAACCTATAGCAAACTGGGTAATTTTCCGGTACTTTATAACTTGAACACATTTTCTCGACAACGACTTTGGATAAACACCAAAAGTCTGTCAAAGCGAGCAGCTTCGGAAGCCAGAAGTTGAAGAACATACTGGAATAATCTGCCGTGCCAAGCATTTGTTTTGTAACAACGCTTCCCCTTACGTTTACGGCATTTGTCGAACCTTTTGCGAACCATCTTCAGTCAAACGGCTGGGAGGTAACCTTAGTTTGTGCTTGGGACAAAGATTTTTCCGCGCAGCTAAACAGCACGATCCGTTATGTTCCGATACCACTGAGCCGCGGCTGCAGTTGCCTGGGAACATTGATGTCCATCATCCGGCTAGGGGTGTTCTTCAGACAGCAAAGATTCGACATCGTGCAGTATTCGACGCCCAATGCCGCATTTTGCGCAGCCCTTGCTGCACGGCTCGCCGGTCAGCCGGTTCGCGTTTATGCACAATGGGGTTTGCGCTACACGGGATTTTCCGGCATCCCCCGCATCATTTTTAAGATGCTGGAGAAGCTCACCTGCCGCTGCTCGAGCGTTATCCGTCCCGACAGCATGGAGAATCTGGAATTTGCGCTGGGTGAAGGCCTCTATTCTGCACAGAAGGCGAAAGTGATCGGCCATGGAAGCAGCCGGGGAGTAGACCTCACGAAATTCGATATACAAAAGAAACAGCAATGGCGGCAGGAATGCCGGCAGCGCTTGCACATTTCCCAAAGTGAGATTGTGGCTGGTTTTGTCGGCTCCCTGCGGCGCGACAAGGGAACGACGGAGCTGCTTCGCGCGTGGCAACAATTGACGCAAGAAAAGAGCGGCATCCGTCTGCTGCTGGTCGGCGATCTTCGCTTCAGCTCATCGATCGACAAAGTCGCCTGGCAGTGGGCCGAGTCGTGCGGCTCGATCACTTTTGTCGGCCACACAACCGACGTGCCGCCGTATTTAGCAGCGATGGATGTATTTGTTTTTCCCAGCTATCGCGAAGGCATGCCCAGCTCCGTGTTGGAGGCTCAGGCCATGGGACTTCCGGTTATCGGCTCGGACATTCCGGGAATCCGGGAGATTGTTTGTGCTGACCAAACAGGCATTCTGGTACCGGTGCAAGACACCTCAGCACTGGTTCACGCCATGTCCAAGCTTTTGGCAGATCCAGCCTTAAGGCAACGATTGGGAAACTGCGCCTGCGATTCCGCAAGAAATCGATTCGAACAGAAGGCACTGATGCGCCTGCTGTTGGACGATCGAAATGAATTAGCCTTGCTGGGCCGCGAACATAGGAACATACAGGATCGTGATTCCTAAAGTCATTCACTACTGCTGGTTCGGAAACGGCGAGATGCCGGCGCTGGCAAAGCGCTGTATTGCCTCCTGGAAGAGAATCCTGGCTGATTACGAGATTAAACTCTGGAATGAGCAGAATTTTGACGTGCATGTGTCGCAGTTTTCCCGGGAAGCTTATGATCATCAAATGTATGCCTTTGTCTCTGACTATGTGCGTCTTTGGGCATTAAGAAATTATGGAGGCATATATCTTGATATCGACGTCGAGGCGGTCAAGCAGTTTGACGATTTGCTGAATTATCGCGTTGTCCTTGGCGCGGATGATGGCGGCTGTATATTATCGGCTTTTATGGCGGCAGAACCGGGACACCCTTTCATCGAAGATGCTTTGGCGCTGTATAACCAGCGCCGCTTTGCAAGGGAAGACGGAGGCCTTGAAATCACACCAAACACTATTGTTTTGCAAAGCATTCTCAAGAACTACGGCTGGGTCAGCACCAACACAGAACAGCACCTTAAGCAGGACATCGTCCTTTTCCCTGATGATTATTTTCAGCCGAAGAGCTTGATTACCGGGGCCTGCAAGATTACGGGCAATACATACGCAATCCATCACCATACCTTACTCTGGGTGTCCAAGAGGGTACTGCTTGTGAAGTTTCTCCGGCAGAACATCCTCGTCCCGCTGCTCGGTAAATCGAATTATATGAAGTTGACTCGCCGAATAAGGCGCATGTTTACTAATCGGACATCGTCAGACTGCGATCGCTTCGTTTGACATGCAGTTACTAACAGGTGCTCGCTGAATGATACGCGAAAATGCACAGTGCGAACGGATCGATCCCATCCGTGTTCTCCAGATTGTCGGGGCGATGAATTACGGCGGAGTGGAGACAATGTTGATGAACCTCTACCGCCAGATCGATCGCCGCAAAGTTCAATTCGACTTCTTGTATCTGCGCGGCGAAAGCGGCGCTTACGACGACGAGATCCGCTCTCTCCATGGAAGGATATTCACGCTTCCTGACGTCAGAAAGATTGGGCCGGTGCGACACATCGCAGATCTCTGCCGGTTTTTCCACTCGCACAAGGAATTCCGCATTGTCCATTGCCACTTATGCGCTTGGTGCGGGTTGATTCTGCCAGTCGCAAAAAGATGTGGAATCCCGGTACGCATCGCTCATTCTCACATCGCAGAAGAACCGGGCACAAGCATGCTGGCGTTTTTCCGGAGAGTATTTTTCGGCACATTGAAGCCCTTTGCCAGGTCGGCTGCCACTGCGTACTTTGCCTGCGGACAGGACGCAGGTGACTGGCTGTTCCGACGCACGAACAGACATCGCGTCACCATCCTGCCCAATGCCATAGATTGTCAGCGCTTCATATACCGGGCCGAAACAAGATCCGTCATGCGAAACCGCTTAGAGATAAACCCGGACACCTTAGCCATCGGCCATGTGGGCCGTTTTCAACCTCAGAAGAATCATGACTTTCTGCTGAGCGTATTTGCCGCCCTGCGTCAGCACAGGAACAACACGGTGCTGCTGCTTATTGGTGACGGAACCCTGCGGGAGGAAATAGAGCAAAAAGCACGATTACTTGGTCTCAGCGATTCCATTCGTTTTCTCGGGACGCGCAGCGACATCTGCGACCTTCTGCAAGCAATGGATATTTTTCTCCTGCCTTCGCTCAACGAAGGTCTCCCGGTGGCGGCGATCGAAGCACAAGCTGCCGGCCTGCCGTGCGTCCTTTCCGATACGATCAGCCGAGAGTGTGATGTGACAGACTCCGTCCTTTTTCTTCCCCTGCCGGCCGGGCCGGCTCTCTGGGCAAACCGGATAATACAACTGGCAGCAGCAGGACGAATTCCCGATGCAGCAAGGAGAGTCGCTGAAAAGGGGTACGATGCCGCAGAAAGCGCACGCTGGCTGACCCGCTTTTATTTAGGAGCACTCGGACCGCAGCCAAATACGGCTTCACCTCTTATAGACGCGGGAGACTAATAAGGAGACCCGATGTTCTGCTCAGTCATAACACCGACTTACAACCGGGCTAATCTGCTTGCCAGCTTGCATGCGAGCTTGTGCCAGCAGAAAGATCCAGATCTTGAGTGGATCGTTGCCGATGACGGGAGCACGGACGGGACAGCCGCGGCGGTCGAAAAACTGCGCCGAGACAGCCCCTTCCCCGTTACTTATCTTTACCAGGAGAACGCGGGCAAGCATACGGCAGTTAACGCGGCGCTCGCCGCCGCCCGCGCAGAATTGTGCCTGATACTAGACAGCGACGACAAGCTGACGCCTGATGCCATCTCCTTGATTAAAGAGGTTTGGAGCCGTTACAGCAGCAACAAGAAAATTTGCGGCTTGAGCTTCCACGCCCAGGATAATTCGGGCAGATTTCTCGGCGACCAATTTCCGGAGGATTTCTATCTCTCCGATCACAATCGTTGCCGCATACAGCAAGGCTGCCGGGGAGACAAGTGCGAGGTTTTCCGCACAGAAATCCTAAAGGCCTTTCCTTTTCCCGTTTTCCCCGGTGAGAGCTTTATCGTGGAAAGCATCGTTTGGGGCCGTATCGCCGATCACTACCAGACTGTTTATGTTAACCGCACCATTCTCATTAAGACCTACCTGCCCGGAGGCATCTCCGCATCAGCAAAGCAAGCGCAGCTGCGCAGTCCGCAAGGCAGCACCCTCGCTGCACGGGAGATGCTGCAACGCCCATTTTCCTGGGGTGTGAAGTGCAAGTTTATGCTTCAATATACCTGTTATTCAATAAAAAGCGGTCTAAAAGCGGGGCGCATACTGCAAGACAGTGGTTGTCCTTGGCTTTGTGCATTTTTTCTGCCGGCCGGGGCTTTGCTTTGCTGGTATTGGTCTCGAAAATACGACCGGATATAATTTTGCACCGGCTTTGCGCTAAGGATTGATTGTATGCCCGTATGGCAAGTGTATTTCGGTCTGGTCATCATCCTTACAGCACTATTTTCTCTCAACCGTCCAAAACGCGTATCCGCCGCAGGTCGAAAAGCACCGGAGGTGGACCCTGCGCTGAGAGCTGCCGTTATTCTGTTGATCATCGTCGCCGGCTTCCGCCTTATCGACGCTGAATACAGCGACGAGTGGAATTATCGCAGAGGCTACGAAGCCGTTCTGTTTTCGTCATTTGACCCGTTGTCGTCCGACTTTTTTTTCGGATTGCTGACCTATATCTTAACAAGAATATCGACCAATCCTCAGCTCCTGATTTTTGCGTGCGCGGCGATCACCAACGCGCTGATTGGTTACGCGATCTACCGCAACAGCCGTTTCTGGAAACTGGCCATCCTGCTGCACCTGTTAATGGGGTCATACTTCGCTTCTTGGAATATAATACGCCAGTATTTGGCAGTCGGCATACTGGCAGCAGCATTGTCCCATCTGTTTTCCCGCGATTGGAAGAAGTACTTCCTGTATGTAGCGGTGGCCTCTGGCTTCCATTCTTCGGCCTTGGTTATGATTCCAGCATATTTCATCCTGACACGTAAAGCCTGGAGCAGGCTGCAGGTGCTGTGCACAATCGCTGCTTTGCTGGTGCTTATTTACGCATCTTCTTACCTCCCGGCTATTTTTGAATCCTCGGGATATGCGCAATATGCAGAGCTAATGTTAAGCGACGAGAGTTACGGCGTCAGAGGACTGCGCGTTATTGCCTGGAGCTTACCCGCAGCCGTCGCTTTCTTTTTTCAAAAGTCTATCCGTAAACTCGATCCAAAACGAGCGGATGTGCTAATGAACGCAGCCTTAATCTCCGCGCTGATCATGATCTCTTCGCTGCAATTCGTTTATATCAGCCGACTCGATCCATATTTCAGCATCATCACGCTGCTCCTTATCTCCCTTTTCCCGCATTTGTTTCGCGGTATCGAACGAAAGGTTGTGACTGTGGTGATTTTCGCATGTTACAGCGCATTTAGCTGGTTTTTGCTTGCCGGCTTCGCTGTTCCGTTTCAGTGGAGAATTGCGCTCTTTTAGAGGCCGCATAACAGGAAACCATAAAATATGAGAAAGAGGCTCCTCTTTATCTGTTCATCACTGGATGGCGGCGGCGTAAGCAAGAGCCTTGTTTCTTTGCTCTCTTGCCTGGACTACTCCCGCTACGAAGCAGACTTGCTTCTCTTTGCCCATGGCGGGTTGTTTTACTCCTTGCTGCCAAAGGAAGTCCACGTCCTCCCGCAGCATCTCCCGCTCAATCTCTTTTCGCCTGCGCCCCTGGCGCTCAAAAGCCTATTGCATCAAAAGGAATTCGCCTGGGCCGCTCGCCGGCTTTTTCATGCTGTTCTTTCGCTCTGCGATCGGGGAGCCGCGGCCGCTTGGATCGCCAAACAATTGCCCACTCTTCCCGGCATCTATGATGCAGCTATTGATTTCAACGGTCAGCACGTCCTTTACTTTATGATAGAAAAAGTCAGTGCGAAAAATAAGTTCTCATTCTTTCACAGCGACTATAAAAAATGGCCTCATTACTACCGCGCCGATAAATATTATTTCGCGCAAGCCGATGCGGTGATCACCGTTTCCGAATTATGCCTCAGGTCTCTCCAAGAAGTGTTCCCCGAACACCGCAAAAAGTTTCATATGATGCATAACATTGTTTCACCGGGATCGATCCGGCAGTTGGCGCGCAACGGTCACGGGTTTGCGGATGCCGCCTTCAAAGGGACACGAATTCTGACGATTGGTCATCCCTGCTCGCGCAAAGGCACCGACTTGGCGATCGAAGCATGTGCGAAACTCGTCAGCGAGGGGTATGATATTCGCTGGCATATCCTGGGAGACTCAACGGAAGTAATTAAATACCGGCGGATCGTTGAAGCACGCGGTCTGATTGATCGTTTCATTTTCCATGGAGCTTTGCTTAATCCCTACCCGTACCTCAGTCAGACGGACATTTATTGTCATCCGGCACGGTTTGAGGGAAAACCTCTCGCAGTCGATGAGGCAAAGGTGCTCGCCAGGGCGATTGTCGTGACGAATTTCTCTACGGCTCCCGATCAAATATCCCACGAAAGAAACGGCCTGATCGTTGACCTGTCAGCCGAGGCCATCTGCTCGGGCATCAAACGGCTCATTGACAATCCGGCTTTACGCGAGACGTTTAGCCGGAACCTGCAGGAAGAATGCACAGGCAACGAGGCAGAGGTTTTAAAACTTTACGAGCTGATAGAACGGGATAGCGAGTGCGCATGAAACGCCGGATACTTTTTGTGATGGAGTCGTTAAGAATCGGCGGCGCAGAAAAGAGCCTGGTCACGATTCTCTCGCGTCTAAGCCAGGAGCCGGAGTGGGAAATCGAGCTGCTGCTCTTCCAGCCAAGCGGAGATTTCATCTCGTATCTGCCCCGCAATGTCCGCTTGCTGCGCCTTCCGGAAGCTGCCATGCGTATGTTCGGCGACCCGAAGCTGCTATTCGACGACTTGCTCTTTTTTCTGCGCTGCGGTCAGCCGCATCTCGCTTTTGCCAGACTAGCTTACTTTGTCTGTCTCGCTTGGCATAAGTGTATTCTCCGCCGCGAATATATAGGCTGGCGCTGGATCAGAAAGGCGATGTCTCAATTACCCGGCCGCTACGACACCGCTATCAGCTTTTTGGAAAAAAAGACGGCGTATTTCGTAATTGAGCGAGTGAATGCAGCTAAAAAGATTGTCTGGATTCACATCGATTACCGCCACATTGAATACGACGCCAAGCTGGATCAATGGGCATTTGCCCTGGCCGACAAGCTTGTCGCCGTATCCGCAGCATGCCGCGAACGGCTGCTGGAGCTTTTTCACCTGCCGCCCGAAAAAGTGTGCGTGATCCCCAATATGGTCGATCGGGCACTTATCCGCAGCATGTCACTGGAATCCACCGCCATTTCGCCGGTCGAAGGGAGACTGGTCCTCGCCACCGTAGCCCGGTTGACCGCACAAAAGGGCATCGACATCGCCGTTGACGCTTGCGCCGCGCTCAAACGCAGCGGTGTTTCCGTGCTCTGGCTCGTCGTGGGCGACGGCGAAGAATATCTGCCCCTACAGCGGAAAATAGCTGCCTGCGGCTTAAGCGGGGACATGCTGCTGCTTGGCGCCAAGTCAAACCCATATCCCTATATGCGCCTTGCCGATATTTACGTACAGCCGTCGCGCTTCGAAGGTTTCGGCATCACAATTGCGGAGGCAAAAGCGCTGGAGAAGCCGATTATTGCGGCAGACATCCCGGCGTTTCATGAACTCCTGCAAAACCGGCAGAACGCCTTGCTGGTCCCGCTCGATGGAGCATCGATCGCTGAAGCAATCCAAGAGCTGCACCAGGATTCCGAAATGAGAAGCCGTTTCATTAAGACATTAGGCGCCGAAACGGACGAACCCGGCAGCAGCCCGTATCAGGCAATCCGTGAGCTATTGGCAAGTTAGGTAAAAAGAATAATGTGTTCGAATCAAAAAGTGCATCATGTCCTATTATTTGCGCACGGCGGCTACCGGAATCGCGGCTGCGAGGCAATCATCCGGACAACCGCCCAACTGTTCAAGTCTTCATTCCCGGCAGCATCGGTGGCTGTTGCCTCGGCTGATGCCGCTTTCGACCGCAAGTTCGACATGCCGCATGTTGATCATTACCTTAACTACGGCGGCTACCAGCGTTTTTCCGGAACTTGGTTTTTGTCGCAATTCTACCGGCGTGCGCTGCGCAACCCGTACGGCGCGAATGAAATCATCTTTCAAGAAGTCATCGCCCGGGCAAAAAATGCGGATCTTTGCGTCTCAGTGGGCGGTGACAATTACTGCTATTACCCGCCGTTTTCTTTGTATGCCATCGACCGGGCGATCAAGAAGGCAGCCAAACCGCTTGTACTTTGGGGCGCATCGCTGGAATCCTCGATGCTCGATGCCGAGATGCTGGACGATCTGCGGAGGTTTGACCTGATTAGTCTCAGGGAATCCATCTCGTATAATGCGCTTCGGGAAAAAGGGCTGACAGAAACAGTGCATCTTTACCCGGACCCCGCATTCACCATGACGGCGGAGAATCTGCCTTTGCCGGAAGGATGGCGCGAAGGGCAGATGTTAGGACTGAATATTAGTCCGCTTGCTTTGTCATTTGAGGCCGTTCCAGGAACAGTATCCCGCGCCGCCTGTGCTCTTGTCGATCATATCCTGAAAAACACTGATTGGGGTATTGTGCTCGTGCCGCACGTAACAGCCGATCTCCATAGCAACAATGACTTCACAGTGCTGCGTCAGCTTCACGAAGAATTCAAATGTAATCCACGCATCGTGCTGCTCGGAGACAATTACACGGCACCCCAGCTAAAGGGATTTATCTCCCGCTGCCGTTTTTTTGTCGGTGCACGCACCCACGCGACAATTGCCGCCTACTCCACCGGAGTTCCGACGCTCGTGCTCGGCTACAGCGTTAAAGCCCGCGGCATTGCCCGCGATTTGTTCGGAACCGAAGATAACTTGGTGCTGCCGGTGCAAAAGCTCGCAAGTCCTCAACAACTGACAGACGCTTTCGCCGCGTTGGTCCGGCGCGAAGACGAGCTGCGTGAACGGCTGAACACGATCATGCCCAGAGTTGCGGCTAAAGCCGCGCAGGCGATCGACCCCGTCGTTAAACTGATAAACTCGCGGCTTTCTTATGAAAACGGCTAAGAACGTCCGCCCAGTGCCAATCATCTAATCTCTATGAACGAGGTTCGCGCAGGAGTCATTCTATCTTTCCTCACCTTGGCTTTGACCAATATCGTCGCACTTGTGCTGACACCGTACATGCTGCGCAGTTTTGGGCAGAGCGAATACGGCTTGTACGTGCTGATCGGCACACTGGTCAGCCATCTTTCTCTCCTTGATCTCGGCTTAGGCACTGCTGTAGTCCGCTACGTGGCGCATTACCGGGCGATGAAGGACCGCCGTGCAGAAGAAAATTTCCTCGCCACTTGCGCCGCGATCTATGGACTAATCGGGCTGCTGATTATCGGCGCAGGTGCCGCGCTATATCACGGCTTGCCGATGATTTTCCCCAACTTGACTCCAACGGAACTGGAACTCGCGCAAAAACTGTTCATTGTTCTGATCATCGACTTGGCGGTCAGCATTCCCGGCAGCATCTTTCAGAGCATCTGCACTGGTTATGAACATTATTTTTATCCACGCCTATTCGGCGTTGCCCGCATTTGCATGCGCAGCCTTTGCCTGTTCGGCCTGCTGTTGTTCGGCTACCGTGCCTTCGCTGTCGTGCTGATGGATGCGCTTTTCAATGCCGCAAGACTTCTCTCCCTGCTCGGCTATGTCTTTTTCCGCCTCAAGGTGCGCCTCGTACTGCATCACTTCGAGCGTGCCGCAGTGCGCGAATTGTTCGGCTATTCTTTCTGGATCTTCGTTGGTGTACTAGTCGATCAGCTCTACTGGCGTCTCGGGCAAACGATCTTGGGCATTATCGCCGACACCAGTGTCGTAGCCATTTTCGCCATCGGCATTCAGCTCACCCTCTATCTGGCGGCCCTCTCCACGGCTATTTCCAGCGTTTTTTTGCCGCGCGCCGCCGCGATGGAAGCGGCCAATGCACCGGACGAAGAAGTAACAGGCGTAATGATCCGCGTTGGACGAATGCAATTTTTGGTCCTGGGCTGCGCCTTTACAGGATTTGTCTGCCTCGGGCGGCTTTTCATCAAGCTCTGGGCCGGCCCAGCCTACCTTACCGCCTGGCCAATTGCGTTAATCATGATGGTTCCGCTTATGCTTCCGCTTGTCCAGAACTACGGAATCGCTCTCCTGCAGGCAAGAAATAAGCACGCTGTCCGTTCACTGATGTATCTCAGCTTCGCCGTGGTAAATATCTTTATCGGTTACCTGCTGGCCAAGCAATACGGCGGCTTGGGCATGGCTGCCGGCACAGCTCTCTCTCTTATAATGGGCCAAGGATTCGCCATCAATTTTTATTATCACTTCCGGATGGGCCTGAACATTCCGCGCTTTTTTAAGGAGCTAAGCGCAGGGCTGGGATTGGCCTTTTTGCTGGTCTTGGCGGCGGGCCTGGCCATTGCCGCCCTGCCCGGCAGCTCATGGACGGCCTTCTGCGTCAAGAGCGCCGCCCTGGTTGCGGTCTATGCCGGATTAATGTGGTCTTTCGGGATGCGGAAGGATGAAAAGCAGCTCGTGATCAGCCTTCTGCATCCGCTTAAGAATATTGCCGAACAGACAATACCTGCCGGTCAAGCGTAAACAGAGGTCCGTGGAAATAACCCGCAAAGACAATGGCAGTGACTGCACAAACGGCATGCTCGGCGAAATCGTATCCCCCATGCCGCCCGGCAAAGAGGAGCGAGAGCCGGCTGCGGCCGGACAACAGCCGCTTGTCTTTGCCGCATGGAATACAAATGCGGCGATTCGCCGGGAGAGTTCGTCAGGCGGCATCTTCACCCTGCTCGCCGAGCAGACCATTGCCAAAGGCGGCGTTGTCTTCGGCGCCGCCTTTGATGAGCAGTTGAATCTGCGTCACATCGCCGTTGAAACCGCGGAATGCTTGGCCGCTCTGCGGAGTTCGAAGTATTTGCCAAGCAAAACCGGCAGCACCTTCGCACAAACCAAACAATTGCTGGCCGCAGGACGTGATGTTCTTTACACTGGCACACCCTGCCAGATTGCCGGACTGAAGTCCTTTCTTGGTCCCGGGTTTGCCACACTTCTTACTTGTGATGTCGTCTGTCACGGAGTATCTTCCGAACGCATGTTTCGCAAGTACATCGCCGCTCTCGAAAAACAGCACGGCGCAAAAGCAACAGCACTGTGTTTTCGCGATAAGAGCAGCGGATGGAAGAACTACTCCGTCCGCATCAATTTCGAAAACGGAAGCACATACCGCGCTCCCGCAACGGAAGATCCGTTTATGCTTGCCTACTTGCGGAATCTCTGCCTGCGTTCTGGCTGCTACCACTGCCCATTCGCCGCCATCCCGCGCCAGGGAGATATCACGCTCGGCGACTACTGGGGCCTTGATCTTGCGCATCCGGAGCTCGACGACAACCGCGGCACATCATTGGTGCTTGCCAACACAGAAAAAGGCAAAGAGAGCCTGGCTGCGCTTGCCGGCGCCATAGAGCTGCATCCAAGTTCGCTGACCCAAGCCGCTCGCTGTAACCCCAGCCTTACCAGACCTGTGGGACCAAGCCTCCAACGCGAGGAATTTATGAATGACTTGGACGCACTGCCATTTGCCGAACTCCGCATCAAATATCTAATGCCTGCACGGCCGCCGTCATTGCTCCGGCGGGTCTATTGGCGCGTTAAACGTCTTCTGCCGCCGGGCATCAAGGATTATTTTGAGCGATAACCACCGGCTATGCCGTTTAAGAGCAGCGGGCGCTGGCTTGCGGCAGTTTTGCGGAATCGCTATGCTGATCTCCAGTCAATCTCATCTAAGGTACCAAGAGCTGTGCAGCGAACGCAACCGTTGAGGCTTATTTTCTTCGATCTCGAGGGCACCCTTTTTCGCAAGGTGCTGAAAGACTCCACCGGGGATACCGCTCCGAGCGCCTGGTCTCTGCTCGCGCGGCACCTCGGTCCGGAGGCTGCTGCCGAGGAAGAAGAAACAAAGGTGAAATGGACGGCCGGCGGCTACGCCGGCTATGTCGAATGGATGGAAGACACTATTCGCATCCATCAGAAATACGGGCTTAATCGGTGCTTCTTTGAAAGCGTCATGAGCGCAGCGCAATATCACCCCGGAGTGGAGGAAACATTTGCTTGCTTTCATCGACACAGCGTCCGCACCGCAGTAATCTCCGGCGGCTTCAAGGCTCAGGCGGACAGGGCGGCGCGCGAGCTGAAGATCCATCATGTGTTTGCCGCCTGCGAGTATTATTGGGATGACGCCGGACAGCTCGTTTGGTGGAATTTGCTGCCTTGTGATTATGAAGGAAAAAAAGATTTTATGCGGCTGATTATGCAGGAGCATGGTTTTGCTGCGGAGCAATGTGCTTTTGTCGGCGACGGAAGAAACGACATCGCTCTGGCTGGAGCTGTGGGAACCTCCATATCGTTTAACGGTGCTGCGGAATTAGCGGCGGTTTGCACGGCCGCAGTCGAACAGCCCGAGGGTAAGGAGGATTTTCGCACGATACTGCCGCTGCTCGGATTAGCGGCAACAGTATAAGTAAGGTATTAGTTGATGAACGAAAACCGTGAAACATCTTTGTTTATAGGGGCTGCGGCTGCGGGCCATTCCGTTTTTCTGCCCGGCGCAATGGCTAACCGCCACGGGCTTATCGCCGGAGCAACCGGCACAGGGAAGACTGTTACGCTGCAAACTATTGCCCATGGGTTTTCTAAACTCGGCGTGCCGGTATTCGCCGCGGATGTTAAAGGCGACCTCAGCGGCATAGCCGCTCCAGCCGCACAAAATGAGCGGCTGGCCAAACGCCTTGCACGAATGAAGATTGACGCGTTTGAGCCTGCGGCGTGTCCGGTCTTGTTCTGGGATTTGTTTGCCAGGCGCGGCCATCCCCTGCGCACCACTGTTTCTGATGCCGGGCCGCTGCTTTTCTCCCGCATCCTCGAGCTGAACGATACGCAAACAGAGGTGCTGCAAATAATTTTCAAGATTGCCGACGATGAAGGACTTTTGCTCCTGGACTTAAAAGACCTTCGTGAACTGCTGGCCTGGGTCGCGGAAAACGCGAAAGAACTGAAGCAGGAATACGGCGGCATTGCGCCAGGCACGCTAGGTTCCATACAACGGGCTGTGCTTGCATTAAGCGAACGCGGCGGCGAGCAATTCTTCAACGAACCGGCGCTTAAGCTGGAGCACCTGCTCCAGCGGGATTTCTCCGGACGCGGGGTAGTGAGTCTGCTGGATGCTACCGATTTGCTGCAAGACCCGCTTCTCTATTCCACGTTTCTTCTTTGGCTGATGTCCGAGCTTTTCGAGCAGCTTCCCGAAGTTGGCGATCTGCCGCTGCCCAAGCTCGTTTTCTTTTTTGATGAAGCGCATTTACTCTTTCGCGATGCGCCGTCTGCACTTCTTTCACGCATTGAACAAGTTGTCCGGCTTATCCGTTCCAAAGGAGTCGGCATATATTTTGTCACGCAAAATCCCGCAGATATTCCAGATTCCGTCCTGGCCCAGCTTGGAAACCGCATGCAGCATGCGCTCCGGGCTTACACGCCCAAGGAGCAAAAAGCCGTAAAGTGCGCGGCTGAAAGCTTCCGTCCTAATCCGGAGCTAGACTCCGAGCGGGTGATTACCGAACTTGAAGTCGGCGAGGCTCTGGTTTCGGTTCTTGATAACGAGGGCCGCCCGGCGATGGTCGAACGCGTGCTGATTGCTCCGCCTCAGTCCCAAATCGGCGCACTCGATGAAGCTAAGCGCAATGAGATTTTTTCCCGCTCGCCTATCCGCGGGATTTACGATGCAACGCTTGACCGGGAATCCGCCTTCGAGATGCTTCGCAAAAGAAAAGACTTTGAAATCAAAGTCGAGCCTCCGGCAAACCCGCGTATCAAAACACGCAAGCAAGAAGCCGGCAACAAAAGGACAAAGCCGCCCGCCGCGGGCTCCCGCCGCCGCGGGGATTCAATTACCGAAGCATTTCTTAAATCTACAGTGCGCAGCGTAGGCTCTGCGCTGGGGCGCCAGCTCATGCGCGGGCTGCTTGGAACACTGCGGCGCTAGGATTCGATCGCATAATCAATTCCTAAATCAACAATCCATGCTGAGGCAATGTGCTCTTCCACAATAAGCCGCCCGAAGTTAAACCATGCCTTGCAGCGGTTTATAATCTGACTGTCTGAGGTTACCGCTATTCCTTCTGCTTGTGAAAGAACTTGGTCTGGGTCGTTGACAAGCTCCACCGTCCAAGGCAATTGCACGCTCGCGGCGTGGTTAAGAAGCAAAGCCCGCAGCCGTCCGCTGTTTGACACGGGGCGATCCAGATACCAGCGGCATTCGGCGGGTTCAAGCGCAGCGATCATCCGGCTAATCAGTTCAAGCGCGCGTGCTGTCTCAGACACGCGCCGCCAAGTCCCGTGCACACTGGCCAAGTCGCGAAAACTTGCGTCCCGGCAGCCAAGAACAACGCCGCCGGATAAAGCGGCTTCAATGGTGGTCAACAAGTTAAAGCCATCTAGATTAAGCACGGCTCCCCTTATCTGCTCCGGCTGAACAAGCTTCGCCCGCCGCTCGCACAGCGCCACATCTGAACACGATACCCGGGAAACGGCCGTGCGCTGGCGTTTGGCCAGCGCATAGCGATCGCCCACAATTTTAAGCGCCGAGTGATCGTTGTAGCCGCGGGAAAGAAGCCAGCAGAAGTCATAAACCGCCGCGCGGAGCAGGTCCTGAGTGCCCGGCTTGAAAAGTCCTCGATCTTCAGGATGAGGACCTCGATGACTGCGTGAATCAGGCACGGTTACCTTTATGATTTTAATCCATGATACCCTTTCCGAGTTCGCAATGTAACCCCCTCCCACGCAACAACACACTGCAACGTTGGGATATTACAACTAGCGGAAGTTCCATCGTCAATAGCCGGCAACGATGGAACTTCCGCGAAGCACCGCTGCCGGAACAAACCTTTCGCACTGCTGGGGAAGACCGGTTTTCAGACCGCCGCCTTAACCTTCGAGCGGCGGCAATTCCGCGAGAATCTCGGGAATGCCAATCTCGTCGCCTTCCGCACGGCTGACTCGGCGAAGCGTTTCCGCGATCGCGCCCATATCAGTCGCATCCCCCGCATGCGGAGGAACGGCGACTTTGGCACCGCCCTTCCTCAGCTCGGCAATATAGGCGGCGTTATTGGCCCAGCCGCCGACTACCGCAAACTCGTCAAACGGCTCTTGCGCACCTTCGGCAAGTTTCGCGAATCCAGCCAACGCAGCTCTGGCCGCGCTGCGAACAAGGCAAGCAAGTGCAGTTTCGTTTGCGTCCGCACCTTCCTTCTCTCGCAGCTTGGCCTTAATGTAATCAACGCCTGCCGGACCACCGGTCGGGAATGCTGCGACCTCAGCCGGATCAAGCAGCGGCACCTCACCGTGCGCCAGAACGAGGCTGGCCGCCTGCCCGAAGTCGATGTTCATCACGCCATTCACCAAATGCTTCATCGTGGGGCCGAACATCGCAGTATTTTTCTGCATTGCCGCCGGATCGCCCTCAAACGAAAGACCCAGCCGGCAGGTGACATCACTGGGCCGAATCTCTGTACCGTCCACGTTCCACGCTTCACCGTTCCAGGAGCCGGTCCAGTTGACCTGGCGAAAGCCGCATCCCCAGGCCAACAGCCGGGCATCGGTAGAATCGTGCGTACCGGGGCGGACGTAGACCGCAGGACTTCCAACACGCAAAATGGTATGGCGATCGAATCGTGGCCACGGACTCAGTAAATGCTCACGCAGTTCAAAATCACGCGTCAACCGCGCCACTCCGTTCGGACGCATTCCCATGCTTTGGTCCATTCCGGAATCGCTGCCCTTCTGCCCAGTAAGCAGATACGTCAGATAGCTTGCCATCGACACGATGGCGCTCGCCTGCGCCAGCTCTTCCGCGGCATCGATCGCCATTGCTTTTAGCAGCCCCGCCGGCTGATACGGCGCTTTGGCGGCGCCTTCGAAGTCATGGTGCCACTGGTTCGCATCCAGTCCGCCAATGTAATGCGCCACCGCCGGAATTGCGTATGCCGTAAGATAGTTCGGCGCAGCAAGCGGAGAATCATGGGCACCCAGCGCGACAATGTCCGCACCCCACATGTTGATGCAGACGCTTAATGTGTTCCCCTCCGGACCGAAAATAAGATCCCAGAGCGATTCACCCCCGAGTTCCTCGTGGCGATCGCTCCAGAAAGTACAAAGTTCCGCCGGCGGATACCACTGTCCCACGCCCGAGCGCTGCTGCCACCAGCCAAGCGGGAACTTTCCAATGCGCCGCGTGTGCCCAGCGCTACACTCCACAACGCGCACCTCTCCGGGGCCTCCGGCCATGCCGAGGCTCACGGAAATAACTCTTCGATCCCCAAGCAGTTTGCTCAGTCTAGAGGCTGCCATGATCAAGCGCCTCCTTTCGTTGAAAGAACCTCGAAGTGAAAGGGCTTTCGCCCAACGTGATTGTTTTAAAGCACGTGGTAAAAAGAGAGTCAATCGTTGCGGATTTTCAACATAAATCTCTTTCTATTGCACGTCTGACCAAGACAGCAGAAGACGTTGGCTTTATCTTTAGCAGCGCCCGTTTTCGCTGTCCGCCCCCGTTGAACTCTGATACATAAGGGACTAAACCCCGCAAACAGTCTTCTGAGAACCGGGTATGGCTGCACTGCTGATTCTTTTGCTTCTGATTGTCCTAATCCCAGCCGGATTGCACTTCCGGTCATCGCCCCCCAGCTTCCATGAACTCCTGACCAATGCGGCAAAAGCGCCCAGCCGCTGGCCGCTCACGGCGTTCGCAGCTATTGCCGGAACGGCCTTGGCCATTGCGCGGATCTGCGGCGGCGCAGAAGGCGAGTTTTACGGCAGACTCTTGGCGCTCCTTGTGTTCAATATTCCGCTCTCTTACGCGCTTGCATTTTTCGCGGTCCGGCTTGGATTCTCGCGCTGGTGCACGCAAGGATGGACGCTTGCGCTCTGTGCGGGAGCCAGCTTCTGGATCTACAGCGCGCTTCCTGCAGTCTTTGCCGCGCTCATCATGCTTATTGGCATCGCGGCGGTTCTCCTTGCGCTGGCCGCGCAGCCGCCTTACCGCGAGCATAACAACTTGCGCTACTTGAGCGAGTGCCATCATTTGCAGTGCATATTTGCCGTCTCCGGCCTCAGCTCTACGCTGCTTGCTGTAGGAGTTTGCACAATCCTGCTTTCCATCTCCTACCTTTTCGATCTGCGCATCGGCGGCGAACCCTACGGCGTTGTCTGGGCAGTCTGCTTAATCTTCATCACGACCGCGGTGTTTCTCGGGCTGGCCGCGACATCGCCCGGCGAACAACATGCGGAGTTCATCCCTGGTCCGCTTTCCGGCATCAAGGATTATGTGGTTGTTCCGCTGCTGCTCGTCTACACCCTCATCCTCTACATCTACGGCGCAGTAATTGGGGCAACCCTAACCCTCCCCAAAGGCCTGATCGGCTGGATGGTGAGCAGCTACGCCTTGCTGGGTCTTTTTGTCTGGCTGGCCTCTTACCCGCCCGAGGCTCACCGGACAGCATCCGTCAAGTTCTTCTACCGCCGTTTCTTTCTTCTCTTGGCGCCGCTGTTGCTCCTGCTGGCGGCTGGTTTATGGACGCGGATAAACCAGTATGGCGTTACGGAGGAGCGTTATTATCTGGCGCTCTTTGCGCTGTGGCTTGCGTGCGCCAGCGCATGCTTTCTGCGCCGCGCGGAGATGTCTCTGCGCTTTCTTCCGGCATCCCTGCTCGTGCTGATTCTCATCTCGTGTGCTGGTCCGTGGAGCGCTTTCTCCGTATCCCGGCAAAGCCAGCTTAAGCGCTGGGCAAAGCACCTGGAAGAAGCAGGCGTTATGCCGCCGGCTTTTGCCAAACCGCAGAACAAATCTCCGCTCCAGCCGCAGCGTGAGCTGAGCCGCATCTGCGAGTATCTTTCGGCAATTTACGGCAAACACGTTTTCCGTCAGTTTTTCAAAGAAAACACCGAGGTATTAAGAGCCATTGAGCAGGCATCCGATCCGCTGCGCTATGATTTTCTCTCAGAGTTCCGGCGCGCTGATTTTTGCGAAGCGCTGCTTCCCGCACTGGGCTTGCGCTACGTTCAGCCGTACGAAGGCCAATCGAAATCGCTTAACCTGAATGTGAATTGGCAGTTCGGGCGAAGCTATACCACTGCCGGCTACTCGTATATCTTCCTCGACATTGGGACATCCTATACGCGCCCGGCAGAAATCGCCGCAGACTCGCCGCAAGTGCAGCTTAAAGATGACTCGCTTATTGTTCATCAGGGAGGCCGGGAGATCGGACGAATCGCCTTTTTCCCGGCTCTGCTTGAGCGCATTGAAGAGCTGCGACAGGAAGGCAAGCCGCTTGATAATCTGCCGCAGCACGAACTCGCGCTTGATCTAGCCGCACCGCCGCTTAGAGCAAAACTGTTTTTCCGCAATGTTTCGATTGCCGATTATGAAAGCAAGCCCAGCTTGAGTCATGCTGTATGCGATGTGCTGCTGGAGATTGACGGGGAAAGTGCGGCCGCGCAATAGGCGCTCTCTATCCGGAATTTTTACACAGGCCGCCAAAACGGCGCAATTACACAACGTTTCTCTATGCTTAGCCCGCCGGCTATCTTCTCGATAATTGCGCGCAGATGTGCTAAGCAGTCTTTCGTCGGTCAAAATCTTGCCAGTCCTAATTCGTCACTCAGCTCTTTGGCAGAATATTGGCGAACATTGTGTAGATGATATTGCAGCAGAATACATGCGGGCATGACTCGCCGCGCATTGAACTGCTCTCAGAAATGGTTGTCTGAAGGTTACAACTAGGAGGATTGTCGTCCTCACCGCCGGACGCTGAAGGAGTCACGGAGCTAACGGCGGAAAGATCCTTTCAGTGGCAGTGTTTTTTCGTCCTGAACCCGGCCTTCCGGCCGAGGTTCATTTCAACCTCAAGTTTGTCCGAAGGAGTTCCCATGAAAACAACGATTCAGAGCATGTATGGCCGCGATTTCAAGATCCTGGAAGGCGATGACCTGATGGGACTGTGCGGCGGGGCGATCACGGCGGGGCAAGGCGCGCTGGCGACCAATACCGCGATGATGTGCCGGCCCTTCTGCGCCTCCGGCGCAGGAAACCCGATCATCTCCGCCTACCGGAGTCCCATCCCCGGCTACGAGTGGGACGAGGTCTGGTTCGGCTTCATGGGCTTCACCTCCGAGGAGAAGTTCTTGCGCTCCCACGGATTCTTTGGCTCCGGCCGCTGTTACATCGTGGTGAAGGATGGCGGCGCGAAGAGGCTCGTCGCGCTGGAGGACTTCGTCCAGACCCTCCCCGATGATATCCTCGGCCCGCGCTTGAAGGCGCTCGGCCGGGGCATGCGGAGGTACAGCAAGTTCTTCATCAACAAGGGGCGCCTCCCGCATCACACCCACGATGTCAAGGACGAGGCGTACTGGATTGAAGAGTCGATGGTCGTCGACTACGACCTCTACGACGAGCACTGCTTCATGGCGCTCGGCCTGCAGCAGGACTTCGGGCCGGAGCGGCTCCGTGAGCACCTGACGCGCAAGGGCTGGGACGACCCGGCGAAGATCCTCAAGCGGCACGCCCGCTGGGTCCTGATGCATCCGGGAAAGGCGATGCTGATGAAGACGCAGACCCTGCACGGCCCGGCGGCGCTGCTGCCGCACTACGAGCCGCAGTTCGACGACGACGGCTACCGGATGTACGAACGGATGATGAAGATTGCGCGCTGGCTGCTCACCGGCCGCGAAATCCCGAAGCACCTGCAGGTCGAAGACGTCGAAGCGGACGCGAAAGTCGACCGGGATGACCTGCTCGACTACCTGGTATCCGATCAGGCGCTCGACTGGGAGTCGATTCACGATCCGCTCTACGAGGAGAAGCATACCTGCGCACCGATCTTGGATCGCGATACGTGCGACGGCACCGACGTCACGGACACGTGGATCATCTACGGCGCCTTCGGCCGCCAGAACAACGAGCAGGTCCTCGCCTCGAAGCGCCTGGTCATCCAGCCGGGCGTCAAGTACACAATGCAGGATCCCGTCGGCAGCGACCTGATCGTCGTCAAGGGCATGGGCAAAGTCGGAGCGCACCCGGCGTGCGCGCCGCGGGCGCTCAAGCCCGGGGATCTGGGGAACTGGTGCTTCATCATCCCCGCCGCGACGGCGAACCAGGTGGTGATCGAGAACACCGGCGACACGGATCTGGTCGCGCTGCGCACTTTCGGCCCCGATCACCCGGCGATGCCCGTCCTGCCGTGGCAGGACCGGAGCAAGCTGGTGCCCAAGCGTTTGGCGTCCGAGCTGGCAGCGAGCTGATGCGGCGCAGGGCGACAGTATGCACGCAACCCGGAAAACAATCCAAGGGACGCCCGGAGCCGCAAGGCACCAGGGCGTCCCTTCTCCGGTTAAAACTCAGGTTACTGAGCGAGAGCAGTCCAATACGCAGCCGAGTAGAGCTTCTCACAAAGAGCGATGGCTTGCACGCAAACGGAAAACAGCAGCGGCTGTTTTCTATGCGCAAAATATTGTTTTCTCAAGAATAATCGAGGAATCTAACGCGCCTCTTCAAAATCCATAAAAACAAGCTATAATAACGCTACAAGAAGCAGTATCCGGGTGAACCTGCCGCGTGAGGCATTCAGGCGCTGGGCAGCACCCCTTGGTTCGGTTTTTTTTTGTTTTATGATTTGGCGGGAATGTCCTTTTCTTTTCCATCAAAGAAGCTGCCGCTGATGCACGGGGGTTTGCATGAGCAGACTTGCGTGCGTCAGCTTCGGCAGTAAAAAGATGGAAAGGAATGTCATGGACATTGAGATCCGCTTTTCGGTAGAGCAATCTCCGCTCATTTTTGACAAAGCTGCAAACGGAAGCTTGTGGGATCTTCACGGCTTTACCGGCCGGGATGAGCGCAAGTTTCAAGACGGTCAAGTAACCATCACGGTGATTTCTCGAAAATCGCAGGATGAGTATGAAAAGAAATCCGGCGGTTCGATCTTGGAGATCTGGATCACCGCAGCGTCACAGGCGGAACTTGCGCAAACGAGTTTGATTTACATCAAACTGCAGAAAGCAGCCCGCGTGAAAAAGAACGCAGCGGCATGGCATGTGCTCAATCGCATCACCGTTGCCGGCAGCGGTGCGATTGCGCCGCCGGATATTCCTTTCGACTCGCGCTCGCCAAGCCCGCACGATGCGATGTCGGTTAATCACGCGCACCGGCGCGTATGAGGACGGCTCCGAGGGGTGCCGCCCTCCTCTTTGCTTAATGTTTGTATTTTCGCGTATCTTGAGTTAAGAATTGGGGAATATTAGCCTATTCTCCTGCCACCGTTCTTTCTTAGTGCAAACATTGCGAGAATTATCGAGATAATCTGCTTTTTTCAAAGGCCAGAAGCACTGCTTTTGTGGTCTCTTGAGAGAGCAGAGCAGTTTCGTTTTTTATGCGGTTCTCTGCCGCTTTCGGCCTTACTCTGCCAGAGACTCTCCCGTTGAGATGCTTGATTCAAGGTCTCAGCGGGAGAGTTTCCCTTGGCCTCCGCTATCGTGTGCGGAGAGTCTGGCTTACTGAGTAAACCTTGCCCCCGCTGGCTCAAGGGGCAAAGGGTGGTTTTGAGGAAGAGCCGAAACGAAGGGAGGATCGAGTCATGCCGTTGTATCTCGATTTGAGTCCGGACTCCAAAACCCGGCTGCTGTAGGGCAACAAAGCCGGCCCGCAGATGGGGGGCCAGACTATCGATGGCAAACAGGAGCTGCCCAAG
>JAKPSH010000179.1 GCA_029555385.1 Pseudomonadota bacterium
CGGCAGATACGAGGAATCGTAAACAGCTCTAGTTGAGCGGAACTGTCAATTCATCGCGCTGCGATTTCTTGAATTTGCGGACGGCGAGCAGCGCGTTGGAGGCAAAGATGATGATAGCACCGGCCCAGGCGATGCCCGCAAGCGGAGCGTCTCCGGCGAGATAGGGGCCAAGCAGCGCCGCGATCAGAATCCGGCTTGATGAGATAATACTAGTTTCCACGGCACTAATATGGCTCTGACCATAGGTCAACAGGTATTGGCCGAGCACGCCCAAGACGGCGGAAAGGACGAGGTACAGTGCTTCCTGCCGGTTGGGGAAATATAGTTCATCATAGGCGAGCAGCGCACTGCCGAGCGTACCGATGCCGAACATGTAGAGCAGCACTACCTCGGTGCTGTTGTCTTGGCGCGAGAGGTTAAGTGAAAGCACCGCGATGGCGCTGAGCACTGCTGAGCCTAATCCCCAAAACTGGCGGTAATCGACGCCGAGCGGCCCGGGATTTATGACGAATAACACGCCGATAAATGCCGCCACGCTGGTAATGTAACCAAGATAATCACGCTCGCGCGGCAGAGAGAGCCAGGAAAACACGGCGACAAAAACGGGGTAGCTGAGGTTAAGAATGTTTGCTTCCGTGGCACTGGTCAGCGCCACCGCTTTGAAGAAAACGAATATTGCAGCAAGATTGGCCACGCCGCGGGAGAAAAGAAAAGAGTAACGGCAGGCGCGGAAACTTTGACGCCGTGCAAGCATCAGCGCCGCGACAGCGAAGAAACCGACAAATGAGCGCGCGAAGACGAAATATGCCGCGCCGATAGGGAACTCCTTGTGCGCCAGTCCGATAACAACCGTCGCCAGGTAAAAACAGAGTGCGGACGCGAGAACGGCAAGGCCGCCCGCTGCGGTCTGACGCATGTTCTCCGTCACGGCAGATGTTTGGCCAGGGTCTCAAGCTGCCGGGCGGTTCTTGCGGCAATGGACTGCAAGAAAGCCTGAGTATCCCCGGGCAGGCCCGGCCGGGTCAGGAACTGGGTGAGCTGTTCCTGCTGAGCAGACAGTTCCTTAGTCAACACTGCCGCGAGGTAATCCAGAGACAGGTAGTTCAAATCTGCCACGTAATGCGGATAAGGCTCAATGCGCGGCGTGCTTTCCCGCTGATGCATCAGTTCTGCGGCCCGGTCGCGGTCCTTGCGGTCCTCGTCGCCGATCGACATAATGAGCTTCAATAGATCTTTCTGGCCGGCTCGGACATAAGGCTCTGCGCCCGTGATATATGCCGCAAGCGAATTATGCTTCCAATTAAAAATCTGCTGCAAAAGGGCGATAAGTGCGTCGTCTTCAGGTTTCATTTAAGTAATGTGAGCATCGTCGGCAATACGGGATTAAGCACCCCGCTAACTAAATCTAAAAGCGGGTCGAAATCAAGCAAAAGCAGTAAAGGCAGACCAAGCGCCAGCGCGTACATCGCCTCCAGGCGGGTGCAGGCAAACTGCAAATTGGGCTGCTTTTCGAAAACCATTTTTCTTGCGAATTTCATGTAGTAGAAAAGCGATACAGCGCTGTTCAGCACACCGGCCAACGCCAGGGCGAAATAGTACGCGGCGTTGAGACTAATCCGTGCTCCACCGCCCATGGCATCGATACCGGCGGCGATCACGCTCTTAAAAAGAAGAAACTTAGCGGCAAAGCCGGCTGTCGGCGGCAGGCCAGTCAAGGATATCAGGCAGAGAAAGAGAACCGCAAAAAGGAGCGGTGACTTGAAAGCCGCGCCGGCAAAGGAGTCAATCTCTGAGCTGCCGGTTTCACGCACAAGCAGGATGACTACCCAAAATGCGCCGAGATTCATCAGGGTATAAATAATCAGATAGGCCAGCATGGCTTCCACGGCATCTGAGCGAAACACGGCGAGTCCGAGCAAGAGGTAGCCGGCATGAGCGATGGAGGAATAGGCGAGAAGGCGCTTGGCATTGGTCTGGCGGAGTGCCGCAAGGTTGCCATAGGTCATAGTGATACACGCCGCCAAGCCGAAAAGAAGATGCATTGCCTGCAGCCGGTCCACGGGAGAGGTGTATGCGGCAAGCTGAGGGGCGCTGATTACAGGTGCGGCAAGGCGCAGCAGCGCAGCAAAACCGGCGGCTTTCGATACCACGGAAAGAAACGCGGCGACGGGTGTTGGGGCGCCTTGGTATACGTCCGGACACCAGAAATGGAAGGGAAACATCGCAATCTTAAAGCCGATCCCCGTCAGGACGAGCAGCATGGATAGATAAACTACCAGCGTGCCGGTGCCGAGAACAGCCTGTTCGGCAAGGCTGACCATGCTGCGGTCAATACTCAACGTCTGGGTCAGACCGTAGATATAACTTAAGCCAAAAAGCATAATGCTTGAGGCCACGGCGCCGTAAAGCAAATACTTCAGCGCTGCCTCTCCGGGCAGCCGCGCATGCTTGTCATAGGCCGCAAGCACGTAGCAGCATAGGGAGAGCGTCTCAAACGCAAGGAGAAATAAGACGAAATTGTTTGCTGAGGCCAAAAAGGAGGCGGACAACACCGCCCCCAAAACCAGCGCTGAATACTCGCCGAAACGGTAGCGGGAAAGCTCGGAGGAACGCTCGGAAAAAAGCAGCGTAAAAATCGCGCCAAGGTAGAAAATAATCTTGAAGATCAGCGAAAGCCGGTCGCTGATGAAGACTCCGCTGAAGAACATCTCCGGTGCGGCGGGGTCAGTGACCGGAGGGGCATAAGCCAGGGCAAGCAGCGCCGCGCAAGCGCCGAAAACACCGAGCACAGTACAAACACCGCGGCTGGTGTTGAAGGGCAGCAGCATGTCGGCGATGAGCACCGCAATAATTGTCAGAGCGAGCACGCCTTCACTCAGACATGCTGCGCAGTTATGAAGAAGATCGGCGAGCATCATTTAAAAATAACTCAAAAAGACGGCACTTGAGGTGCGGTAGATTTCCAAAACGCATCCGGGCAAGATCCCGAAGACAATAGCGCAAACGGCAAGAGGCACAAGCGAGATTAGCTCCCACGCACTGCAGTCGGGAAAACCCTGATGCTCGGGTTTAGGTGTGCCTAAGAAAACACGCTGCATTGTCCAGAGAATATAGGCGGCGGTAAGCAGCATGCCCAGAGTTGCGCAAGCCGTGATTGCTCTGCTGTAGTCGAACGAACCGAGCAGCACAAGCACTTCACCAACGAATCCGACCATGGCCGGTAGGCCAAGAGAAGCGAAAAATCCGACAATGGCCAGGGCAAAATAATTGGGCATCTGTACGCCAAGACCGCCGAAACGTGCAATTTCGCGGTGATGAGCGCGCTCGTAGATTACGCCGACAAGCATAAACATCATCGCCGATGATATCCCGTGGGCAAACATTTGGAAGATTGCACCGTTGACCCCCTCGCTGTTAAGCACGGCAATGCCCAGAATGACATAACCCATATGGCTGATGGAACTATAGGCAACGAGGCGTTTGAAGTCCTTCTGTCCGAGCGCACAGAAAGCGCCGTAAATGATGTTGACCAGACCGAGTACGGCAAGAAAATACATGACACTGTCCGTCCCGGCGACCTCGGGCAGGAGCGGATAGTTCAGGCGGAGAATGCCGTAGCCGCCCATTTTCAAAAGCACACCGGCAAGAATAACGGAAATTGCCGTGGGGGCTTCGACGTGGGCGTCGGGAAGCCAGGTATGAAAGGGGAAGCTCGGAACCTTAATTGCGAAGCCTATAAAAAGGCACCAGAAAAGCAGATGCTGCATTAACGTAGCGCCGCCTGGATAAGCAAAGGGACGGCGGGCAATAAGCTCCGGAATATTAAAAGCATATTCAGGAACACCGATGGACTTCATCTTTACGTAGTACGCCAGAATGACGAGGAGAATAAGCACGGAGCCCAGCAGCGTATAGATAAAAAACTTGATTGCGGCGTAGGCCCGGTTTTCTCCGCCCCAGATGCCGATGAGAAAATACATCGGCAGCAGCATCAGTTCCCAAAAGACATAGAAGAGGAAGAAATCCAGCGCGGTGAAGACGCCCATCATGCCTGTCACTAAAATGAGATAAAGGGCGAAGAAAGCCTTCACCTGCTTGGTGATTGAAAACGCGGTGAATGTGGCAAGAAACGAGAGGAGCCCGGTAAGCACAATTAGCGCGACAGACAGCCCATCTACGCCAAGGCGGTAATAAATGTGGAAAGACTTGATCCAGGCGCACTCCACAAATGTTGCTGCGTCGTAAGCAGAGTAAACCGAGGCGGTGGTGATCTGGGACGGGTCGAACCGGGCAGCAAGCACCAGCGTGAGCAAAAAGACCAAGCCGGTGGTGACAACAGCCACAGCCCGGTGAATTGCTGAAAACCTGCCGGGAATGCACAGCAGAATAACCATGCCGCCCAGCGGGAGAAATGTGATCAGAGAAAGAAGAAGCTTACTCATATTACCAAGACTCGCATGTTATAAGCACCACTACAGGAGATAAACCAAAACGACCGACAAAAATACGACTGCCACTAGAGTAAACAGCAGATACTGCCTGATGTACCCGGTCTGGAGCGCACGGCAGCGCTCACCGCACGCAGAGCTTGCTCGTGCCAGGCCGAGCACGAGCAGCCCGTCCACAACAAGCCGGTCCAGGGCTTCTGCGGCCAGTGCGCCAATCCGGCCGGCATACCCGAACGCATTGACCAGGGAATCAATAACTCCGCGGTCAAAAAGCGCGGAGAACGAAGATAAGCGCCTTAACGGCAGAATAAAAAGTGTTCGGTACAACTCATCGAGATAATACTTGTGCAGGAGAACGCGGTGTATGTTTGGACACCACTCAACCAAACGCCCGGGCTCGAAAGCGACTTTGCCTGTTTTGCGCTGAAAATACATGAGCCAGGCCAATGCCATGCCCGCCAAGGCCAAAGCCGTCGAAAGAATCATCGCCGTTTGGTGGGCAAAGTGCCGAAGCTCACCGCTGCTTTCCGCATGTTTAGTCAGAACTCGCTCGGTTTTGCGCGCTGCCGGCGTGAGGTCTTTTGCGCGAGGAGCAGCAGACTTAAAACGTGCCTCTTGCACCAACGGGGTTTGTACGCCGGCGCGGGCAAAATCCTGAATTTGCTCAAGAGCGTTTCTTTTGGGATTCATTTCTTCGAACCAATGGCCGAATCCGCCCCCGGTCAGTGAAAGGATGGCGAGGATGACAAGCGGGCCGAGCATTTGCCATGGGACGTCATGCGCCTGTTCGTAGGCGTGCTTGCTGCGAGGTTCGCCGGTGAACGTAAGGAAGAACTGGCGAAACATGTAAAAGGCGGTAAGCATGACCGTAACAAATCCGGCTAAGGGTAGAAAATAATGGCCGCGTTCCAGCGAGAACTCGAGCACGTCAGCCAGAATCGCATCTTTGCTCCAGAACCCCGAAAAACCGGGGAAGCCGATGAGGGCGAGAGTCGAAAGGAGATAACAAGCCGTGGTCTTCGGCATTTTGCGCCATAATCCGCCGTATTTGCTCATCGACTGCTCGTGGTGCATGGCGTAAATAACGGCTCCGGCGCCGAGAAATAATCCCGCCTTGAAGAAAGCGTGGGTGGTTAAATGAAAAAGACCGGCGGCATAGCCGCCGACGCCAAGCGCCAGGGTCATGTATCCAAGCTGACTGACGGTAGAGTAAGCAAGTACTTTCTTGATGTCGTCCTGAACCAGCGCAATTGTTGCGGCGAAGAGCGCGGTGAAGCCTCCGACGTAGGCGATAGCGAGCAGGGTTGGGCTGTCGAAAATAGGCAGCATGCGTCCGGTTAAGTATACGCCGGCAGCGACCATCGTCGCGGCGTGAATGAGGGCGCTGACCGGGGTGGGACCTTCCATCGCATCAGGCAGCCAGACGTGGAGCGGGAACTGAGCGCTCTTGCCCATTGCACCGAAGAAAATGCCGAGACCGGCCAGTGTGCGCAGCGAACCAGTTAATACCCCGGTATGCACCGCGGCGAAAATCTCGGAGAATTCTAGGGAGCCCGTCTCGACGTAACAGATGAGAATGCCGATCAGCATGCCGATATCGCCGATGCGCGTTGTGATGAAGGCCTTGATTGCCGCATCGGCGGCGCACTTCTTCTCAAACCAGTGGCCGATCAGCACATAAGAGCTAAGCCCGACAAGCTCCCAGAAGATGAAGAGATAAAGCATGTTGTTGGCGAGGACGAGTCCCAGCATGGATGCGGTGAAGAGCAGTAAACCGCAATAGTATCGGCCGTAACGCGCATCACCTTCCATATATTTTACGGAGAAAAGGTGCACCAGGAAACTGACGAGAGTTACGACAACGAGCATGACAGCGGTCAGTTTGTCGACGAGTATGCCGCCGCTGAGTATGGATGCTTCTCCGGCAGCAAGCCACGGAAATGAAATATTGACCAGGATATTATCGGGTGCGTGGAGCGCCGCAAGAAAAACAGCAACGGAGAGCACCAAGCTGGTGCCGAGTACCGAAGTCGCAGTAAGATCACCGTGACCAGGCAGGCGGTGGTGACATAGCGCCAGCACGGTGAAGGCCGCGACAGGCAGAAGAAAGATTATTTGTGCGAGCAGTTCAATTTCGTTAAGCATCCGCGCTTACTCCTTCATCTCATGGACCATGTCCACTTCCACCGTGCCGAAATTGAAGTAGAGGTTGAGCAGCACCGCCAGCGCCACGGCGGCTTCGCAGGCCGCAAGGACAATGATAAAGATGCCCATCACGGGCCCGGCCAGCGCCGCAGGGCCGTCGAGAGGGGAGCCTTGGAAGCGCCAGAACGCCATAAAATTCAGCACGGCGGCGTTAAGCATCAGTTCTATGCCAATGAGAATGCCGATGGCATTTCGTCGGGCAATACACGCCGTCAACCCCAGCACAAAGAGCGCCGCGGCAACGATCAAATAAGCCTCCAAGCCTACCGGCGTTGCCGTAGTCGAACCCATGAGCTGTAAAAAGTCCTTCATCAGTCTGTTCCTTATTGTTCACGTCTTCGCACAAGATATGCTGCGCCGATGAGACAGAGGAGCAGCGTCAGACCGGCGAGTTCCAGCGAGAGAAGCTGGCTGCCGAGTAGGACATGCCCCAGTTCGGCGATTGCTTCACGCGGTTCGCCAAGCGCCGAAGCCGGCTGCCAGTCGGCGCTGAGAATGATGCGAATGAACACGTTAACCAGCAAGAGCCCTGTTCCAAGGGAAGCTGCGGCATAGGTCCACTTCAGGGAGCTGGTTTGCGCGGCGATTGGGCGGTCAGTGAGCAGCACGCCAAACATGATCAGCACGAGAATGCCCCCAATATAGATAATTACCTGGGCAATGGCCAAGAATCCCGAACCGAGCAGCACGTAAAACCCGGCCATACCTAGTAGCGTAAAGAAGAGGCTGTAGGCTGCCTGAATAATGCTGCGGGCATAAACCGTGAACGCTGCGGATACTAGCACGAGTATCGTAATTGCCCAGAAACTTAGATTCGCACCGAGCCAGCCTGCTGTTTCAGTTGCTGCCATTGCCTTCTTCTCCACACTCTTTGGGCGCATCCCTTTTCTCTGCCGCGGCTTTCTTTTCAGCTTCTTTTTGTTCAAGAAACTTTTTATGCTCCTCGATTTGCGCGGATGTCTTGCGATGCGCGAAATCAATCAGGCAAGTATCGCGCTTCGTCGTCGAGAGGTCATAGTCTCCGGTAAGTACCAAACACTTGGGGTTGCATGCCTCGCAGCACAGGTTGCAAAACAAGCACTTTGCGTAGTCAATATCAAAATTGAGGATCATCCGGTCCTTGCCGCGCCCGATGGCGTTGATGACGAGGCAGTCCACCGGACACGCTGCTTCGCAGGCGCGGCAAAGAAGGCACTCTTCCTCGACGTAGCGATGAATGCCGCGATGTCCTGCAGGAATAGCTGGGCGCTCTTCGGGATAGAGCAATGTGACTTTCGGCTTAAATAAGTAGCGCAGGGTCAGCCGCAAACCGGTGCAAGTTGTGGTAACGCCGCTCCAGAGATCGGCGAAGTACTGCACAAAAGGATGTCGCTTGGCGGCACTAACAGTCATAAAACTCCGGTTTATGGAAACAGCGCTACTTGAATCATTGTCCACACAACGCAGCCCAGCGCGAAAGGCAGCAGTACTTTCAGGCAAAGATACATTACTTGATCGATGCGGATGCGGGGCAGTGTCCAGCGTACCCAGATCATTATAAAATACAAGGCGAAGGATTTGCCGAGCATATTGACGGCGCCAATCGCCTCACGGAGCATGATGCGCATGCTCTGCGGGTCCTGAAACAGCTCGAATGAAGCCGCAGCAAGACGCAGGAGCGGGGCCTTGTCCGCAGCATCGAGTGAACCAGTAAACTCAAGCCAGCGTCCGGTGATCGTTGCGCCGTCAGGAACAGAAGGAACTGGCAGGGGTCCGTGCCAGCCGCCGAGAAAAAGAATCGCGCAAAGAGCACAGATGACGTACATCGAAGCGTATTCTGCCATAAAGAAAAACGCGAAACGCATGCCCGAATACTCGGTGTGGTAGCCGGCGACAAGCTCGCTTTCTGCCTCGGGCAAGTCAAAAGGGGCGCGTTTTGTGGCGGCAAGGCCGCCGATATAGAAGATAAAGAAAGCTAGCAAAGCCGCCGGCGACCGGAAGATCGCCCAGCCGAGAATCCACGGATGTTCCAAGCCCCAGGCAGTCGTAGACTGCCAGGCTACGATCTCCGTAAAGTCCAACGAGCCGCACAGCAGCACGATGACCAGCACGCAGAGACCCATGGGAATCTCGTAGGAGAGCATCTGTGCGGCAAGCCTCATGCCCCCGTAGAGCGACCACTTGCTGCCGGGGGCCCAGCCCGCCATGAGGATGCCGATGACCTCGATTGCCTCAAAAGCGAGAATATAAAGCAGTGCCAGTTCCATATCTACAGGCACAAGACGTTCGCTAAAGGGCAGGGCGGCGAAGGGAAGCAGCGCCCCGATAAAGACGAGGGCAGGTGCCAGCACATAAAGCACGCGGGAGGAAATGCGGGGAATCACATCTTCTTTCGCCAGCAGCTTGATGCCGTCGGCAATGGGCTGGAGAAGGCCCCATGGGCCGACGCGGTTCGGGCCGATCCGGCCTTGAATAAAGCCGGCAATTTTTCGCTCGCCGTATGTCCAGGCCATTGCCATCACGGCCATCCAAGCCAGCGCAAGCGCAGCGCAGCAGGCAAAGGCCAGCGCATAAACCAGCCAGGCCCATTCGCTGTGCAGCGGCCAGAACAGAGCGCCGGGCGAAAAGCGCTGAATTTCCTCAATCACACTGTGCATCGCCGTTCTTCCTTCGTGGAAATAACATAAATCAGCGGTCCACTTCGCCTAAAACAATATCAATGCTGCCGATAATCGCCACGACATCGGCAACCAGCACGCCGCGCGCAAGCGCATTCGTAATCGAAAGGTTGCAGAATGAGGGCGCGCGCACCTTGAGGCGCATTGCCTGCGGCTTGCCCTGCGCAACAAGGTAAAAGCCAAGCTCTCCGCGGGGGTTCTCGCACGGCACATAAACTTCCCCGGCTGGAACCTTGACTGTGCGCGGCAGCTTGGCGAGAAACGGTCCTTGGGGCAGGCCGTCAAGCGCTTGCTCGATGATTTTCAAGCTTTCCAGAATCTCGACCATGCGCACCCAGTAGCGATCCCAGCAATCGCCCAAAGTGCCCATCTTTCCTTCGCCGACCGGGATGGCGAACGTGAAGTCTTCGTAATGCGAATAGGGATGTGCCTTACGCACGTCATAGCTGATCCCGGAGCCGCGCAGACATGGTCCGGTCAGTCCGTGGGCGATCGCCTGGGCGCGCGGCACGATGCCGACGTTGGCTGTGCGTTTGATAAAGATCGCGTTGTTCGACAAAAGCGCGTTGTATTCGGGCCACGCAGCGCGCATCACGGTGATAAAGCGGCGAATGGCCTGAACGGTATCGGGGCCGATATCACGAGCCACCCCGCCAATTCGCGGATAATGATAAAGCAGTCGTGCGCCGCTTGCCTGCTCAAAGATAGCCAGAATATCTTCGCGTTCGCGGAATCCATAAAGAAAAGGTGTAAACGCGCCTAGGTCGAGAGCATACGTGCCGAAGGCGACCAAGTGCGAGGCGATGCGGTTAAGCTCAGCCATAATGACGCGCAAATATGCGGCGCGAAGCGGGACTTCAATCGCGGCGAGGCGCTCCACTGCCAGGCAATAGGCAAGTGCGTTATTCATCGAGGCGAGGTAATCCAGGCGGTCCGTATACGGAACGACCTGGTTGTAGTTGACGGACTCGCCGATCTTTTCAAAGGAACGGTGCAGATAGCCGATATGGGGCCAGGCTTCGCTGACCAGTTCGCCGTCGGTGCGGATGACGAGCCGGAGCACGCCGTGGGTCGACGGATGCTGCGGCCCCATGTTGATCATCAACTCCTCGGTGCGGAGTGACTCGATTGCATCCGGGGAGCGGTTCTCTCTCGCGCTATTCATGCTTGACTCCGTGATACTGCTCCGGTGCGCGGTAGTCCTTGCGCAACGGATGTCCCTCCCAGTCCAGGGGCAGCAGAATACGGGATAGCTCGGGATGCCCTTGATAGACGATGCCCATCATGTCGAAGCTTTCACGCTCGTGCCAGTTCGCGGCAGGCCAGATATCGGCCACCGAGCAGACGCAAGGATTGCTGCGGTCAAGGTCAACGCTGAGGGTAATGCTGTGATAATGATTATAGCTGTAGAGATGATAAACGGACGAAAAACGGTCGGTCCAGTCGACGGCTGTAATCAAGCGCAGAAAATCGAAGCACGTTTCCTCAGTATTGCGCAGAAATAAGCAGACGTCGTGAAGCGCGGCTGGGGCGATGCCGAGCACCGGTTCGCCGGCAGACGGTTGGACAAAGTCTGCAATGGCGGCACCGAAGCGGGTGCGAAGCAAAGCATGAATTTCAGCCGGACTCATCATTTATTCTTTCCCTCCGGTTGGCGATGCATGTTTGCCGTGCCGATTTGCTGAGCCGGACAGGGGGCGGCTGCGGGAGATGGAATCCTGGAGCCGGAGCAGCGCGTCAATAAGAGCCTCGGGGCGCGGCGGGCATCCGGGTACGTAGATATCGACAGGGATTACACGGTCGATGCCTTTAACGACATGGTAGCCGTGTTTGCAGTAAGGGCCGCCGCCGATGGTGCATGCGCCCATCGCCATAACGAATTTCGGTTCGGGAATCTG
The DNA here is from genome assembly GCA_029555385.1 of Pseudomonadota bacterium. Taxonomy (GTDB): domain Bacteria; phylum Bdellovibrionota_C; class UBA2361; order SZUA-149; family SZUA-149; genus JAKPSH01. The sequence goes on from JAKPSH010000179.1 coordinate 11,209, forward strand.
CTCGTAAAGGCGTTTCAGCCGCGGCATCATTTTATAAGTGAGCGTGCCAGCGACAATCATCAAATCTGCCTGGCGCGGAGTCGGACGGAAAGCTCCGGCGCCAAAACGGTCGAGGTCAAAGCGGTCAGCCCCGGCTGCCATCATTTCGATGGCGCAGCAGGCAATGCCGAATGTGAGCGGCCAAATCGAGCCGGCGCGTGACCAGTTGATCGCCGCTTCAAGCGGGGCAACAAGCACCGATTTGTCCAGTCCCTCGGTTTGTATAGTCTTTAA
>JAKPSH010000197.1 GCA_029555385.1 Pseudomonadota bacterium
CTTGTCCTCGGAATACTCATCCCAGGGCAGACTCAGCATCCAGTCGACATAATTGCGCACCACCGTCGCTTCCGCAGACATCGGCGACATCATTTTCAGTTTGCGCAGCTCTTTCTCGGTCTTATCCCGCGCATCCTCGGGCATCGCCTTTGCTTTCAGCTTGTCTTCCAGCTCTTGAATTTCATTGCGGAAGTCGTCCTTCTCACCGAGCTCTTTCTGGATCGCCCGCATTTGTTCGTTGAGGTAATACTCCTTCTGCGTCTTCTCCATCTGCTTCTTGACGCGGGTGCGGATTCGCTTTTCCACCTGGAGAATCTCGATCTCCGATTTCATGTGCGTATATATTTTCTCCAGCCGCGCACCGGCATCATCCGTCTCCAGGATTACCTGCTTCTCTTCGAGCTTGATATTAAGGTGCACGATGACCGCATCGGCCAGCCGGAAAGGATCTTCAATGGCGTGGATCTGGTGTATCATCTCCGGGCTGATTTTCTTGCCCAGCTTGACATACGATTCAAAAGCCGACGTAACCGAACGCATCAGGCCTTTCACTTCAGCGCTCACTTCCGACCGCTCGGTCATCACGTCGACATCGACCAGGAAATATTCCTCCGTTTCGATATACTTTTTGATGCGGGCGCGCCGCTTGCCTTCGACAAGCACTTTCACCGTGCCGTCAGCAAGCTTCATCATCTGCATGATGTCGCCGAGCGTCCCGACCTCGTAAATGTCATTCGGTCCTGGATGGTGGGTCTTCGCGTCTTTTTGCGCGGCAAGCATGATAGGCTTGCGCTGCCGTTCCGCCTCTTCCAGCGCCCGCACACTCTTTTCCCGTCCAACAAAAAGGGGAACCACCATCTGCGGAAAAATAATGATATCCCGGAGTGCTAATAAAGGAACCGGATTGAAATTTTCGCTGCTCATGCCCACCACTCGATTTACAAGCCGTTATAAAACCTTACTTGCAGTTTGAACTACCCTAAAGTGTTAGACGCTCCCATGTATACTCAGGGATTCCCGGCCCCCAAACATAATCCAGGTCATGCACTCAGGTAAGGATTCCAAGAACTTGTCAATTATTCACAGATAAGCTCGGAATCCCAATCCAATTAAATATCCCACCCCACGCCGCTATTGCAACGGGAGAAGTTCGCCACACCTATCTAAGCACGCAACACAGCGCATGCAACTGTATCTCTTTACTGGTTTAGGGAGAATTACGCGGTTTCCGCCTGATGCTCATACACAATGAGCGGCTGTTCGTTCCGGGTGATTGTATCCTCCGAAATGACTATCTCGCGGATATCGTTCTGCGATGGAATTTCATACATCAGTTCCAGCATCACGGTCTCGAGAATAGCCCGCAAGCCTCGCGCACCCATCTTGCGCTCGAGCGCCATCGAGGCGATAGCTTTGAGCGAGCCTTCCGAGAATTTCAGTTTCACTCCCTCCATCTCGAACAAACGCTGATACTGCTTAACCAGAGCATTCTTTGGTTCAACCAAAATCTTGATCAGCGCTTTCTCGTCCAACTCTTCCAGACACGCGATCACGGGCAGGCGGCCAACGAACTCTGGGATCAGCCCGAACTTTAACAGGTCTTCCGGCCTCACTTCCGGCATATATTTCCTTTTATGCGCGGAAACCAGCTTTGCCGCCGGATTAAAACCCAGCGCGTTCCCCACAGAACGCCGCCGGACTATGTCTTCAAGCCCGGTAAAAGCACCGCCGCAAATGAACAAAATATTAGTGGTATCCACTTGCAGGAATTCCTGCTGCGGGTGCTTGCGTCCACCCTTTGGCGGAATACTCGCCTTTGTACCCTCAAGAATCTTAAGCAGCGCCTGCTGCACCCCCTCTCCCGAGACATCCCGGCTAATCGAAGGATTCTCGGACTTGCGCGATATTTTGTCGATCTCGTCGATATAAACGATGCCGCGTTCACAGCGCTGCACATCATAATCCGCTGCTTGCAGCAGGCTGAGGATTATGTTTTCAACATCCTCACCAACATACCCCGCCTCAGTCAGATTAGTAGCGTCCGCGATCGTAAATGGCACATCCAGAATCCGGGCCAGCGTCTGCGCAAGCAGCGTTTTCCCTGAACCAGTCGGTCCCATCAGCATAATATTCGACTTGGCGATCTCCACCTCAGCTTTGGTTGAGGTCTTTTCATCAATCCGCTTGTAATGATTATAGACGGCAACGGAAAGAATCTTCTTAGCCGCATCTTGCCCAATTACATATTCGTCGAGGTGAGCCCGGATTTCCTTCGGCTTGGGAACATGATCCAAGCGCTCCCCGCTCGAATCCTCCTCAGCTTCATCGAGAATTATGTCGTTGCAAAGGTCGATGCACTGGTCGCAAATATAAACGCCCGGACCCGCGATAAGTTTTCGCACTTCCTCTTGGCTTGCGCCGCAGAAACTGCAGCACAACCCGGACTGTCCTCGTTCCACACCTTTTGCCACATTCACCTCGGAAATTAATCTGTCTCGCGAGCCGCTTTTTTAAGTGTTATGCCGGCCAAACACTAAAATGCGCCAGCCTTGGGCTTGGATTATAGCTTATAGATGGAGCCTGGCCAACAATGCAATAAAAACACCCTTAAGTTTCAGGCCCTTACGTCGTCTTAAGCTGTATCGGCCTTTTGACAACCACGCTGTCGATCAACCCGTATTCCTTAGCCTCTTGTGCAGACATAAAATAGTCACGCTCCGTGTCCTGCTTAATCCGTTCGAACTCTTGTCCGGTGTGCTCACTCAGCACCTCGTTTAACGCGACCTTCAAACGCGACATCTCGCGGGCATGAATCTCCACATCCGTCACCTGCCCCTGGAAGCCGCCCATCGGCTGATGGATCATAATGCGCGAGTGGCGCAAAGCGACTCGCTTGCCCTTGGCGCCCGCCGCCAAAAGAAAAGCACCCATACTCGCCGCCTGTCCGATGCACACCGTGCACACATCCGGTGCGATGTATTGCATCGTATCATATATCGCCAGCCCCGCCGTCACCGATCCGCCGGGAGAATTAATATAGAAGTAAATATCCTTTTCCGGATCGTCGCTCTCCAGAAAGAGAAGCTGCGCCGTAACAAGATTAGCTACCGTGTCGGTCACCTCGGACCCAAGAAAAACAATCCGGTCCTTCAGCAGCCGCGAGTAAATATCATAAGACCGCTCGCCGCGGCCCGTCTGCTCAATGACAAATGGTACGTAGTAGCTCACAGCGTGTTTTCTCCAACTAAGTTGATGCCAATTAACCTGCCGCCGTCTCGTTCCGCTTTTCTTCTTCCGTGATCTTTGCTGAAGCGAGCAGTTGATCGATCATCTTGCGGCTCGCCATCATATCTTTTAGCCGGTTCTTCTCTTTTGGAAAACCGTAAATCTTATCTACCTCAGCGCGTGAAACATTTTCCTGCGCGGCCAGTTCGTCAAGCCAGCCGTTCACATCATCTTCGTTAAACTTAAGTCCTTCCTGCTCGATTATGCGCGAGAGCGCCACCGCGCGCCGCACACGGAACTCCGCTGCTTTGCCCAGCACTTCCCGGAAGCGCGTAACATCGACCTTAAATGAATTCTCATTGCGTGCATCAAGAAGGCGCATCTCAAAGAGCAGCACGCGAATCTCTTCGTCGATCATTAGCTGCGGCACGGCAAACGGGTTGCGCTCGATGATCGCTTGAAACAGCTTATCTTCCCGCGCCGCTTCATTTGCACGCTTCACCTCCCGTTCAAGCTGCTCACTGACACGCTCTTTCAACTCTTCGACACTTGCTGCGGCACCAGTCTGAGCCGCAAATTCATCGTTGAGCTCGGGGACAATCCGCGTGAAGATAGACTTAAGCGTGATTGTGTATTTTGCTTCCTTGCCTGAGACTTCGGCGTTTGCCCCTTCCGGCATCACAATCACTGTTTCCTTAACCTCACCCACGTTCATCCCGGTCAGCGCATCCTCTATCCCGGGAAGAGACTTGCCCGAACCGACTTCCACGTAAGCATCTTTTCCTGACGATCCCTTGAACGGCTGTCCTTCGCATTCGCCTTCGTAATCCATGCAGACGACATCGCCTTTCTCCACCGTCGTGCGTCCGGTGACCGGCTCGAGCCGGGCGTAGTTCGCGCGCAGCGTCTCCAGACGCTCCGCAATTTGCCCGTCACTCACTTCCTGTTTCTCTACGCTGAACTCCACGCCGAAATAATCCTTGAGCTCTGGAGCCGGGTAAATTGACACATCAGCACGCACAACGAGCGGTAAATCCAGATTATCCTCGTTGTCGATGTGAATTTCAGGATAGCCGACAACATCGAGAGAATGATCGCGCACCGCACCCTGATAGGCATCCGAGATCAGCCGCTTGAGCACCTCACCTTGAATTTGCGGACCATACATCTTGGCCACCACTGCCTTCGGGGCGCGTCCCGGACGGAAACCTTTTACCTGGGCGCTGGAGACCGCTTTGCGCAGTTCTCGCTCGTACTGATCGTTTACCAGCTCGCGCGGAATCTCAATGCTGATGCTGCGCGCTACTTCACCTTTTTCTTCCACTGAAATCTTGCAATCCATACCTTCCAAACCGCGGCTTGCTGTTTAAACAATCATTTTTAGAAATGCGGGAAGGGGGACTCGAACCCCCATGCGCTAAGCGCACTAGATCCTAAGTCTAGCGTGTCTGCCAATTCCACCATCCCCGCGCATGGGAGCCCTCTCCCATGGGGCCAAAAAGACAAAATAAGAGTGGGTGATCAAGGACTCGAACCTTGGGCCCGCTGATTAAGAGTCAGCTGCTCTACCATCTGAGCTAATCACCCTTACGTGATCTCAAGCAGTTATAGCTGTTTAACCACCAAAAAGCTAAACTGCAAACAAACTAGTACAATCTACAAACTGAAAGCCGTGGTTCTATATACTTTTGTCTGAAGAATTTCAAGTTGTTAATTGCGCGTCCGCGCAGGAATTCCCAAATAATGGGAAGGGTTAGCCTCTGCGGTTTTCTTCAAAGCCGGGTAATTCGCTTGGACACGGCTTCGGCGCCACAGCCTTGGCCTCAGCCAATAAACGCTTGCGAAAAAAACGCGTTCCGGGACAGCCTTAGGCCCCCTCGGCTCTAGAGTTTTATTTAGACAGAAGCTTGGACCATTTGTTCGCGGGACATTTCAAGAAATTCCGGGTGATTTATTGAAATACATAAAGCGATGTGGCGGTGTAATATTTCCTCCGTCTTAACCCTCAAAATCCTTTGCAGCTTTCCTAAATTGCCTCCTTTCTGCATCTAGTTTTAAGTCAATTATGTCATGTAACTTTTTACGAACGAACCTCTTCCGTCTATTTTCGCTCCTTCATCCACTGGAATTCATCAACGTCATACCCTGCTCCATTCCATTTCGCTTGGACCGGGTAATGCTCTCCGATCTGTAAGCCTGAGCGCGCAGGGCTGTGAACTCGAATGGAGAAGGTTGATTTCGAAAAGTCTCCGTGCGTTACCTTGTCGACAGTAAAAGTGACAACCCACTCTGCCAATGAAGGAGCGCCAAGGTGCGATGCCTTAATTTCTGTCACGGTGCCAATGAAACTAAGATCTTTCCGCTTGGCCGCCAGGGATTGCCCAGGCATCTCCTCGGCCAAAAGTATCTCTGTATCAGATGCTGAGCGTAAATACATACGGTAGTGTCCGCCTTGTTTCAGGTCGTTCTCAATACCGGAGCCATGCTTTAATGGACAGACGGCCCGATCTCCCCTTCGATGCATCAGCAAATCTTCGTACGTAAATTTGAGCGACTCGCCCCTTAAATTGCCCTGCTCGACGGCTCGGACGGTGACTTTGTAAGTATAGACGATGCCACGAAATGTTCGACGAGCCGTTTCCGTGCCCGTCACAACAGCTTGAACCACAACCTCTGACTGCCGTTTCAATTCTTCCGGCTTTTCCCAAGTTGTAACGCAAGCGGACGCTGCGTTCGCCTTTACGATAATGGCGACCGCAACAGAAGCAAGCACAGAGATTCTTTTGCTTAGAAAAACGTCATTCATATTTCAGCTATAGCACATTCATCGCCTTCCGGCTTGGCGGTAATTAAAGGTGTTTTACGGAAAAAGCATGTCCGGAGCCTGTCTTCAGTTACCTCTCGAAAGCCGTCGCCTTGGCTTGGTCGCTGAAGTAAATGGCAGTTTCTAACCTCCAACGACCGCCTTTAGAGGTCGTTTTGCATTCGCCAGAGTTGTGCTCGGCAATTCAGGCGTTCAGATCGTTGCAGACGCCGGCGTAGTGTCGATTCGGATTCTTACTGCTTTTGAGAATGTAGACGATGTGCATTGCGAACCCCCGATCTTATAATCAGAGTTTCGTGCGGAAGTTTCCTAGAGCCGAATGGAATTCTCCGGCTTGCCCGCTCGACTTCGTCCCTGCGTGACTTTGTCGTAGCTACCTTCGCGCTCTGGCAAACAAAATCTCTGCTTTACCAAACCGGCTAGCCACGCCGAAGCGCCGTAACCAGGCGAAGGCGCGAAGGTGGGGTGTAGTATCTGGTCTGTCTTAACGCTCTGAATCTCTTGCAAACTTCCTAGATTGCATCCTTCCTGCATCTAGTTTTCGGGCAGTTTTGAAATGTCAGGAAATTTCTGGCGAGGAAAGGTTCGCCAATAGAAAATCGCTGAACCGTGCAAAAAACCATTCCGGATTATCGCCCGTCACGAAGTGTCCACATGAAGGAGCCCGAAGCGTGGGTATGTCGCCCAGTTCCTTCAGCGCATAGGAAACATCACTCCGCTCGCCGTAAACGTAGAGCCGGGGACATTGCAAGGCTTTGAAGGTCTCCAGAAGCTTCCCTGAATCTGACCAAACGAGGAGTGAACGTGCGCTTTCGAAAAAGGCGATCGGCTCTGCTCGGTCCAATTCGAAGTATCCTGGTCCCGATGGGAAGTCCGTCTTAAAAATCGGGAGAAGAGAGGATTCGAACTGCTCAATTGTTACCGAAGCGGTACGCCTGCTAGCTAACCCGCAATCTTCGGGGAGTAAATTTCCCTCGATGTTAACGAAAGTCGCCAACCTTCCCAGCAGCTCGGGAGGCAAAAGTAACGCCACTGCTCCGCCAAAGCTGTGCGCAACGATATGGAGGCAAGTGTGGTCATACGCTTTGATTAACTCGGCTAGGAGAGATGCATGGGCCTCTACAGTGTAGTCCCAAACCGGAGTCACCGAATCCGACAAAATCTGGAGCGAGCACGGAAAACGATTTCAATGACGGCTCGCTGAAAGCCGGGAGGAATGAGTCCTTAGTACAACCACGCCCGTGCAAGAATACAACGAGTTCGTCACCTGACCGGCGAAAGTATGTTGAAATCTCTAAATTGCAGAGACTAATCGAAGTTGCTTTCACGTCCTTTCCGTGTGTCATTCGGAGTGAGAGCATAACATAAGTCGAAATTACTTGGTAACCTAGAGGTGGCGCTTGGAGAAAGCTCGACCAGAGCCAGTCTTGAGATAGCGCTCAAAGGCATGTGCTTTCGTCTCCTCCCGGAAATAAATGGCGATATCTACTTCCCACGGGCGATGTTCCGCGGTGGCTTTGCATTCGCCTGCATTGTGTTCGGCGAGGCGGTTTTTCATGCTGCTACATAAGCCGACGTAGACACGGCTTGGGTTTTTTATGCTGCGTATAAGATAGACGATATGCATCTGAACCTCCGAGATGATTAATCGGAGATTTCTTACGAAAGTTGCCTGTAACACCGAATTATTGTGCGGCTTGCTCGCTCGACTTCGTCACCTAAAGCTGACTTCGTCGGAGCCAACTCCGCTGTCGAGTAAAGTAAAATCTCGACTAGCGAAGGTGGGCTCGCCCCGACGTAGCTCCGTAGCGAAGCGAAGGAGCGGAGTTGGGGTGGACGATGGGATTTGAACCCATGGCCTTCGGAGCCACAATCCGACGCTCTAACCAACTGAGCTACGCCCACCATGAAATGTTACGCGTCTTTCGCGCATTAACCACGAAGCGCGTTAGACGGGATTTAGAACATGCTTAAAATCACTCTAAGTGTCAATTATTTCGGCGATTCGGTAACAACCACCGCCCTCGGAAACAACGAACCCCGCAATCTCAAGCTGTGCGGCAACCGCAAATATTTCAGCCGCCGGACAGGACAAAGAACTCACGAAACCATCAATATCACACACCCTTTTGGTGCGAATAAGCTTAAGCATGGCTCCGGCCAGCCGCGCTTGATCATCATCCATGCCCAGCGACGCAAGATTTCCCTCACGGCGCTGTCTGGACTTACCGGCGCACTGTTTTTGCTGAAGCTCCCTGCGGTCCTCCGGCAAAAATCGTCCGAGATCATCAGGACGCATCACCACCGTGGCCCCCTCCTTGATCAACTTGTTGGGACCGGCGCTGGTCAGGCTGTCTACCGGCCCTGGAACCGCGCACACCTCCCGCCCCTGTTCGAGAGCGAGTCTTGCCGTGATCAATGAGCCGCTTTTCTCGGCTGCTTCCACAATAACAACGGCATTAGACAGCGCACTGATAATGCGGTTCCGCCGCGGGAAGAAGTACGCCCTTGATTGTGTGCTCACTCCATACTCGCTGATCAGCGCTCCGCGAGCCTGCAAGACTTCTGCCGCCAGTGCGCAGTTTGCCGCAGGCGCCGGATTCATCACGCCGGAGCCGAGAACAGCAATACCGGCACTACCACTGCCGCCGGCGGCCGCCGGCGCGCCTTCGACAGCACCGCGATGCGCCGCGGCATCAATGCCAAAGGCAAGCCCGCTGACAATGCATCCGCCCCGCCGGGTATGCTCGCGGCTAAAAAACGAAGCTATCTGACGCCCATAGCCCGTGCACCTTCTCGTCCCGACAATCCCCACCCGGGGCGCCGCGGGAAGTGCACCGCGCACAAAGATCACAAGCGGCGGGTCGGCGATCGCATAAAGTTCCGGCGGGTAGCCGGGGTCAAATAAATGAATAACTGATATGCTGTGTTTTTTTGCAAGCTCGATCTCAGCCTGAGCGCGCCGCCACTCGTCCCGGCCCAGCACGGGCGCAAGCTCCCGCATCAAACTAGCGCAAAAACCGTCAGCAATGTGCGACCGTATTAATTGGCAGTACCGGGTGCTGCTAAAATCTTTCGACATATTAAGGGCGAGCAAAAAGCAAGCCCCCGCGTCATCTTCGTCATCGTAAGTTTTGCTTGTGTTTTCTTCCATTGTATTGGCTATTATCGCAATAAAACACGCACGGTTGCGTCGTTCGCAGGATGTTTTATGCCTACTTACCAACTATTGATTCATGACGCTGCCCCGCCCACCACCGAGGGCCGCGCCAAACTGCGTGAACGCCTGGTGGCCAATCTCGGAATGCGCGAGGAACTTGTGGAGCAGCTTCTCTCCCGCCTGCCCTGCGTGCTGAAGACCAATCTGCAGCTTGCGGAAGCGCAGCGCTTGGAACGCCTGCTTTCCCAGCTCGGCGCACGAACCGAAATTCAAAGCGAGGCACCGCCGGCTCCCCCGAAAAGTCAGGACAACGATACTCCGCAAACAGCGCTTTTTTCGTTTGCCGCAGAAGACACCGCAGCGCCGCCGCCGCCACCTGAGCAATCACCTGCTGAGGACGCGGCAACCGAGCAAGCGGCTTTGCACGAGCATGCCCCCGCGCCCGAAGAGAATCAGCCCTTGGCCGCAATAAACCCTGTGCCATCCCGCCATGAACCCCCGCCGCGCGCGCACACACCACCGGCTGAGCACCCCGCTCCAGCGTGGACTTTTGGCGGCCAAGAAGACGCGCCGCTGCTCGAAGACCCGCAGCAGCGCCGCCGCAAAATGATTTTTGGTTCTGCCGCGCTCGCCGCGCTCCTCGGCCTTTTTTATATGCTCTCTGGCTCTTCGGAAAGCACCCCGCCGCCAGCCGAAGAAGTGCAGAAAATGCTCGAACGTCACGAGCACATCCTTCCCGCTAAAATCGCGCAAGACGCAGTAGACAAAGCCGGTCCACCACTGACATTTTCTGGCGAACTCAAAGACGGCCCGTTTACGTCGCGTATAACGCTTCGCCGCACGGGAACGGAGCTTGCGCAGGTGCAAATTGAAATTAAAGGCGAACAAATTGAAAAGCGCACAGATGCTGATGTTATCGCCGGCATCACCAAACCCTGGATTGAGCAGGTAGCGTGCGAAACGTTTCGCAGCACTGCGCCGGTGCTTAGCCTGCAACCCCCCCCAGGCAGCATCGTCTCCCTGGCAGACGATCGGCAAAGCGTATCGCTTACGGGCCAGGGGCGCACTTACATTGTCGACGGCACGCAGCGCAGAAGGCAGCTTACGGAAATTACCGTGACGCTGGACCCCCGGACATCCAAAGAACAAATTACCGGCTCCTGGAAACTGTTGCATGGCGGCGCACAGCTCCCTGAAGGTCAAGCCGTGTTCATTCAACGCGCACCTTCCGGCAGTTTTCAGATTGCCGCCACAGGCAAATTCTCCGCCGCGCTTGCGGCACAGCCCGAACCAACAGCCATAGAAAAGAAGACGAAGATGCCTCTGCGCAAGCTCAAGGGCGCGTCAAAGAAGAAAGCTCAGGCTAAAAAGAAAACAAAATCCTCGGCAAAAAAAGCTAAAAAAGGCGGGGCCAAAGACACCGGCACAGCACAGCAAATGAAGGGCGTCCTGGATGATTAAGAAACAAACGAAAGAAAGCACCAGTTTGCTGCGCCAGGCGGTTCCGCCCGATATGCGTCAGCTCACAGAGCTTCATGTCCACCTCGGCGGTTCTGTGCCGATTTACCGTCTCTGGGAAATGGGCATAATGCGCGGCATCCGCGGCGCGGCAGATTCTTACGAAGAGTTCGTCCGGCGCATGCACAGAACCAATGAACGCACGGAGAACCTTGACCAGTATCTCGAGATTTTCGACACTGTCGAACTTATTCAAGCCGGTCCAGACGGCGTAAGAGAGAGCATCCTCATTGCGATCAATGGCGCCTACCGCACCGGCGGCATGCGCCAGCTCGGTCCCGGCGGTGAAGGAGGAGATCCTGACCCCGTGTTCGAGATCAACCGGCTGGAACTGCGCTTCAATCCGATGAAGCGCACCGGCTTGATGCTCTCCCGCGGCGCAGTATCCGGGCTGTTTGACGCCGACCGCATCATCCGCGCCGCTTGCGATGCCGTCGTGCAAAGTGAAATTGCTTACAAGGGGGCAATTCAGGCCGGTCTGATTATCTGTTTCGCCCGCGACCTGCCGTGGGAGGTAAACCGCTCTCTCGCCGAGAAAATCCGCTATTGGAAAAAATCGCAGAAAAAGATTATCGGCATCGACCTTGCCGGGCCGGAATCAGTGCTGCCGTTGGATAATCCGGGCGATTTAGAGCGCATGGCTGAAGTCTTCGACTGTGCCGGTGATGACCTTGGGCGCACAGTGCATGTTGGAGAAACGCCGCACACATCACTCGACACTTTTCTCGCCACACTGCGCGCCCTCAAACCGCAGCGCGTAGCTCATCCAGTCGTGGCGGCGCGTGCATTCTGGCAGAACAACGACGCACGCGGCTTGGAACTGCTTGCAGAAATGAATATCTGCTGCGAGCTCTGCGTTAAGTCCAATTTGCTGACGCGAGCACTCGACACGCCGGAGGAATACGGCAAGTTTATCGCATTGCTCGACGACTTCGGCATCCGATACACCTTCTCTACCGATTCTCCGGCGCTGCAGATGACAACGCTGGCCAATGAGATGGAATTTCTTCTTGAACACAGCGCGATAACACCGGAGCAGCTTCTCAAGGCGTTCAAGAACGCCGAAGCTGCCTCATTTCTCCGGGCCTAACGGCACTGGCCTGCCGTCAGCATTTTTTTTAAGCACGAAAGATAGAGTCTCGCCTGCGACATCGCCATTGGCATTGAAAGAATACTCCCCCATGATGTTTTTGAATTTCTGCCGATGCAGGTAATCCTTGACGTTCTCGTGCTTGGTGAGCGCTTCGTGCAAGGCAAGAAATGCGGAGATGGCGGTTACAAAATAGAACTCAGAGCTCTTCGGCGCACCGTAAGCTGCCTGATAATCCGCATAGAGCCTGCTTGCCTCCGGTCCCAGCGCGGAAGAAATAAAGGGCAAATCCGCGTAAACAACGCCGTCGCTTTCCCGCCCGAACGTTTTCAGAAAATCCTCAAACCCCGGATAATATGCACCAAGCACCGGCGCCTTCCAGCGCAAATCCAGTACATCCCGGTAAAGTGCGATCATGCCCTGCTCCGTCTGCGGATTGAGAAACAACGCCTCGACGCCCTTCTTGCGCAGGGCGGCAAGTATTGTCTGGAAGTCACCGGCCCCAGGCAAGTAGTCCACTGCTTCAATGCGCAGCGCTCCGCTGGCGTTTCGTTTCTTGAAGGCCGCGGCAAGCCCCTGGCAGTAGTCAGTCTCCTCGGAAATTATCCCGACACTTTTGTATCGCCCTTCGGCGTGGGCATAGAGTTTATCAGCGGCTGAGTTCAAGTTCGGAATTGTGCGGAAAATATACTCTCCCGCGCCGGAAATCTGGGGCGCACCGGCAGCAAGCGCAATGACAACGACACCTCCTTTTTCATAAACCGGCGCTGCGGCAAGCACGGCGCCGCTGCAGGCAAAACCCAGGACATATTTAATACCGTCATTGACGAACTTATGGGCAATAGTCACCGCCTGCATGCTGCCTTTGCTGCACTGGTCGTCTTCAATAACAAGACGATAAGCTGCATCCGCCAGACGCTCGTTGGCAAACAACAGCATATTGCGCAGATCAACGCCTTCCACCGCGGACTCTCCGCTGAGCGGGACCGAGATGCCAATTCTGATTGTTGTTTCTTGCGCCAAAGCGCTGCCTGCGCAAAGCAAAAGCAGCAACGCTGCTAAGATTCGCAACATAAGAGACCCCCGGAAGGTGCCGCGCAGTGTTTGCACCGGATAAAATTATTGGCAACTATTGCACGACTATGCCCAGCTAAGCAAAAACAGCACAGGCCGCTGCACGCTCACCGCTAGGCGGCTCGAAGCAAAGCCGGCATGCCGACTGCCGGACGCGAAGCAATAGCACGAAGCTGTTCAGCGAGCAGACCGACATCAAAACCCCAGAACAACATCAGCGGGGTTTCCTCCTCAAGATAATGGAGCAGCGCAGGATTTGCCGTCTCTTCGCCAGGGAACGTCAGCGTAACCGTGTCGCCGCATCCGCTCAAGCGGCAGCCGCTGCCGCAGGCAAAAATCCTTTCGGCATTCTGCTGGATAAGCAGCGGAACTTCCTCCACGTTCTTATAGGGAATGCCCTCCTCTTTCAGCGCAAGGATGCACGCGATGGGCAGCAAGTCTTCCAGCCGGTAGCAGCGCCGCCCGCGCCGGAAAGTAGAACCAGTCGGTCTCGCCACACCAGAGTGATTGAAAAAAGTAAACTGCGACAAAACCAACCGCCGGTGGGGAAACAACTCCTGAAGAATGCCCCTAATCTGGATCGCACTATATTCGAGCTGTTCCATGTACTTTTTCCTAAGAAAAGTTATCCCTCACAACATGCATCATTCAGCGTAAAACCTGGCCTAGAACCCCTTGCCTAGAACCAGGAGTACCAACTTCAGGTTAGAAGTACAATAGAATTTTTCTAAGTATGGGAAAAGATGAAAAGTTTATACTCTAACTTGATCATTGCCCTTTTCCAGGCGCTCAAAAATCAAGACCTTGGCAGTGCGCAGAGGACTTCTTCGACAAGCCGCTCGCCATCTATTCATTAAACGAGTCTTTTCAGCGACTTGGGAATGTCCGAGCCGTAATTTCCCGAAAACCTTGGTTATGAGAAATTGCGGCTACAGCATTCGCAGCGCCAAAATCCATTGTGTCTAAGCGCAAAATGGTCTAAACAATCTTAGCTTTAAGCAGCTTGTATTAACGCTGTAGTTCATCCAATGGTGTCTGGTATGGAAGTAAACGGCCGTTTGCTCACGGAAGCAGAGAGTGCTGAGCTCGCCGGTGTCTCACCCGAGACTATTCGCCAATACGGGGAATTCGGCTTGCTCATGCCCGTCGAGAAGGACGGTCAACTATTCTTTCAGGAAGCGGAAATTCGCACTCTTTTTTATACGAAAGCACCTACCCCGCCCAAGGACCGACCGGAAAATGGCCATTCGTTTACCCTTCGGGCATTTGATATCCACGCTGAGCCGCAAACACGCGGTACGGGCCGCCAGACGGAGCGAGAAGATACACGGCAAAATCCGCCTCCGTTCGCCCAGGCAGCTCAAACCGCCCTGGACGACGCTTCGCTCAGCCAGAACTGTGCTCAGCCTTCAGCGCAAGAACCACAACCGCAGCTTGAGACTGTGGACTCTCCGCTCCAAGCGCCGCAACAACCGACACCTCCGGCATCAGCGGCTGCTGCCGAGCTGGCCGAATTAAACAAATCACTTCGCGACCAAATTCAGGTCCTCAAAGACGAGCGCGATTGGCTTCGCGAGCGTATTGAAAAGCTTGAGGCACGAAGCGAACGCGAGCAAATGCTGCTCATGTCCGAAAGTGAAACAGTAAGGAATTTGATCCGCAAAGGCGACCAGCGCCCGCGGAGTTTCTGGAACTTCGCCCTGCCTTGGTTTGGTTTGACTGAAAGCACGAATAACCGGCGCTGATCGCTAGAGCAGTTTGACTTATGGTGTAGCGAGAAACAAGGACTCGCCTGAGGCGACCTGTGTAGTCTTTGTACAAGCTGCTCTAGCTGTGATAGCGCGCGAAATTGCTCATCCGTGAGCGGTTTCGCGCAGTTCGGACGCCGCATCGGCGTTGCGGCCTCCGGGCACGCCATCGCGGCGTGCCCTAGAGCGGATTAACTTCCAGCTACACTGAAAGTTAATCCACTCTAGCGCAAGGACCGCCGCCCTTAGGTTATCACCCATGAGCTCGAAATATCGGGAAAAGCAAAGCCGCAGCGTTGCGCATAACCGCTGTCACTACAAAAAAAAACGCCGGCTCGCATGACACGAGCCCGGCGGCTTTTTTATCTCAGCCGCGCACAAGCACGCGGCTTACTTCACAGCTTACTTCACTGCATCTGCCTCAGCAGCCGGAGCAGCCTGGCCCTGAACCGAGAACTGCACCCTGCGGTTTACTGCC
This sequence comes from Pseudomonadota bacterium, assembly GCA_029555385.1. Classification (GTDB taxonomy): domain Bacteria; phylum Bdellovibrionota_C; class UBA2361; order SZUA-149; family SZUA-149; genus JAKPSH01. Next base: position 15,118 of record JAKPSH010000197.1, read on the forward strand.
CGCGCCCAATCAGTCTCTTCAGTGAAAACCGGCTTGCTCTCACCCAGGCTCATCGGGGACATCCGGCTCGGGTCGATACCCAGCTCAGACAGCTCCTTGACCACAGACTGTGCACGCTGCTCACCGAGAGTCATGTTGTACTCATCCGAACCCTTGTAATCCGTGTGGCCTTCGACAACAACTTTCAAGCTCGGCACTGAAGCAAGAAGCTGCGAGATCTGACGCACCCGCCCCTTCCCGAGGTCGTTCAAGTTCGCCTTATCAAACTCGAAATTTACATCTGGAAAGAACACCTGGCGCTCACCCGCGAGCATCCCCGTGTCCTCTGGCTCAGCACCAGCCTTGCCGGAACGACCGCCGATATTGGCGAGCGGCGGAAGCGACTGACAATCTGGGATTGCGTCCGAACTGGAGAAACACTCTGTCTCACGGTAATCATATGGTTCACGGAAGCCGAAAAAGCTCCGGGTAAATTCCGTGCTTCCCACCAAGTAGCTGAACGGACGGAAAACCGCTTCGCGTGTAACCCACCCTACTGGATGCACGACATAGGCAAGAATTCGCAGCGGATGAGACTCGGTCTCGCGCCAGCGCGGCGGCTTATGATAAGTCCAAATCCCGTTATCTCTGGGTAACAAGTCCTGTGCGCTGGCAACCGGCATTTCAACAACTGCCAACAAGCACGCAAAGACGAACATAAGAATTATTTTTGCCCGCATTGTACGCTGACCCCATTTGCTGGTTATTACCATTACTCCGAATACACTCGCCGCAAGGATGAACACATCAAACTTCCTTCCCCGCAAGCAGCGTAAATCCTAAAACTTTGTTCTGGCTCCAGACTGGCAGCCAAGCGACACAACCCCCAACCCCTAACTAAATTCCCCAGGCTCTTGTGTCAACAAAAACATCGAATACAGCCAATATAATTATCAACTTAGCATGCTGCATGCAAACAACTTTTTCCGTTCAGCGGAAATTTGATCCTATAGATGCTTCTTCTTTCTTAAAGGTTGAACAAAATAATTCAGCCCTCTCCCGTTACATTACATGCCCTTAGCGCGCCCGCCATCCAGCACGCTCTCTGCAGCTTATTTTTTCGATTAAACAATAAAACAATCATAAACCACGCAAGCAATATCCAGCTAATCCGGAAGCTAAAGACCATGTGAATTTGTCGCAATTGGACCAATCGCGATCCGCCTCAGCAAAATCCGCAAGTTAACTTAAAAATGCTGAAAACTTGGAGCCGCCCGAAGCCTCAAAATAGTAAGTCTCTGGAGAAATAATGTGAATAGAAGAGTTTTTAGCACTGCCCGCGCATTGTTCCACGTTAAGAAGTCCGACTTCTTTTACGCCATTATCCTGGGAACAACTGCTGGCGCCCTGACAGGCACGTCAGCGCTCGGCGCGCTGCCCGCCGCGTATTTAGCGGCGGGAGCACTTTTTCTCTACCTTGCACCGTTTTTTCTGCCGCCGCTTGCACAAGCCGCTGCACTGATGACGTGCGGCTCTGTCTGCGCGCTTCTTCAGCATTCCCCCGCCGGAGCTGAAATGTGGCGGGTGCTTGCTTTTGCGGCGCTGCTCTGCCTTTCCCGGCGGCAATGGGATTTTATTCCGCCGCTGATTGTCATCGCGGCACTCTGGTTGATCTACCTTTTTGCCGCTCTGACTGCTTTTGCCGTGATCGGTGAAACGGCAGCACACATCTTTGTCCCGTTCTCATTTTCTGCGGCGGCAGTATCCTGTGCAGAAATGATCATCGTGTCGCTGCTTGGGCTGCTCTTGTGCTCACAGCGAGCAAACCGCTTTTTTTTAAAATCTCCGCAGCCGGTCTCCAGCAAATTGATCGCCACTCACCTTCTCGGCCTGCCGGTGCTGCTTCTGCTTTCCGGACTGCTCTTTGTCCTGCGCAACGTTCCGGAACTGCATTATGAAATCTTTGCCGACGGCTATCAGCTAAGCCCGTCCGTCATTATTCTGTTTGCGGTCGCCCTGCTTATTTTGTCTGCCTTCGGAGTAATCACCGCCCGGGCCTTTGACCGTCTCTTCTCCATTCTTGCCGAAAACGCGGTGGTCGACACAAAAATAATTACACAGCCCCAACACCTGCTGCCCATCCCCGCGTTTGAGGCGGCCCGGGCGGTGGTGGCGAAAACAGCGCGTGATTTGCAGAAATCCCGCAAGCTGGCCAAGGACCAGACCTTAGAGCTTGAACACTGCCGCAACACTATCTCCGGGCAAGCTGTTGGTCTGGAAGCATTGAGCCGTCTAGTCGATGCGCTGCCCGATGCGTGCTTGGCGCTTCAGGTTGACGGAAAGATAATTGCGGCAAACAGCAGACTGTTTTCGCTGCTCAAACTCAACGCCGAAACCGTGGATTATAATGATTACACCTCCCTTTACCGCGAGGAGAACCCGTGGCACAAAGATTTGGAAGACACAATCTCATGGGCGTGCTGGAAACTGCGCAGCCTGCTTGAAGATGGACCCCAAGTGCGGTATTTGCGCTCGGTCAATCACGAATATATCCAGCTTTTTATTCATGCCGAGCTGAAATCCACCTACCGCGGCGAGGCCGAGAATACAAAAACGCTCCCCCCGCCGCATCAAGTCGTAGTTTTCTTCGTGTTGCGCGGCATCCCCGACTTGCGCGATTTCCAGCTCCAGCTTTTAAGCCCGAACGCGCTGGAACTCCTTGGTCTGCAAACTCGCCAGGCATGCAGCACGCTCAAAGCTCAGCTCAACGCGATCCTTGAGCAAGTAACCGGAACCGCCGCAGAGCTTGCGCCGCTTATTACCGCCCTTTCCTCCCACAGCGCTCTCCAGAATGCGGCGAAAAGCGTATCAGCATTGCTCGCCCGCACTGATGAAATAATCCGCAATGCGGCAGAAACTTTGCTGCGGCTGGACAAACAAATCGAACCGCTTGGGACAAGCATAGAACCGCTTAATTTGTCGGTGCAGGTAAGACACGCGGTGGCCTACCTTTGTTCGCTGGAAGGCATAGAGCACGCGGTGGAAGTAAGCACGGAATCCGACCGCGAGAAATTGGGTGGTGAAAACATCGTCAATATCCCCGCATCGGATGTCGACGATATCATAATTCAAACCACCGCCCGTGAAGCTATAAACTTTCTTTCAACTCTGCTCTGCCTGGTCAAGAATCTTTTGGAACAATCAGCGGATCTCAAACTTTTACTCGACTACGAGCTGATCGGCTCCGGAACTGCGGACATAATTACGGGCTCGCTCCCCGGCAGATATGCCCGGCTGGTCCTGCGGCACTCTGGACAAAGCATTGCCGCCTACATGCTCTCCACGGACATTCCAGAACTCGATTTGCGCAAAAATGCGCTGCAAGACATCGAAACAGCGCTGGCTCTTTTCCGCCATCAAGTTAAAGCCATGGGCGGATTTCTCTCCATCCAGAGCTCCGCTTCAAAAGGCACAACAATCACCGTCTATCTTCCCACCTTGCCCGATCTCCTCAGCCGTTTATCACGCAAAACACAGAAACCAGAGGAAGTCTTCGAAGTCGAGCAAGCGCACGATTCACGAAAAGCGCTTGTTGTAAGTGATGATTTGGTCCTGCTTCACGAACTGACCACCGCCGTGCGCCGCCTGGGTTACGCCGTCAAATCAAGACAGCCGGAACATCTCACGAGCTTGCTAAATGCCGGGGCCCTGCCGGAGTTGACAAACAGCCCCGCGGACGCACCGCAAGAACTGACTGGCGATGCGCAGTCTGCAATCAAGACCAGCAGCTATGACCTGGTAATTATCGACAGCGGCTGGCCGTTGGAGTTTCTCCTAGAAATGCTGCGCAAACTAAACCGCGATGCACCGCAAGCAGCAAAACTGCTTCTCCTTGAGCAATCGCCCGAAGCCGATGCCGCGATTGACGAATGGACCGTGCTGACCAAGCCGGTTGATGTAGCAGCGCTGGTTGAAACACTAAAGCAGCTTGTGCAGTGTTAGAGGCCGTGACGCCCGCTCAAACACCGGTTAATCCGTTTGGTGTAAGGAAATAGCCTTCAGACCTTGCTCTGTTGACACTTTGGCGGCAAGCACCGCATAAACGAAACGCGACACCTCAAGAAAATCAAGCTCGCCGCTAAGCGCGAGGCCTGAATCCTTAGTTCGCTGCCGAAGTCCAAGGTCAGTTCCTTTCTGGTAAATAAGGAAAGGTACATATTCTGCCTCTGGCTGTGTTTCTTCCCGGTAGTGCGCTCTGCGGTTCCAACTGTGGTCGCCCCAAATAATGAGCAGTGCCGCTTCTGGAAGCTGGGCTAAATAGCGCTGGAACTCACGATCCACATAGTTCATCGAATTGCAAAAGAACTCTTCCCGCGTCCGGGGGGTAGCGATAAAATCACCGGCGCCCGGCGGATACTGTTGAAACGGCGCGTGAGAGGTCATGGTAATAATCATCTGAAACTGGGCACCCGGCGCCTGCCGGAACTTCTCGGCAGATGCCCGGAAAACAAGCTCATCGGGGATGCTTTCTTTTGTCTCTTCCGGATACAAACTACGCATTTCCGCGGAAAAAATAAGTGCATCAAAACCCATCTGCGCAAAGGCATAACGCCGGTTAAAAAAGGCACCGCCGTGGTTATGAAGCGCTACGGCTTCATAGCCACGCTGCTTAAGCAGTTCGACCGTTGAGTTCTGATACGGGAAGCCGATAATACGGTAGTTGACAATGTGGCGGCTCGGTTTGCGCCGCATCAAGAAGGCAAAATCCATATCCACCGTGCCGTTGTGATGGAGCGCCATTATCTTATAGAGCATCGCCTGACGCGAGAGCGCGCGCAGACCCGGCATCACTTCCCGGCCCTGATGCAGGCGGTGCAGAGCCTCCCAGTCAAAACTCTCAATTTGAATTGCCGCGATCTGCGGCGCCACTGGAAATGGAGCTTCCACGCCGATCAGGCGGCTGCGGCCAGTGTCTTTCTGCGCCAGTGCATCCCGGAGCAGCTCTTCATTGCCGGTGGTTAACGCATCCAGGCACCACACGGTCAAATACCCCATCGCCGGCGCCATCGCTTCCATCAGCAGAGAACGGTTTCTTTCGGACGGGCTCCGGTGCAGACGAAGCAACAAGCATCCCCGCACAAGCGGCGCCGCCCAAACGAGGCATAGAAAGACGGCTGCCCAGACACGCTGCTTGCCGGACAAAAGAACGCTAATCGAAAAGCAGCGTAAAAGAACAATCTTAATCAGCAAACCCAGCGCGACCACGATCAAAGAAGTCTCATTGAACCAGGACAAATCCGGCGTAAGCACGCCCAGCAGATCCTGGGTTTGCCGCACAATAATCCACCACGGAAGGGGCCGGTGGAAAGCTTCGCCGTATTCAATAATCGTCACAAAAAACAGGGCATTGACGAAAAAGAGCAAGCACAGCAAACGTTTGGGCAGCACCAGAAGCGCAATAGACGCCGCGATAAAGTGCAGAAAGAACAATGTCGTGTGCTCTGCGACGAGTCTGCAAACGGTCCGAAAGGTCGTGCTCATCGTGCTTGGCGATGCCGCATATTGCTCGATAAAAAAGAGTTCGAGCCCCCAAAAGGCAACTAACAAAGCCGCGGCAATTCGTTGGCCGGGGAGAGAAGGCTTTTTCGACCACGCGTCGACAGTATTCACGAGACAAGCGGCAGCTTACCCGCACGAACAGCACGAGCGCACGGGATTTGGATTGTTGAAGCGGAATCCGCTTCCTTCCTCGCTCGATACGTAATCGATCTCAGTGCCGTGGAGCACATGCGCACTTGCAAAATCCAAGTATACGGTCAGGCCGTCGATCGCGTAAACATGGTCCCCCGCCCGCCGCTCGCCGCAGAAATCAAGCACATACTGCACTCCCGAGCAGCCTCCGCCGGCGACAGCCACGCGCAGCCCTTCGCCGTTTCGATTCTCGTCAGCGAGAGCTTTCAACACCATTTGTACGGCCTTGCCCGTAAGGCGCACCGATTGTTCTAAACTCGCATTTGCCGCTGTGGACACATCCGACATCATAATCCAATTCTCCTGCTTCGTTTTATCTAAGCTCTGTAGAACGCTTACTTACCGCCAGGCGGCTCTCCAGCGCGAGCTGCTCATCACACAACAATAGCCACAAAACTCATTCTGCCCAACCTGCCCTGCTAATAGCAAATTAGCAGCAAGACTGAGGGTTTAAGCTGCTTAAAGCCAGACTGCACGGCACAGAACCACACAAAACCTGACTGAATTACCCAGTTAGAGAAAAAAATACTATTGATTGCCGACGGTTGCAATCCTATACAATTTATCAAAAGTTTAACAAAGAGAAAGCCGATACCTTTCTTTGATAGGTTCGGTAAACCGTCCGCGGCACGCTAAAGCCGCTGACGGGAATACAGGCGAAGGTTTAACTGTGTTGTTGGTCCGCCGTAAGAAAAGCTTCGTTCTTGCTTTAGCGCCTCTAGCTGTGCCGCTCTTTGTTCTTTGTTCCGTTTGCTCTGCTCAAGCGGAAGAAAGCTACACGGCGTTCAACACACCGCGCTTTACGCTGTTTATCACCCACGCACCCGAAGGGAACGGCAATCAGCAGCAAGTGCATACTTCAGAAATGGCGAACAGCGCGATTTCGATTCTCAATGAAACCTACGAAGAGTATACACGCATCTTCCGCACCGAGCCGACAAAGAAGGTTGTGCTCCGTTTTCTCTCTCCTGCTGATTTCCGGCGCCGAACTGGCGCACCAGCCTGGACAAGCGCGATGTATTTCCGTGATGAGATCTCGATTCCTGTGTCCAGCGAAAGGGGCTTGCGTGAAGACGATCTGCGCCGCGCGCTTCGCCACGAATATGTGCATTCGATTGTCGCTGAACTCTCAAATTTCCGCGGTCCCGCGTGGCTGGACGAAGGCGTAGCGCAGCTTCTTGAAGGCCGCCCCAATCCGCTGCTTGGACCGGCGCTTCGCGATTGGGTCAAGCTTAATCCGGCTATTCCCTTGGAGTGGCTGCATAACGGATTTACGACGCTTGACCCGGCAATTGTTCCCGCGGCATACGCTCAGTCGCTGTTTGCCGTGCGCAAGCTTGTGCGCACCAGCGGTTTTCCGGCAGTCACGGCGTACCTCACCGCGCTGGGCCGGGGCATTAATGCAGAACAAGCTTTCGCTGACGCCTTCGGGCTTAAGCAGGAAGCTTTCGAAGATCAACTCACGCGCGAAATGCGCCGCTGGGCTCAGTCCGGGCAGACTCATCCGTAAATGACTGGATTTTGGTTGCGGGGGGTGGATTTGAACCACCGACCTCCGGGTTATGAGCCCGACGAGCTACCAGACTGCTCTACCCCGCGGACGGATATTGAACATATCCATGCATTATTGTCAACCTGATCAAGAAGTTAGGCAGCAGCGATAGGCAATTAGGTGCTTTTTTATGGGCCTTAAGCGGAATAACTCTTTATTGCCCGTCCACGCGCACTGACTTATATCAAGCAATAATCAAAGAACCGGCTCCGGCTATGCAACACGATACCGCCAATCCCACGCCTTTTGTCAGCGTAATTATTCCGGTGCTTGATGACGCCATGCGCCTCAGAAAATGTCTCAGCGCACTGAGCAGGCAAACTTATCCCAAGGATCGCTTTGAAATTATCGTTGTCGACAACGGTTCGGCTGAAACTCTCGACTCCGTGCAAAGAGAATTTCCCCATGCGGTCTTTGCGCTTGAAGAAAAACAAAGCTCCTATGCCGCCCGGAACAAAGGCATCGCGCTCTCTCGCGGCGAAATCATTGCTTTTACTGATGCGGACTGCATCCCCGCACCAGACTGGCTGGCCTGCGGCGCAGCCGCGCTAAGCGCGGCGCCTGGATGCGGACTCCTCGGCGGGCGGATCGAAATTTTCTTTGCCGCAGCGCAGCACCCTTCGGCGCTTGAACTTTACGAAGCTTTCTGGGCCTTCCCCCAGGAAACATTTCTCAGCTACTCCAAGTTCGGTGCCACGGCAAACGTGTTTACCTGGCGCCGGGTGCTGGACGACGCAGGTTTCTTTGACGACTCGCTGCAAAGCGGAGGCGACCACGAATGGGGAAACCGCGTTCATGCGGCAGGATACAAGCTGGTGTACTCCGCATCGACCATTGTCCAGCACCCTGCTCGCGCCTCCTTCCGCGAAATCCGTCTCAAACTGGAGCGCGTCGAGACTGGTATCGTGCAGGTTGAACTTAAGCAGGGCTATCCGGTAAGGCGTTTTATCTGCGATGTGCTTAACTACTCGGCAGGAACCGCACTGAAGATAATCCGGCTTTTGCGAAGCGGCGGTCCGTTCTCGCTTTGGCAAAAACTTAAAGCCTCCGCGGTGCTCTGTGTCGTAGCCGCCTACCGTGTGCGCTGCCGCATTCTTGCATATTTGCGGGAAAGAAAGCACATGCGCCGCGCACCGCTGCGCCGCCTTTGTTTCGTCACCGACCACCTGGAGACAGGAGGCGTGCAGCGTGCACTGATTAATCTCACCGCCGCTCTCGCGCAAACCGGACAGTACGATATCTCTATCCTGCGCATTGTGCCGCGGGGCCGCCTGGAGAAGGAACTTGACCACTCCGTGCGCCTTGTCGACTTAGGCGCAAGCTCCGTGGCGCGTTCCCTGCCCGCTTTGCTCCGCCGCTTGCGCGAGGAAGCGCCGGATGCGGTCATCGCGGGCAAAGACTACGTAAACATCACAGTGCTGGCCGCATGTCTGATAGCCGGACTTCGAAGCAAGCGTATTGTCACCGTGCATACCAATGTCACCGCGGACACCCGGCATCAGCCGGCATGGCGCATGCGCATGGTTCCGGCGCTGGCACGCGTCCTCTACCGTTTTGCGCACTGCACCGTCTGTGCATCTTATGGAGTGCAGAGCGATGTCGTAACCGCGCTGCATGTGCCTCCGGAAAAAACAAGGGTGATTTATTATCCAATAGTTAACGGAAAATTGCGCGAACTCGGCGCAGCCCAACCGCACCATCCCTGGTTTGCCGGAGGCACTCCCATTGTACTT
>JAKPSH010000227.1 GCA_029555385.1 Pseudomonadota bacterium
ATCGCTGCAACATTGCGCGACCTGGAGACCGATGTTCTTGAAGGCAGGTTCCGGGATGATCTCTTTTACCGGCTTAATGTAATAACTCTGCGTATCCCGCCGCTACGTGAAAGGAAAGAAGATATTCCTCTTCTCGTGAATCACTTCATTAAGCGCAATCAGGAACGATTGGGGCTGCCCGTCTACGGCATAGCGAAAGAGGCAATGGCTGCTTTGCTCGAACATGATTGGCCGGGTAATATTCGCGAGCTGGAAAATAGCGTAGAAAGGGCAATGATCTTAACGGAAGGAGAAGAAATCACGCTTTCCAGCCTGCCGAAAAACGTACGCCGCGAACAATCAGACTCGCTCAAAAATGTCAGTTTCCCGGACGATGAACTGTCGATAAAGACACTGTCGCGCAGATTGGAAGAAACACTGATTCGGCGGGCGCTGGAAAAAACTCGCGGCAATCGGACACATGCGGCAAAATTGCTCGAAATCAGCCACCGCACTTTGCTTTATAAGCTCAAAGAGTATTCCATCACCGATGACGTCGCACTTGAGGAAAACAACAACAGCTTGGCACGTGAATAAGGCGGCCTTACTCTTCCTACCGTTCTTGCTTTGCTTATTTGCAGGCCTTACAGCCAAAGCGGAGCCGATTTACCGGTGGCAGGATGAATCGGGCCGGGTGTACTACTCAGATCGTCCGCGAAGCACCGGCGACAAGCCAGCCCAACTTCCAAGCCTGACCAGGGACGACCTTGATGCAAAGATCGGCAGGATTAAGGCAGAGACTCCGCCAAATTGCGACAAACATGGCGGCGTCGACTGCCAGAAAGGCCCGGATGATGACGGCAGCGTATTCTGCCGCGACGGTTTTCACAATGCTGTGCTCCCGTTTCGTTTTCGCTGTCTGGAAAGCCGGTTAGAGGCTGATTTTTTCCTGATTTTCCGCGAGGGAAGTCCGCACCGCGTCGAGCGGCAGCAACAAGTGAGCAGTCTCTTGAAAAACGAGTGGCCCACGGGCTTGTCCGTTGCCGTAAGAAACCTTTCTGAAGTAGAGGCCTTTGGAGTGAAGGTCAAGTTTATTGTCCCTGGGATTCCGAGGAAGCACCTCGCCGCAGCCGGACCGGACCGGATTCCACCTTATGGCTTTGCTGAATACTCAGTCTCTCTTGCCGGCGTCGAGCTGCCTCCAACGACGCATCAATGGAACGGGCTTAAATACAAACTCGAATGTACTAATTGCGGGGCAGTCCTCGATCGCAAAAACTAACAGCACTGAGCGAATCAGGAGTGCTTGAGAATTTCTGCCAAAGCCTCAAGCGCCAAGTAGTAGCTCAGCGGCCCAAAACCGGCGATCACGCCGCTTGCCACGGCGCTGATATACGAATGATGGCGAAAATCCTCACGTGCATAAATGTTCGAGAGGTGAACTTCCACGACGGGAATTTTCAAGTTCTCCAACGCATCTCTGATCGCAACGCTGGTGTGAGAATAAGCAGCGGCATTAACAATGAGACCGACCGAATCGTCTGCCGCGCTTTGCACGGCATTAACGTACGCACCTTCAGCATTTGTCTGGACGGCGGCTATCGTATAGCCAAGCTCAGCGGCTCGCTTGCGCAAGCTGCTCACGATCTCATCGAGGGAGGTATTCCCATAAACCTCAGGCTTTCTTGAACCTAAGAGATTCAGGTTCGGACCGTTGATTACTGTAATCTTCTTAAGCATAGACACCTCTTGTCAGTGCTGCTTTTCGATTTCTTCCATGGCTTCGGTAAAATCGAGGTCAATTTCGGCAACAACCTGCTCATTGGTCTTCACGCTGGACTCCGCCGGCAGCGCCGCTTTGCCGCTTTCAATTTCAGAGGCCTGCGGCACCGCTAAAGATTTCTGCAGCAGCTGTTTGCCTGGAAAGAACGGTACAGCAAAATCGCCGAATGCTGCCAGAAGCTTGTCTATTGCTTTAGCCTCGGAGTACTTGCGCAGCTCGATAAGTTCGCGCACACAAAACTCACCTAGGCCGTCAAGATAAAAAAGTTTCGCGAGGACTAAACGGCCCTGGGCGTTGCTGGGATTCGCGTTAAGCCCGCGAAAACATATTTCGCGGGCTTCAGCTCGCGTCTCGTCTTTTTCGCTTAGCAGCCGCGCAAGCTCAGCAAACTCGGGAGCCCCGGGGTTAGCGCCAACAGCTTTCTTTAAACTTTCAATATTATCCATAACGGAATATTGCCCGCCGCAAGCTTACCAGAGAACAGCCTAGTAACGCAGTTCGCGGGCACAAAAGGAAAAAGACCTGCACGAGCATACCTTCACCTCGATGCAGGTCTTTCTACCGTAAATGAAGCTGACTTATACCAGTCGAGTCAGCATCGTTTCTGCTAATTGCAGTTGTTCACATTGCCGGCAGTAAACGTTACAGCAGCGCTTTCAACGAAGCTATCACCAGTATCGCTTGTTCCTGTAACCGTAAATGTCGCCTGCCATGTGCCATTCAACACCGGAACAGTTGTCCCGGCATAAACTTTGTAGCCCGTCAAATCCTCGGTAAACGGACCGACAAAAGATGCTGTCTCACCAGGCTCAATAACCAGCGAAGTTGCTTGCTCTGATACGGGCACTGCTCCAGGCTGGTTCACAGTAAACTCCACACCTTCGACGTTGATTGTACCACCCGTAGAATTAGTCAGAGTCACTCGGTACTCATCATAACCATACGGCTCCATATCGATCGGTGCACCGGGGTCGCAGTCGACTTGAACTGTATCGATATGCGCAACGCTGTCCGCATCCCCGCTAAAGGCAAGTATCCGCACATTCATGGTTGTTGAGTCAGGCGGTTCGATAACGACTCCGCCGCCGAGATTACCACCAGCAGCATTTGGCCAACCGTTCCAGCCCTCCGGGACTTCGCCGGTAACATGAATTTGAATGCGGTCTACCAGATTAAAACCCTCCGGCGCACGGCACTCCATGATGAAGCTGCCCGGAGTCAGACCACCGATAACACCGCTCATGTAGCCTTCGCTATTGGTATGCTCAAAAGCGACCCCGCCATGAGACGGCTCAATAATGGCAAGCCCATGCTCGGTCTCACAGAAGATGCGCACCCACGGAACCGGCTGGCCCTGCGGGTCAAGCAGCGTCACCCAGAAGGTCAGCATATCCGTCACAGGAAGCTGAGTCTGGTCGTGGCTCGTGTAAATCCTCAATGTCGCCCCTGCGCCACCATCCGATACATATTGCGTACCGATCGCCGCTTCTTCCCCAGCGCTGCCTCCGTCGGTGTCTCCGCCGGTGCACCCTGCGAGAATCGCGGCAGAAGCGAGGGCAACGATCCCAAGACCAACTGTTATTTTACGGAATTTGGTTTTGAACATGTTTACCATTCCTTAAAGCTTAGCCTTTTCTTTAATTAAGGCGTACTGCAAGCCTCTTAGTTTTCGCGAAACCTCTGGCGACCGCGAGCTACTCCTCGACAATCGTATCATCCGCAATAATCGCTGCTTCAGCCTCGGGCAGAACAGCCCCCTCGGCACCACCACCGTTACCAGCAAATGTTATCGTGCCACCGTCCCCTGTTCCGGTCTGGAAGCCGCCACCAGTAGTCCCAGGGACTTCGCCCACGGTACCGGTGCAGCACTCGGCATAGTCGACAAACTGAATCAAATAGTTCAACGGATTTGTTTCAAGAGCATCCCCGGCCTGAGTTACGCCTGTCGCCGTGCAGGTGGCAATCATGCGGAAGGGCAACTGCGGAAGCGAGTTTTGATTCGCATTGAGGTACGCCATAACATCCGGCGAAACAATCTCAAACTCAATGTAAATGTTATTCGGCGGAATACCGTCGCCGCCTGCCGCCGGAACGCCTTCCTCCGCTGCCGGACTTGGCCCGATCACCACAGACGAGTTAAAGGAATCATCGGGTATCGGAAGCACAGTGCCGGCGATGCTGTATGAACAGTCTATCCGGGTCACGCGAATAAACATCGTCGTCAACCTGTTTTGCAGGCCCATGCGGGCGAGAGTCAGGTGCCCATCGAAGACTTGAAGAGGCGTCAATAGGGCGCTATCTGCAAAGAGCGGAACAATTTCGCCGCTTTGATAGATTTCAGGATCGGGATTCCCCTCATCGTCCTCGGCAAAAAAGCCAAGAGCTAAAAATGAAGTCCCTTGATCATTATTGGAACTGTTCCCACAGCTTATTGCTCCGGCGATTAGGCTAATTACCAGCAAACCGAGCGCAGCTTTTCTCGTAATCGACATTCTGTTGCCCTCCAAGCAAGCAGCAGTAATCCAGCAAAAATTTCATCACCACCCGCCATCCACGCGGTTTGGACAGATACTCCCCGTCCAGTGCACGTCCGGTGGCATAAATCTAGCCCCCTCACAACTTAGCACAACTTCGGCAATCCTACGGCTGTTGCGACAAGAGAGATTTCGCCTCTCCGTTGTCCCAACTCACCTGCAAAAACCTGTCAGAAACCGTTACAGTTTCCTTTCAGCAGCGAGCAGCTTCTCTCGTTCTGCAGCTACGAGAATGGCCACATCCTCGGCAGAACGCCCGTCGGTCACGATGGTTACATCAGCAGCATCGAAGATTCCTCTTCGCGCCTCCATCAGACGCTCTAGATTCGAGCGAATCTCATGCCGGAGCAACAGCCCTTCTCCCGTCCGCAAAAGCGGACGCAGCGGCTGATGACCCCGGCAGGCAGCGGCTGATTCATCAGCCAAGACACGTTCAACCGCTGAATCCAACTCAACAGCGAGGTGGATAATCACTGTGCGTTTCCTCAGTTCGCGGAGATTTGCTTGACGGAGCAAAGCTCCCCCGCCCAGTGACAGCACATCCAGCGGCCAATTCAGCACCTCTTGCAGCGTTTGCTGCTCCAGGTCCCTGAAGCGCTGCTCGCCTTCTACCCGTATTATCGATGTAACCGAAGTTCCAGCTCGCCGCTCGATCTCGGTATCAAGATCGACCCACCGCCACCCGAACTTCGTTTGCAGCGCCCTTCCCACCGTGGTCTTCCCGGCTCCGGGGAACCCCACTAGCGCCGCAACCCTCTCCGCAACTACCGCCTCATGCTCCGCTCCGTCCTGAGCGTGAGCACCAGGAAACCTTTGGTTCGTCACCTCGCCATTACATCAGGCTTGCATCGAAGCTGCCTTCAACAATGTGCGGAGTGATAAAGAATATCAGCTCTTCATCGCTCTTTTCAGTTTTGGTCCGCCTGAAGGCCCAGCCCAAGAAAGGCAGGTCCTTGAGGAACGGAACACCTTCAAGAGTGTCGTTGTCTTCAAGGCGATACACACCGCCAAGAGCAAACGTTTGACCGCTCTTTACCAGAATCGTCGATGTCGCCTCGCGGTTAAGTGTCGAGGGGATATTATCCACAATCGTAGTGCCGAAAGTGCTCGACTTCGAGTTCACATCCAGCAGGACGTAGTAGTCCGGGGATGCCTGCGGCGTGACAGCAAGCTGAATACCGACATCTATTTCTTCGAATGCTGTTCTGCCGCCGCCTGATGCTGACGCGCCTGCACCGGTAGCGATCGATGTTCCTGAATCAGGCAGGCGGACGCGAACTGTCTCCACGCTCTTAATTTCAGCCTGCTTGTTGTTAACGGTAGCAACCTGCGGGCGGCTTACGATGCGTGCTTTGCCTTCAGTTTCGAGGGCACTGAGACGTGCCGCAAGGAGCTTGCTTCCATCGGCAGACTCGAGCACTGCCGAGATAGCCGAACCAGCACCCGTCTCGCCGATAGCCGCAGGAAAGTTCACCATATTGCCATCAGGTCCGGTATTGCCGCCGACGACAACGCTGTTCGGGAAGTTGAGGCCTGTTGCATTTCCTGTTTCCGGACTCTCGACATAGGTAAAGTTCCACTGGAATCCCAGGTCGCGAAGGATATTTCTTTGACCCTCAACAATTTGGGTTTCAAGCAAAACTTGCGGCGTGCGCAGGTCAAGGCGTTTGATCAAGTCAATTGTCCGCTCCTGACCTTTGCGAATATCCTTAACAATTAGCTGATTGGTCCGCTCATCGGTCGTTACAGTTCCGCGCTCCGAAAGAACAGCCTCGACCTGCTCTTTGAGCTCACCGACGCGGGCATAACTCACGCGGATATACTGCACGGTTAGGTCCTCAAGATCCTCCGCGGCACGCTTCGCCTCCTTTAATGCCTCGCGTTCCTGGCGGAGCTTGTCCACAGGTGCAATCCGGATCACATTGCCTTCGGTAACCTGGTCTAAACCATTTGTTTTCAGGATGACATCGAGCGCCTGGTCCCAGGGAACATCGATCAGGCGCAAGGTAACCTTGCCGCTGACATCATCGCTGGCAATGATGTTGAGATTGGAAACCTCGGCGATAATTCGCAGGGCATTGTCGATATCAGTATCCTGCAAATCGAGAGAGATTAAGCGGCCAGTATAAACTTTGGAGCCATCCGCCGAAAGAATTCCGGTAGGATTGCTGCGCGCTGTATCGTCGGCAGCTTCCGCTGGGGCCGCAGCAGGCGCACCTTCAGCAAGCTGAGCACGCACTTCCGCTTTCTCCTCGACCGGCTCCGTTTGCCTTGCTTCGACAATAATATCATTGCCCTGGGGAAACGCCTGAAGCTCAGCGCCAGGGTCAACAAACATGCGCACGAGCGTTTCATTATCACGCTGCACGGCGCGAACTGAGCGCATTCCTGGAATTGTCTTTGGAGCAATCAACGGTGCCGTTGTTTTCGCAGCAGCCGAAGCCCCTGGTATGCTCAGCACATACTCACTGGGGGCACTGCGCTTCATTTGAAAAGCTGCCCGATCGTTAAGGCTGATGCGCACCTGGCCGGGTGAATTGTGCGTCTTGAAGAAATCGACGTTTTCTACCATCAGAGCCGGCTGTGTCGCTGCCGTATCTGTTGCGGCTTCCAGCGCCGGAGAGACTGGCATTTCCTCCGGTGCTGCTGCGCGAGCTTCCTGCTGAGGCTTTGCGAGCGACGGGAGCTGCGCGGTTTGCGCCGGCTGAGGGGCGACCGCGGTAGCCATTGTTCCGGAATCAATGCTGGAATCGATAAATGTCACGAGCAGACGTCCCTCGGCGTCGGTGGCAATATCATGCTCGACCGCATCGGGGTTGGCGATCGTGCGGTTCATGTCGAGCACAACGCGCGTTCTGTCATTATGGGCACCGATACGAACGCCGGCTAGGAATTGGTCATTCTCCACACGCATGTCTTGATTGCGGGCGCCGGTCTGGCCAGGAAAGTCGAGAACCAGACGTGATGGGTTGGCCAGGGTCATGACATCAAAGGTCGGATCCTGGCGGCCGGAATCGATGATGAGCCGGCTAAAGCCGCTGCCGCGCTCAAGCGCAAGCCCATAAGAACTGTCCGTCCGGGCGAGCAACTGCTGCGACTCTAGAACCCGGAGTCCGGCCGGCGCGCTAGGCACAAGCGCTTCTTGATTGCTGCCAGGCTGTTCGCCGCTATCCCCAATTACCGCCTCGTTGGACGATTCCTGCGCAGTAATGCTTTGGTCGTCAGCCGTGGATATGTCACTTGACACGGAGCAACCCGAAGCCACAACGATTACACTCATCAGAATCGCGAAACGAAGAGCTTTGCTACGCACGCTCATGTAGTCTCTCCTTAGCCTTAAAATCAGTAAATGAGCACATCGTGTCCAACTTTTTCGGGCGCTCAGTTCGTCAAACCGAAATTATCAGAGCACGCCGAGTAAACCTTTCAGTGACTGCATTCCAAATCTTCAACCAGAAGGAACCAACCTTGGCCAATCACATACGAATAGATGAAGACAAGCCCACACTCTCTTCGAAAAGTCCACACATCACTTAAAAAGAAATGTTGAAGACTTCTCCAAGCAACTTATAAGTTCAAGTTAATAAAAGTTGCTGTTCTCCGCCCGGCATCGCTCGCCACCATCATCCATTGCGAGTCATAGCTCTTCAGGAAGCAAGAGTAAAGAAAAAAAGATGACTAATCTTAACTTCTTTTGACTTTTACCGACCAAGTCGGTGCGCATTAATCCCCAAGCGATAGGGCCTCTTGAGGCTGAATATAGAACTGAACAACAAAATAGCTGGAAAGCAGGCATCGATTCAACGGCCCGCCCGGCGGCGCTGACGTTTCTTTCCGTCCTCTTGCGGACGTTCACCTTCACTAAGAAAACGGAACGATGTTGCAATAGCCGATGTCTTCACCGTGACATCCTCATCCTTTACTTTTGGTTCAATGATCGAAAACTCGTCAACATTTACAATCCGCTCAAGCCGCGCAACTTCATCGAAGAATGTCGCCACCTGATGAAAGCTGCCCATCACTTCAATCTGAACCGGCACCTCTGCATAAAAATCCCTTAACTGCTCATTTTGCGGCTGAAACAACCTGATATCCAAGCCTGAGTCTTTAGCTTTATCGGAGATCCGCGCCAAGAGCTGGTCTATTTCCTTTTTATCCGGCAACTCGCGAAGCGCTTTATTGAGTTCAATATCCAGCCTTTCAACCTCTTTTTCAAACTCTGGCAGTTTGGCCACAATTGCGGTCTTTTGCCTTATCTCATCATCAAGCTTTTCCACCGCTTGCCGGGTTTCTTGCAGCTTGGCGCCCATGTCACGATAAAACAAGAAGAAATAGCCCAGCAAAACCAAAGCCAGCGTCCCGGCAAATATCCCAATCCGGATCGCAACGGGAAGTTCGAGAATCTCTTCTATTTTCTCGTTCATTTCGGCCCCTCCCCGCTAACTTTTTCCCTTTCCTTTTCAGCATTCTTCGCGGCATCCGCTTCAAGCAGCAGCATGCTTGTCAACTTCGCCATCACATCAAACTGCTGGAGCTTTACTCTGTCTTTCACATATTGTTTTGAAACACGAAGGTCCTCGTTATGAAAATACTTGGACTCTTTTAGTTTCTCCATAAATTGGGCGACGGTCTGGTTATCCAAGGCTATTCCCTTGAAGCCAATTTCTTCTCCTTTCTGATTGACCGCCGTAAGCCAAGCGCGCTCCGGAACTGAACGGGTAAGCTCGTCGAGGACCCGGACCGGTCCCTGTTTCTTCGCCTTAAGCTTGGCAATCGTCACCAGCTTCTCCGAAAGAAGCGTCTTGTTCTTCTCGAGCAAGTCGACGGCTTTTGTCTGCTCCCGCAAATCCTGCACACGAATATCAAGTGCAGCTTTCCTTTTTGTCAGCTTGTCCATCTCTGCGGCCTGGCCCATGTGAAAATACAGGCAAGCACCAGCGGCAAGCGCAAGGACCAAACCACAACTCGCCAACTGGAGCACATAGATCGCTGTGCGATCTTCCTTTTCTCCCAAGAGATTAATCCGAATCATCCGTTTACTCCGATACGCGCCTGCGCTTGCTTTTTGTCACCAAATCTGCGGATGGCGAGTCCGACACTAACCCCCATTGAACACATAACCTCTTTAATTAAATCTTCGTCGAACTGACTATTCCATTCGATCCAACGGAATGGTTCAACAGCTACGCATATCATACCTGTCTTCACGCCGATTTCTTCCACCAAGCCCGGAATCTGGGCGGCTCCGCCGCAAACATAAATCCCTTCGATGCTGCGATCGGTTGCCGCAGCATTCCAGAAAAACCCAATTTGGCGCTGCAGCTCGGCGGCAATATGCTCGGTGGTGCGATCGAATGTTTCCGCCACAACACTTTCGTCATAACCGCTCGGCGTCTCCCCGGCTTTAATTTTCTCGGCTTCCGCGGGCGTCATATGCAGAGCTTCGCAAAGTGCATCCGTGTACAGCCGGCCGCCTACGCCGACATCTCCAGCAAAAAGCGACTGGCCATCCTGAAGAATGCTGACGTTCGTATAACGTGAACCAATATTGAGCAAAGCAACTGTCTTGGCACGCTCCTCGGGATAGCTGATTTCAAACATATTCTCCAAAGCAAACGAATCGACATCGGCGATCGCCGGAATAAGATCTGCTTGCTGTAAAGCCGCCGCATAGCTGTCAATTATCTCGTTTTTCACGGCGACCAGGAGAACATCCATCGACGAAGTCCCATGCACCTTGACAATCTGGTAGTCCAAATGGACCGCCTCGATGGTGTGAGGAATATAATTCCCCGCTTCGAACGTAATATTCTTTTCCAGATCCTTTGGCTCGCAGTAGCCAATAGTAATGCGTTTGGTAAAAACCGCTGGCGCCGGCACGGCAAATGTCGTCCGTTCGCCTTTGATATCGTTGGCATCAATTAGTGTACGTATTGCTTTTCCAACCGCTTCCGGTTTAACCACCGCATTGTTGTTGACGGCGCCAGCCGGTGTCGGTGCGACACCCACGCCCACAAGCTTATACCCTTGCCGGGCAAAACGATCTCCCGTCGGCATGACGGATAAGATTTTAATCGCGCTCGTTCCGATATCAACGGCAATAAACGGTTCGTCGTCGCTTTTCTTGAGAAATGATGAAAGTAAAGAATCAAACATTTTAGGCTATATTCCTAAATTCTCCAGTCTAATGTTTTGTAGCAGATTAAACAGCCTTCCGCTATTTTAGCCTTCACCCGCAAACTCGGCAGCGCCAAACAAAACACATTGGCCTAATCGAGTTTTACACGACGGTCCACATATTATTGCAGACAATCATTGCGTATTTAACATTAAGTTCTGATGGGAAATATGCAATAACGTTTCCAATGAATACACATCGAGCAAAAGCGGCCAAATCTACGACATCTGCTGCGGGAGACTTTGCGGTGGAAGTTGTAACTCGCGATTTTGCCGGCTCGCTCTTCTATAGCGCAACTAATGCGTCGCCCCAGCCCGAT
>JAKPSH010000233.1 GCA_029555385.1 Pseudomonadota bacterium
GAGTAACGCTAGTCGGCATCATCAGCGCCGATGTCGGACTGCATCTTCCCGATTTCCGTTCAAGTGAAAAAGCGTTTCAACTCCTGACGCAGGCAAGCGGGCGCTGCGGACGCGGCAAAGATCCGGGACGGGTTTTGATTCAGACACATGAGCCCAATCACCCGACAATTGTCGCTACGGCCACGGGCCGCTTTAAAGCTTTCGCGCGCTATGAACTTGAATTCCGCAAACGTCTTGCCTACCCGCCGTTTGGACGCCTGCTCCGGCTTGTTGTATCAAGCAGCAACCGCCATGAGGCGCGCGAGGGCGCGGAGCTTCTGGCAAAAACAGTCCGGCAGATTATCGCGAACAGCTCGGCCCCGGCAGGCGCAGTATGCAATGGCGATGCTCTGTCAGCGGCCATACTCGGACCTGCTCCAGCGCCGCACGAAAAGCTGAGAGCCCGCTGGCGCTGGCATCTGCTGGTAAAAGCGCAGTCTGCCAAAATGATATCTCAGCTTGCCTTCGCGCTTTATTTTTGGCGTGATACGGTGAATCAATTCCAGGATTTCCGCTTGGCGATTGATGTCGATCCGGTGGATATGCTCTGAACGAGACCGCCGCGCGGGTTATTGCGGGCGCGGGCTGACATATGGGAACGAAAATATCATGAAGCAAAAAATCAAAATCGCGCTGATTGGCGCCGGCAATATCGGGGGAACCATTGCCCTGCTTGCCGGAGTAAAGGAGTTAGGTGATGTTGTGCTGGTAGATGTTGCCGAAGGTCTGGCGAAGGGAAAGGCGCTGGATCTTTCTCATGCCGCAGCGGCACTCGGCTCTTCTACGGCATATGCCGGATCAACTGACTATAGCGCTATCCAGGATGCCGATGTTTGCATCGTTACGGCTGGGGTCGCCCGGCGCCCGGGCATGAGCCGGGATGATTTGTTGAGCACCAATGCAGAAATCATGCGTTCGGTCGCGCAAGGAATCAAGCATTATGCACCGGCAAGTTTTGTCATCGTTGTCTCGAATCCGCTGGATATTATGGCCGCGTTTTGTCAGCGACTATCCGGACTTCCGCCGGAGAAGGTCATCGGCATGGCCGGGGTGCTCGATTCCGCACGTTACCGCAGCTTTCTCGCCGATGAATGCGGGGTCTCACCCAGCTCAATTCAAGCGCTTGTTCTCGGTGGACATGGTGATGAGATGCTGCCGCTGCGTTCCTGTACAACGATCAATGGCGCGCCTGTCTCGCTTTTTATTGCAGACGCGAGACTAGACGCGATCGAAACCCGGGTGCGCAATGCCGGTGCTGAAGTTGTAGCACTCTTGCGCAGCGGTTCGGCATATTATTCTCCAGCTGCTTCAGCTCTCGAAATGGCGGAAAGCTACCTCAAAGACAGCAAGAAGCTGCTCGCTTGCTCCGCCTTTCTGCGCGGCGAATACGGCGTCCATAACCTTTATGCAGGAGTACCCGTAATCATCGGTAACGCAGGTGTGGAAAGAATAGTGGAACTTAAGTTAACTTCCGAAGAACAAGCCGCTTTCTCGCAAAGCATCAGGCACATCAAAGAGCTCTGGGAAAAGGTTTCGCTCGCCTGTTAACCGCCGGACGCCCGGAAGCCTGCGCGGCAGGCTTATCGGGCACACACGCCGAAATATGGGGCGGCGCTGAAAAATGCGAGGCAAATCATCAAATAAAGGCTATAATGTAGTGTCAAACTAAGATTTATTCATTAGTGTTGGTGATGCGGCGGCATAGCAGAGTTTCTGCTAGCACCGTTATTATATCAAGCTAGCTTAAGAGCGAAGCAAGTGGCCGAAGATACCCAAATACGCGAAGAGCTGCATACGCTGCTTGATGTAGAGGATGAACTCGTCGCGCTTCGGATAAAAATCTCAAAAGACAAGCTGAAGCTTTTCCTGGACGGACGCCGTAAAGAAGAGACTTCTACGCAGCTAATTACCAAAAAGCTTCTCGCCGGACTGATCGAGCCAAAATTGCCGAATGTGCACATTGATGGAGCTGTGCTCGATGATATCGCGCGGCAGCTCAATCAGACCAAGGAAGTTGATTACCGCCGTATCGCCAAAGGAACCGCGCCGATTGACGGGCAGGACGGAAAACTTGTGCTGCTGGCGAAGAAGTACGAAGGCCTGAATAAGGGCGATGAAGAGGGGGGCGACATTCGCAACCGCCATCTCTTTGACAACATCAGGCAAGGCGCACATGTGGCGCGAATTATTGCACCGACAGCCGGCACACCGGGAGTTGATGTGCTGGGAAACCCATTGCCGCCGAAACCAGGCAAGGAGGCGAAAGTTCTTTTTGACAACACTATTGCCGAAGAGCCCGGAAAAGACGGCAGCCAGCGCAACCTAATCGCGAAGATCTCCGGGTACCTGGGGGAGCAAAGCGGACGCCTGAGAATTTCCGATATGCTGACGATCGATGGCGATCTGGACCTTAGCATTGGCAACTTGGATTTCGTCGGAAACATTTGCGTACGCGGCAACGTGATGAAGGATTTTGAAGCTAGCGCTGATGGAACAATAGAAGTTGTCGGCGATGTAATCGGCGGTTACTTGCTGAGCCGCGAAAAAACCGTCACGATCCGCGGCACGGTAATCGGTACCCTGAGCGAGGAAACCGTAGCCGGAGCAGACCTCAAGCACACTTCGACCGGTCCCCGGCGCACGGCATTGGGCAAAAAGAACATTTTAGCCCGCGATAAGCTGCATGCGCTGCGGCTCCATGGCGCAACTGTGGAAACCGGCGATAACGTCGAAATTATGACCGAAGCGATGAACTCCGCCGTCTATTGCGGTGGAAGCCTGCTCCTGCCGCAGGGACAAATTCTTGGCGGAAATATTTTCGTGCGCTGCGGCGTCAACGCATCAATCATCGGCTCCTCACGGGGCAGCAAAACGGTAATTCATCTCGTGCCCAATCAGCGCTTCGGTGTTGGCGCTATGGAACTAAGCAAGTCTATTCGCGTTCACTCCGAAGCTCTGGAATTTCTTAAGCTGCAGCTTGGCCATTATGTTGATCAGCCGGAAGACATGGCGCAGTTGCCGGAGCCGCGCCGCACTAAATTAACCGCACTCTACAACAGGCTTCGCGAGATCACCGCAAGCCTGTCCAGACTGCAAGAGGAAGAAGCCAAGTTCGCAGCGGCGGCTCAAGAAGGAAGGAGCTATCAAGTCGTGTTCCTGCATAAGTGTTTTCCCGGCGTGGAAGTCCATGCTGAGGGCACGGTGTTTATGATCGAAAACGTAATTGATGGTCCCAAAGCAATTGAGTACCTGCCGGCGACAAAAGAATTTCGCGTCAATGAATACCGTCCGCAGGTAAAAGATCAAAAAAACGAGTCCAAGAAAGAACCACCTGCTACTTAGCGCTGCGCGCTGTTACTTAGCGCTGCGCGCTGCTGCAATAAATGCTCTCATTTTTTCTTTGTCTTTGATTCCTGGTTTGCTTTCAACTCCGCTTGCCGTATCGACTCCGCCCAGATGCCAAGCTTTTACTCTTTCGGCGACATTTTGCACAGTCAAGCCGCCTGAAAGAAAGCTCCCGTTAAGAAGACCCTCCCGGTCCAGTTCCGCGAGCAGGGCTTCGCTGATCTCACGTCCAGTTCCGCCGAACTGCTGTGGCGAAAAACTATCAAACAAAAGATAATCAACATGCTGCGCAAGCCGGCGAAGCTCTTTTGCTTCAAAGTCTCCCTGCACACGCACGGCTTTAATCAGCACATAATCCGGGAACTGCCGCAAATAGCCCTCATTCTCGTCGCCGTGAAACTGCAGGGTATCTAAGCCTGCCTCAAGCGCAATCTGGCTAACTTCGGCGGCGGGAGAGTTTACAAAGACTCCCGCCATTCCCTGCCTGCGCCGAAGTTTTTCAATAATCCCCCGTGCGATCTTGGGGTGTACATAACGCGGACTCTTTGCGTAAAAATTAAAGCCCAATAAATCGGCTCCAAGCTCAAGTGCCGCCTTTGCGTCTTCAAAGCGGGTAATCCCGCAAATTTTAATTTTGCATGCCATTGTTTGCTGTAAACCGGATCACTTCAGCTAGTTTCTCTGCCGCTTTTCCTGAATCAATGCACTGCCGTGCCTTAGCTATTCCCTCTTGAATCGAACCGCTCTGCCCGCCAACATAAAGCGCCGCACCGGCATTGAGCAGCACCAAGTTAAGATGAGCCCCTGATTCTCCAGAAAAAATCCGCTGCATTATCTGAGCCGAAACCGCGGGAGTTCCGCCGCGTATATCTGCGGCGGCTGCCGGCGGAAATCCATAATCACCAGGTTCAATAAAATACTTTGTAATGGCCGTGCCGTTGACTTCACACACTTCCGTTCTCCCGTTAAGTGTGATTTCGTCAAGTCCATCTTCTCCGCAAACGACCATCGCGCGCTTCGTTCCCAGCCCAGACAGCGCTTCGGCCATTACCTGAACCATTTGCCTCCTGCTGACTCCGAGCAACTGCCGCTCGGAGCCGGCGGGATTAACTAAAGGACCAAGGAAGTTAAAAATTGTTGGGATACCCAGCTCCCGGCGGATGCGTCCGACGCGCGCAGTAGCCGGATGATGCTTGGGCGCAAAAATCACGCAGAAACCGGTTTTTTCCAGGCAGCGGGCAATCTGCTCAGGCGGCAATTCGCACTTCACACCAAGCGTTTCCAAAAGATCGATGCTGCCGCATCCCGACGTGGCCCCCCGGTTTCCGTGCTTTGCTACATACTGTCCGGCAGCAGCGCAGACTAGCGCCACTGCCGTCGAAGTATTAAAAGTCTGCAACCCGCTTCCGCCAGTGCCGCAAGTATCCAGTGTCTCGATGCCGGGAAGCATCAGCTTGACGGGAACCTTGACCATTTGCTCGCGCAAACATTTCGCACCGCCAATCAATTCCGGACTCTGAATGGAGCGCATGGCAGTCGACAACAAGTATGCGCCGATCTGCGCATCGCTAATTACTTCGGCTCCCGCACCGGCCAAACAGGAAAAGAGGGCGTAGCTCTCTTCCGCGTCAAGCACTTCACCGCGCGCGACTTTTCGCAGACTATGGGAAATCATCGCTGCACTCTCACCGTCTCAGGCAGCGGCCATTGCGCAGCAAGCCCGAGAATACGCGAGATTAGGTCGAAATCAACGACTGTCCCCGGCGGCACAATTAATCTTCCCTCAACTGTGGCCAAAGGCTCAGCAAGCCTCATACCGGGCAAAAGCTCGTACAAGCGCACAGCTCTGGTATCGCGAATCGCATAGCGGCTTCGCGCGTAATCCACTGCTTCTTCCAGCGCCTCGCGCCATTGGCGCTTTTCTTCCGGAGATACTATTCGCGCGGAAGTCACGATCACCGGGCGGGAAAAGGCAGCCTCACCCAATACTCTGGCCATTGCCGAGCAAATCGTCACCTCTGAAAACAGCGGATTCTGCCGCAAGGCACGAAAAGCACGCTGCGGTCCGCTGCGATCCCAAAAGCCCCCTTGCCAGCAAGTCCGATCGATCAGCTCACTAGCTAAGACGCATTGCGCATCCTGCGCAGCCGCACTGCTGGACTGCGCTTGATCATGTCTCAGCAACAGAGCCGCGTTATGCACTGTTTGCGCCGCTGCATCATCGTTGAGATGCTTGCCGATCATTTCCGCACTTTTCTTGAGCGCAGCACTGAGTCGCTCCCGGTTCGCCGGTGTAAAATTCCGGATTAAATCAAGATCGACCAGCGCGGGCTCCTCTTGCAAACCCAAGTTAAGCAGCAAGCTGCCGGTGCGGATAATCGTATCGCGCTGTGCGCCAAAATTAAGCGAATTAGCGACGGCAGATGACACAAAAGTAGTCCTCCGGGCATGCAGACCAAGATGCGCACTGCGATCGGTCATTGCATCCAGCAAATCCGCCACGGCTTCCCGTTGCGGGTGTTCGGGCAAAATCAGATTATCATCAAAAGCCGATAAATCGTCCGCAGCGGCAAAGACAGAACCGCCGAAAGTGCGATCAAGCTGCGTTGGATCAGCGGTAAATCTCGGCTTGCCGCTCAAATCGGCAGCAGCGGGTCCCAGTGCTTTATCTACACGCGAAATTAGCCCATCGAGCTGTACTGGAAAATCTACCGCGATGAATGTTTGGAAGCGCTGGCTCAGCAGACGAGTTCGCTCATTTGCCCGCCGTCCGATAAAAACTGTCGGTATCGGGAAAAGTTCCTTGGCATCAGAAAGGTCAAGTACGCGCTCGCCCGCTTCAGCATCGCTTGCCGATGCATCAACGATCAGGGCTGCCGGCCTTTTGCGTGCCACCATCTCCATGACTTTATCAAAGGAACGTGTGGAAACGATGCGGCAGCCATGGCTTTCCAGCGCACGCAGAAGATCCGCCATCTCCTCGCCGCGTCCCCTGAGATAGACAACATCATGCGCCATAAAATAAAAGCTCCCCTTTACTTATAGGATTACTACGTTTCGCTGAAGTGCTCAAACTGAAGTTTGGCAGCACCTCCGGACTAGACAGAGCTGTTACGGTGATCTACTTTTTCCGCAGCACAAAGGAGATTATTTGTCTTTAAAGAGCTCTTGAGGCCGCAGGTATTAAGTTGAACCAGAACGGAAATCAACGAAGTCCGAGACGTGGATCTCATTTTGGTGCTGCCGTTTTTCTGTCGCTCCTGCTCTATCAGCTCAGCACCAGCAGCTTTGCCCCCTATTTTTCCGGATTCGGCGGTTTGCGCTGGCGTACGACAAACAGTTGCCGCAGCGCTGATGCTCCGCCGGTGCTGCCTGCCTACCAGAGGTCCGCCGGTGATTTTTCCGGTTCCAGCAGCGAGAGTATAACAATATGTGTGTCAGAAGCTTTTTCGCTTCTTGGCCCCGTGCTTGAAATTGAATATGCCTCGCAGTCAGAAAACATCCACTCCCGCCTCGTCGCACAGCTTCACGATGAATCTGGCGCGCTGCTTGACGAAAAGATTCTTTCCCCCTCCCCGCTTGATTCACAGCTTCCCAACTGGTCAACAGCCATGTTAACACCGGGCGCCCGGCACAGCGGCGCCGCTGCAACTATTACCGTCCGGCATTCGGTGCCGGGAAACCGGCATGGCACATGGTTTGCCGTTCGTGACCGCGTAAACTTTTATCACCCGGCACGCTGGCATGATTTTACTCCGCTCGGGACACCGGGAATGCAGCTTGCGCTTTGCCTGCTTGCCGGTTTTTTTCTTTTTATTTGGGCAAAGCGCAGCCTTTTCGAGTCGCCGCTATCCGCCGGACGCTTCGGCTTGATGCTTTTTGTCTTCGGCTGTGCCGTTCATTTTCGTGCTGAACTTTATTTTTTCTGGGATGAGTGGCATGTCCTCGAACGCTTCAGCAAACTGGGCTTTCCCGGAGTGCTTTACACACACAATGAACATTTTCTACCTTTCTTCTTTTCGCTTTATTTCGTTGAAGCGAAACTTCTTGGCGAGCACTATCTGCTTTACCTGACGGTGTCCGCGGCACTCCATGCATTCAACGCTTTTTTGGTCTCGCTGCTCCTGGAGCGGCTCTCCGGGTCTGGCGGCAATTCGCGCCCTGCGGCACGGCTGCTGGGACTGCTTTATTTGCTCAGCGCGCTCCACGCCGAAGTGCTGCATTGGGCCTTCGAACAATCCATCTTGTGCGCCCAAGCGCTGGTCCTGCTTGCTTTGCTCAACGGTCTTGCGGCAGTTGAGGAAGGCAGTTTTCGCAAAGCCGTCTTCGCTGCCATATTTGCGGGCCTCGCACCGTTTTTTTTCGGAAACGGGTTTGCCGCAGTCATTCAGCTTCCTCTGCTGCTTGGCTTATCGATGCCGCTTAGCCGCGCGCGGCAGAGCCCGCACAGTGTATTTGCGCTTCTCCAGGAGCGTATCCGCCGCGGATTTGTTACCATGGTTCTGGTGCTCCTTGCGCTCGTCGTGCCGGCATTACTCTATTAC
Organism: Pseudomonadota bacterium; assembly: GCA_029555385.1. GTDB lineage: Bacteria > Bdellovibrionota_C > UBA2361 > SZUA-149 > SZUA-149 > JAKPSH01. Next base: position 7,929 of record JAKPSH010000233.1, read on the forward strand.
CGCTTTCGCGACGGGGTTGGCACAAGCGTAATGCAGGCCAGGCCTTTTGCGAATCCGCTGGTTCTTTTCCAGTATCTCGGCGTCGGCTCCCAGCTCGGCACGGTTCTCCGGGGAATTGGTCTTTTTCCTTCACTGGACATGGAATCGCCAACGAGATTTGTTCACGCAGTCTTTCCCTGGCTTCCCGTCCGGCTGCGCGTGATGTTTCCCAGCTTTATCTTTGCTTATCTTGGGCTTGCCGTAAGCCTTTTCTGCCTCGGGCTGAGCATGTGCGCTAAAACACGGTGCCGTAATTTTTCGCTCTGGCTCCTCGGACAGTTGCTGATTATTTCAGCAATGCTGCTGCCAGCTTTCGGACGATGGCAGCTCGGCATCGACCAGTCGCTTTCGCTTCGCTACCACAGCCAGGCGGCACTTGGGCTATGTATCATGGTCCTTCCCGCACTGCTCGTTCTGCTGACCTGGAGATCGGATACCGGTCGAATGCTGCGTCCGCTCTGCAAATTTTGCTCTGTGCTTATTCAGGCGCTGTGCGTGCTCCATATCAGCGCGCAGCTTTATTTGGCGCAGCAATTTAAGTACTTCACAAAAGACGCCGTTGCTCACCGCGTCTTTGCCCAACAAGTCCGGGACTGGCGGCAGCAGCTTAAAGCTGCAGCGCCTTCCGTGTTTCTGCCTTACGAAGCGCCCGGAACACCCCTGGGCGGACTTCAGCCGCGTTTTCCTTTCACGATCACGCTTGCCCGCCACCCGGACGAAATCTACCGCGTGCTTGAGTGGTTAAAATAAGCGCTGTGTTCAGTTAACCCGCGCCCAACAGCAAGGCGTCCGGAAACTTTTTTGCTGAATCACGAAAAATCTTGCCGCATCCTGCGATAATACCCATGGGGCCTGTCGCAAAATGGGCTCCGCAGCGAAAATGAGAGATTCTAGGCGAGACAAGGATGGCGCGTAAAAAAATCCGAGTCGTGTAAGTTTGCGACACGTCGCAGGATTTTTTTGCGCGCCCCGACGAAGTCGCAATCAAAATCTCCCATTCGCAGCAGGGGCTACATTTCGTGACAGGCCCCTATGGGGCCTGTCACGTGCCGGGGCTCTATTGAACTTAACAAAGGAGAAATCAGCCATGATGTTTGCAGAAATCAAGCGCATTGAGTCAATCGGGGCGGCAGCCTGGGAATTCGTGCTCGACGGCGAGTTTCGTAAAGCGCGCAGACTGCTTAAGAAAATTCGCAACTCTCCCTATGTCTGTGAAGCCGAGAGAGCGGCGGCTGTGGTTGAAGCAAAGATCTTACAGCGCTCTGCAAAGCAGAAAGAAGCAAAGGAGCGTATTATGCAGAGCATCGGCTACCTTTGGAACTGCGGGGAAGCGCTGGAGATATGCGCCGCATCGAATCCAGCCGTCAACGAGGACTCGAAGGTCTATCACCTGGAGGTTCTCGGCGGCATCGCCCGCCTTGGTGTCTTTACTTGCTTCCCTGCGAATTATATTTCTTCGTTTGACGTGGCAGCAAACAGCATCGACGAAGCGTTCGCTTATATTTCCGAATTGGCAAACTTCGCTGAACCAGACACGGCAGAAATAATCGAATGCAGTGAATACGATGTTTCCGCTGCTGAGTTTGCGCATCGCGGCGTCATTGCGGCCTATCCGTTCCGTCCGCATGATGACGCTGAGCAGCAAGACGAGACCGAGCGCTCTGCTTTACGACATTAGAGCGGATTAACTTCCAGCTACAGTGGAAGTCAATCCGCTACAGAACTCGGCTTGCAGGAACCGGAGATGCTGCACTGCGTAAGACAGCACGGCTATCCGATTTCCTGCGACAGGCCCATAAGGTTAAGCCTGCAGCACCCGGCAGCGTCATTCTTTGCGCCGCCAGAGCATCAGCTCGGCCTTCACTTGCAAAATGAAAAAGCTTATTCTTCGAGCCAGCGGACCTGTTCCTGTACGGCTTTAAGTGAATTGCCGTAGCGGCTCTTATCGTCTTCCGTGCAGCTGAAAACAACGCTGCCGATGCTGCATTCGGTGAGCGGCTTGTTTGTTGGCGGAAAGCCGCGCACCCAGCCGTCCTTAGTATAGTGAATGAAATCGCGCTCGATCTGCGGCCGGTTGAATGGATCAACAATCACACGCTTCTCAAAAATGCGCTCACAGATCCGCCGGGCGCTCTCCTCGGAATCTGCCTTGACGGTGCGTGTGGAAATAGAGGCTTTTTGCGCTGCCTTAAGCTCCAGCGTAACGCTTCGCTCCGGCAGCCGGTTAAACGGCGTAACACCGACAACCTGGTATTCCACATTATTATCTTGCTGGTCGCTGGCCCAGCGGGCATTCCAGCTTAACGACTTGCCCATCGAACGCTCAAGGCAGCTCAGCTGCGACTGGGCCCAGCAGTCTGGCACTGCGGCAAGCATCACGGCCCACAGCAGCAGCAGAAACTTTTTCGCCAGCTTAGTCATTTTCCAGCAGCTCCTTAAGCCGCGCTTGCGCCAGCAAGACGTCTTCCATTGATTTTGTTTTCGGCGCCAGGTGCTGATAAAGCGCGGTGTAGAACTGCAGGCTGAAATCGTTTTTGCTCTGCGCAGCCTTCATCATCGCCATTTCCGTCAGCACCAGGTTGGCCCGCAGACAAGTTGCGCGAATCATATCTTTGGTAATTTCCGTGCCGGCAGCTTTGTCTTCGGGCGGCATGAGCAGCAGATGGTTGGCGCGATACAGATCGTCCAAGGCCTTCTGCGCCTGTTCGAAACTCGTCAAGCGAGCATCCCGCGGCAGACTGCGCAAAACACCTGCCGCTTCGCGCATATCCTTTTCCCAGCGGTCCGGTTCGAGATACCGCGTTGGAGCAATTTCTCTTTTGGTGCAGCGGCTGAATATTTCATTGGCATCAACCTGGGGATCAAGCTTCTTTGTTAGTGTAATCCGCTGGCCGTAAGTGGCTAAAGAAAGATAGCGGCACGCCTGCTCGCAGGTAGATTTGCTTTGTGCATTTCCAATGCCCGCGCAGCGCAGATGGCATTTTTTAACGGCCACTGAACCAAATAATGGTTGAATGTAATCGTTGGCCACTTCCTCCGGTTTCGGCTCCGGCTCCGGCGGTGCCGGAGGAGCGATAAGCCAGCTCGTAACAAGAATAGTTGAGAGAATGCTGACGATGAGCAGCAAGAACATTGACGATAGCGACATTCCGCGTCTCGGAAAGAGCATCGAGTGCGCTGATGTCGTGCGTGCACCCTTCAGGCGGAAAAGCTGCGTCATTGAAATGTTGGGGCAAAGTCCCGTTGCGTTGCGGCGCACCTGCATCAGACGTGACCGGCTGCGTCCAGGATTGCAGGTCGTCAGTTCGATCAGGCTTGCCGGCTTGCCCGTACTGAGCCTTGCATCCACGGGAGAAGGTGCGACACGCGGTTCTTCGTGACTGAAAGCCCCGGCAGGGGCTTGAGAAAACAGAGGAGATTCGCTTGGTCCTTCACCGGGCCGGCGGTTCTTTTCGGCCAGGGTCGCCCAGCAAAGTCGTTGATACTCTTCGTTGGACAATTCTCCGTTGTCCCGCATCCGTGCAAGCTCATCAAGCCGCTCTCTGTCTTCATCAGAAAGATTCATCTAACCAGACCCGCAGGATGGCAATGGCCAAGTTCCATTATGCAATTAGATCGTCTAAGTCATTATTTTTCTTGAGCCTTCATCCGGATTGATCCATCCTTCAAGCTAACCAACTGTAATTGCTTCGAGTAGTGGATATATGAGCATTTTACTTATTAAACTCAATTTTCGATTGAGCTGTGCTGCGTTAGCATGTGCGGCGCTTTATACCCCGGCGCAAGCGTTTTGCGCCGAAGCGGGTTTGACCGCCGCCGAGACCAGTCTTCCAGGTTTTTTCTGGACTCTTCCCTTTGCGCTCCTGCTTCTGGCTATCGCCTTTTTTCCGCTTTCCTCACTGACGAAGTACTGGTGGGAGCACAATCGAAACAAGCTTTTATGCGCGCTTGTCCTTTGTGCGTGGGTTCTTATTTACTACTGCGCCAGAGGATACGGTTTTAGTCATGATGGACACATTACCGCACCCGGACTGACCACCGCGCTCTCGGTGCTTAAAGTTAGTTTGCTTGAATATATCCCCTTTATCGTTCTTCTTTCTGCACTATATATAATTGCCGGCGGCATCAGCCTGCGTGGAGACTTGTCGGCCCGGCCCTTGACGAACACGGTCTTTCTCGCCCTCGGCGCCTTACTCGCAAGCTTCATTGGCACCACCGGCGCGTCCATGCTGCTTATTTACCCGCTGCTCAAGACAAACAGCGAACGCAAGTTCACCACGCACACTTTCTGCTTCTTTATTATGCTGGTCAGCAACATCGGCGGGTGCTTGACGCCGCTGGGCGACCCGCCGCTGTTCTTAGGCTACCTGAAAGGCGTGCCGTTTTCCTGGACATTCACCGCACTGTGGCCGCAGTGGCTGGCCATGACCTCGGCGCTGCTCATATTTTACTATGCCTTAGACAGCTTGGCGTACCGCCGGGAGAATCCGGAAGACCTTGCTCGCGATAATGTGCAAATCGAACCGTTGACTCTGCGCGGCTCAATCAACTTTGCCTGGCTTTGCGGCGTCATCGCCGCCACGGCCTTAATCATGCCCGGACGAACTTTCACTGGAACGTCTTGGGTGGTACCGCTTTTTGCCCGCGAAATTGTGCTTGGCGTGCTGACCATCGGATCGCTGATCACCACCCCCGCCGGGGTGCGTAAAGAAAACTCTTTTTCTTACGGGCCGATCCTTGAAGTCGCCTGTCTTTTTCTCGGCATCTTTGTGGTTATGCAAGTGCCGGTTGAAATTCTGCGCCTAAGCGGGGCGCACCTGGGACTTACCCAGCCGCTTCAGTTCTTCTGGACCACCGGGCTGCTTTCCAGTTTTCTCGACAATGCACCCACCTACGTTGTCTTTTTTGAAACAGCGGGCAGTCTTCCTTCCTCCGACGCGACCATGCTTCACGGCGTCAACACCGCAACCGGAACAATTTCAGAACCGCTCCTGCAAGCCATCTCGCTCGGCGCGGTATTTATGGGAGCCAACACCTACATCGGCAACGGACCGAATTTCATGGTCAAGAGTATTGTCGAAGCAAACGGCGTGAAGATGCCGTCATTTTTCGGCTACATGCTCCGCTGGAGCATGCCCGTCCTGCTGCCGTTGTTTGCCGTGCTTTCGTGGGTTAATTTCCGCTAATCAGGCTTGCGGCGGGTAATCTTTACGGCCCGCCGTCCGTGATGAATGCCTACTTCACCTTCGAACTTGGCTGTACCTTGAACTTCGATAATCGCTGGCGCTTCGGCGTCTGTCGCCAACGGAATAACATCACCGACTTGCAGCTTGAGGACATCTTTCATCTTAATCCGGCCGTGAGCTAGCACAATGCGCAGATCGATTTCGCTGTTTGAGATAGCTTGAGCCAGACGCTGCTTCATGTTTTCGTCAACTTCGCTCTGCAGCTGATGAAAACCCGCACTTAACTTTTCGCGAATCGGCTCGAGCATAAATCCTGGAAAACAGAAAATGCAGGAACCTTTCTCATTGCCCAGCTCAATATCAACTTGCACGTTGGTCACGGAATCGTGCGGCGCAGCTATCGAAAGAATCATGGGATCTTGCTCCGCCCGGCCATAAACCAAATCAACCGGCGAAATTATCGACCAGCTCTCTTTGAGATTCTCCAACCCGAGCAGCACGACACGGCTAATCAAGCGTTTCTCCAGCGGCGTGTATTCGCGGCTTTCCGCTTTGCGGATCGGGCGTCCCCGCCCGCCAAACATCGAGTCAATAGTGGCGAAACAGAGAGGTGAAGAAATAACGACCAGCCCTTGCCCCGCCAGAGGCGGCATGCGGAAAAGATGCATGCTTGAGGGGTGTACCAGCTTTTTCGAAAACGTGTCGAATTTCTCAATGCTGAGGCCGCTGAGGCTCATCACGCAGCGCCGGTTCAGCATCGTCTCCAGTGTCGGGCGGAAGTTCCGGACAAACCGATCGAAAATCATTTCGAGTCCCGGCAGGCGGCCGCGAACGAGTTTTTCTTCGCCGGCTAAATCAACCTTGCGAACGTCCGGACTCTCCCCCGCGCCAACCGCTTCCTCAAGCATCACTTGTGCATCTTCACGAGTCATCCATTCCCCCTAACACTTCCGCATTGATCTCAGCGACAGAAAGCATCACAGAACCACTGTTCTGTATATCGGCAGCTTAGGATTTAATCTTGAATGGCGTTATCGGGATGAATCTGTCCGCTATAATCAGCGGTTTTTTCGCCGGGCTTTTTTTGCCTCACGGCTTTTCTTTCTTGCCGCATCACGCTTTGTTTTTGCACCGCCCGGCTGCTGCACCGGACTGGGCGCATAATCACGGGCCGACAGTCCTTGCTTTGCCGCTTGCTCCCGCGCCTGGCGCCTGCGGCGTTCCCGGTTCAACCCGCCGCGATCTCCATCTTCATCCCCATCGAGCACGCTCTCGTGCACCCCTTTGGCTGCCGCTTCACGCTGACGCTGTGCTTCTTTTTCCCGTTCTTCAATTTCACGGAGTTCCTCTTCGCTGGGCAGCTCGCAGTAGAAGATATTCTGCAGCAGCGAAGAATTGACTACCGCCATCATTGAATTAAAAAGCTCGAATCCTTCTTTCTGATATTCATACAACGGGTTTCGCTGCGCGTATCCACGAAGGCCAATACCTTCGCGCAAATGGTCCATATTGGTCAGATGTTCTTTCCAGAAATAGTCGATCATCTGCAAGTGAATAATGCGCTCCAGCTTGGCCATCCTTTCCGGCCCGAAGCGCCGCTTGCGCTCGGCGTAGTGCTCAAGCGCTCTTTCCTGGAGATGATCAAATATCTCCTGGGCGAACCCTTTCCCCGCCTTTTCCTGCCTTTCGATAAATTCATCAGCCGGCAGGTTCATCGCAAACTGGCGGTTTGCTTCCTGAAATATTCCAGCAATGTCCCAGTTAGCCGGCGGTTCCTTTTCATTGACCCTGGAGAGAACGATGTCTTCCACAACATCGCCGATTATTTGCGCTAACCGGTTTTCGGCATCCTCACCATGAAAAATCTTTTCGCGAAGCGAGTAGATCACCTCGCGCTGCTTGTTCATTACGTTGTCGTATTCAAGCAGGTGTTTGCGGATATCGAAGTGGTGGCCTTCCACTTTCTTTTGCGCGTTCTCGATAGCGCGCGCGACCAGCGTGCCTTCAATAGCATCATCGTCGGTCATGCCAACACGCGACATAATTGCCTGCATCCTTTCGCCGCCGAAGCGCTTCATTAGATCATCTTCGAGTGAGACGTAGAACCGGGAAGTCCCCGGATCGCCTTGACGCCCGGAACGGCCGCGAAGCTGATTGTCAATACGCCGGCTCTCGTGGCGTTCTGTGCCCAAAATATGCAGCCCGCCGGCTTGAAGCACTTCCTGCTTTTCTTTGGCGCAGACCTCGCGGTAATGGGCTAGAGCTTCCACGTATTCCGGATTATTCAGATCCTTCTCTCCCGCTTCCGCCGCAGCCAGAGACTCCGGGTTTCCGCCAAGAAGAATATCCGTTCCGCGGCCGGCCATATTAGTGGAAATAGTCACCGCGCCGAAACGCCCCGCCTGGGCAACGATTTCCGCTTCCCGCTCATGGTGCTTGGCGTTAAGCACATGATGGGGAATCCTCTTCTTGGAAAGCAGCTCACTGAGCACTTCTGACTTCTCGATGCTCGCCGTGCCGACCAAAATCGGCTGTCCTTTGGCATTAAGCTCTTCAATCTCCTGGATTACTGCGCGAAACTTGCCGCGCTCCGTCGAGTAGACCACGTCAGGATAGTCCTCGCGTATCATCGGCAAGTTTGTCGGCACAACAATTACATCAAGATTGTAAATCTTCTTGAATTCCGCAGCTTCGGTATCCGCAGTACCGGTCATCCCCGCAAGCTTTTTGTACATCCGGAAATAGTTCTGAAAGGTAATTGTGCCCAGCGTTTGATTCTCGCGCTGAATCTTTACTCGCTCCTTCGCCTCAACTGCCTGATGCAAACCGTCGGACCAGCGGCGCCCGGCGAGCACACGTCCGGTGAACTCGTCAACAATCATCACCTGGCCATCACGCACCAGATAATCAACGTCGCGCTTCATGATCACATGCGCTTTTAATGCCTGGTTTACGTGGTGCACAATCTCGATGTGGCGGGGATCGTAGAGGTTATCCAGCTTGAGCAGCGCCTCGACGGAATGCACTCCGTCTTCGGTCAGCGTTACCTGCTTGCTCTTCAGGTCCACCGTGTAATGTTCTTCCGGCTTCAAGCGCATCACTATTTCATTCGCCACCATATATGTATCCGTCGCCTTCTCGCTGGGCCCAGAAATAATCAGGGGCGTGCGGGCCTCGTCGACGAGAATGGAGTCGACCTCGTCAACGATGGCATAATGGTGTTCGCGCTGCACTTTCTCGTCGATTTCCCACTTCATGTTGTCACGCAGGTAATCGAAACCGAACTCATTGTTTTGGCCGTAGGTAATGTCCGAATTGTAAGCTTCTTGGCGTTCTTTCGAATCCAGACCATTAAGAATCACGCCGACACTCATGCCGAGGAACTTAAAGATTTCCCCCATCCATTCCGCGTCACGGCGCGCCAAGTAATCGTTGACGGTAACGAGATGCACTCCGCGGCCGGTTAGCGCGTTTAGATATAGCGGCAGGGTCGCAACGAGCGTTTTCCCCTCGCCTGTCTTCATTTCGGCGATCTTGCCTTCGTGCAGCACGACCCCGCCAAGAAGCTGCACATCGAAATGACGCATCTTCAAGGTGCGAATCGAAGCTTCCCTGACAACAGCAAATGCTTCGGGAAGCAAATCGTTGAGCAAAGCTCCCTGCCCCAATTTTTCGCGAAACTCCCCCGTTTTGGCGCGCAGCCGATCGTCGCTAAGTTTCTTGATCTCCGGCTCCAGTGAACCGATTTTTTGCACGAGCGGCCAAAGCCGCTTCAGCTCTCGCTGATTCTGCGAACCAAATAATTTCGTCAGGAAACCCACATTCAACTCCCTGCTAGACCCGACAACACGCGGAGCGTGAGAATATTTCCGCAAGCTCCGTTCCCGCTAGCGGCGGCCCACCCACAATGCTTCGCCACGCAGCGGGGCTTTCCATACACATATAGACCGGCATACCGGCACGCACCGCATGCAGTTCTTTCCAAATAAAACGCAGCATCTCAAAACGCAGCGGCTGGAAAATCCTCAGCTTATTGTCCTTCGCCAGAAAATTTTCCACCAACGGCAGCCTGCTTTCAGGAAACCTCCGCAGCATAATCTCCTGCTGCTCCGGATGATATCTAAGCGGAGCAATACTGATCCAGGCAATGTTTTCCGCATCAATCCGCGAGAAAATATAACGGATCGTAGCGCAGTACCCCTCCTTCCAGCCAGGATAGAAAACGAGAGGATCGAAGTGCAATCCCACCCGGTACCCAGCCTCTGCTACCAGAGCGGCAGCGTTCATTCTCTGCTCTAGCGATGCCGTTAATGCCTCATCTTGCTCAACAACCTCGGGCGCATTTACTGACCACGAAACCACAGTTTTTCCGCCATGTTCGTGCCTCAGCGTAAGGAGATTATCCACCTCGCAGTCTTTAGTTTTAAATTCCAGCACTGCATTAGGCAGACGGGCAAATAACGGGACAAGCTCCAGCGACAAATCTGTCAGATGATCAAAAACCAGACTATCGGTCAGCTCCCCCGTACAGATACGAAACCTGCGCCTGGGTTCTGCGCTTGTGCGCTGCTCAATCTCCTTAAGCATCTCCCCGGTGTTTGTAAATAGTTTGAGTGTCGGATTTCTGCGGAAGTAATGCTGGAGCGCGCAATAAGTGCAGTCCAACGGGCAGCCTTCCCCTGGGTTTACGACCCATAGATTACAGCAAACATGACCCAGCGTTCCCGGGCAGCCTTTCAGCCATTTGCCCCGGTAACGCTTGAGCATCAGCCACCGTTTGCCGAGAGAGATGTGCGAACTTTCTTCGCCAGCGCCGGCTCCAGAAGGCGCGCGCAGCGGATCGTCATCCGAGTCCAAGTTGACAACTTCTACCGCGCCGAGCCGCGAAAGAACGCGCTGGGCAACCACATCTTCAGCGGCATCTCCCACCACAAAAACGCGCTCCGGCATTATTCGCTCCTGCCGGTTTTTTTCTCCCGCCACAGGCGCTATTCTCCTCGAAGAAGTTTGAACATCTCGCCGGCCGCCGGGTGCCGGGAAAGCAGCTTCAGTTTCTCCGCATAATCGGCAAACTCATTCAACGACCGGACCGATAACCTGACGGTGAGGGTGTCTCCTTCCAAGTCCTTGGGCGCTTCAACCCTAAGACCAAATTGCCGGAGAAGTTCTTGCTGCGCCGCATTTATTTTGCATCTTACACTATTCATCTGCGGATAACGCAGAGCCTCAAGCTCAATACGCAGCGCTTTCTGTTTCTCCTTTCTGCTCAGTTTCTCATGGCGGACAACATCGTGGACAACGGGAAGCGCAAGAACCTCATGCAGTTTGCGCGCATCGCGCCGGCATATTTCGTAGACGAGATCGAGCAAACCACGAAGAGTATTGGCGCTGGGGTTGATTGCTTCAATCAGCGCGCATACACTCCGGGAATCCTGCGCCTCCAGCCGCCTGAGGATGCTCAGCAAACTGCCGCCGACATGCTTCTCGGCAATATAATCTTCGATTTCCATTCTTCGCTGTGTTGGCCTTTTTTACTCTCGCTGTAATGTCTCACAGCCCCCGGCTTTCCTCTCGGTGAGAGAAACCAGCCTTTTAACTGGCTGGTTTTTAGCCTTTTAACCCGAAATACTCAATAACGCGCGCAGCCAGGGTTTGCGCCGCATCCCACTGCCGGTTGCCGCCAATCAAAACGCCTCCCGATTGCTCCGCATGACCAACGTAACACAGCTCGGTAATCCCGTAAGCTTCTGCCGCCCGGGAGAGCAATACACGATTCGTGGAAAGTGCCGTCGGCTCGCCCGTTTCGCGCTCTGCGCTGTCCGCATCCGCCGCGCCAGACATTTCATTCAATACGTACCCCATCGCTGGAATCTCCCGTTTACGCAGCACTTCAAACGTAAGCAGCGCATGATTAATTGCCCCAAGCCGTGAACCGACAACGACTAAGCACACAGCAGAAATATCCCGTGCCAGGTCGGCGTAAGTATATTGCGGCGTAATCGGCACGAGCAAACCTCCCGCTCCTTCAACAATCAGCAAATCGCAATTTTCGCGCGCCGCGTGAATTGTCTGTTGAAGCAGCTTAATATCTATGACCGCTTGCTGCGCTTGCGCTGCCGCCGCGGGCGCCACGGGGGGCGCAAAGCGGTAAGGAGCAACTTGAGCAAGCGGCTGCTGCTTGCCCGATGCTGCCCAGAGTACCAGCCCATCCTTTCCGCTAAGCCGGCCCTGCGCATCCGTCTCGCACCCCGTTTCCACCGGCTTTGACACATGGACCGTGCAACCGCATTTCATAACACCAGAACAAAGCAGTGCGGCAACCGTCGTTTTGCCCACTCCCGTGTCAGTTCCCGTGACAAACAACAGGCTGCCTAATTTTTCTGGCACGACTACTCTCCCAACGCTTCTGCAACAGCTTGCACTGCTATATTCACCAGACGGGATAACTGTTCCTCATTCATGGCCAGCGCCGGCATGAGCACCATGACATTGCCCAGCGGACGGATAATTGCACCTTTGTTTCGCGCCGCAGCAACGATACGCGAACCAGCGCGTTCATTGAGCGCGTAAGGAATCCATGTCCCAGGAGTCTTTGTCAGTTCGATACCTGCCATCAGCCCGAATGAACGCACTTCGAAAACATGGCTCAGGCAAGCCGCTTTCGCCCGCAACTCACGGGCAAAATGGGCGATGCGCTGCGGCAGCTTCTCCAGCACCCGATTCTTTGCGAAATAATCAAGGTTTGCCGCAGCCACCTTCGCCGCCAGCGGATTCCCGGAAAATGTTTGACCAAAGAAAAATGTCTTTCCTTTTTCCGGCTCGCCGAGAAATCCGCTAAAAATCTGTTCACTCGCACATGCAGCCGAAATCGGCAGATAGCCTGCGCTGAGACCTTTCCCGATAACCATGATATCAGGCTCAACGGACGCATGCTCGCAGGCAAACATTTTTCCAGTCTTGCCGAAACCGGTCGCAACCTCATCAGCAATGAGCAACACATGGTGCTTGCGGCAGAGCCGGACGATCTCCTGCAAATACTCCAGCGGCTGCACCCATATCCCCGCTGCACCTTGCACAATGGGTTCAATAAAGAACGCCGCGATTTCATCCTGCTGCCCGGCAAGAAGTTGCTCTGCTTCAGCAAGGCTCTGCGACAACGCATCTTCGGCACAAAGTCCACGCTCATACCGCAGCACGTGGGGCGGATTCACTTTCAAGGACTGTACGACCACAGGCGAAAGGGCGCGATGAAACGCGGGCAGATATCCTAAACCTACTGAACCCAGGGTATCGCCATGGTAGCCGCTAAAGAGCGAAACTAGCTTTGTTTTTCGCGACGCCGCACCGCCCTGCTTCTGCCACCATTCGATGCTCATGCGAATCGCAGCTTCAACCGCAGCCGAACCGCTGTCGGAATAAAACACCCGCTCAAGCGGCTTCGGCAGAAGCGGCACCAGGCGCTGCGTAAGCTCCAGCACCGGCACGTGACTTAAGCCGAGCAGTGTCGAATGACAGAGTGCATCAACCTGTTCGTGAAGCGCGGCGCGCAGCTCCGGCACGCCGTGACCGTGCACATTGCACCAAAGAGACGACACGCCATCGAGGTAACGCCTGCCGCAAATGTCGATGAGCTCCACTCCCTCGCCTCGTTCAATGATCAGCGGATCGGCGGCAAACCAGTCCTGCTGCTGGGTGAATGGATGCCACAAGTGTTTGAAGTCAATTTCCCGGAGTTCGCGGCAGCGGCTGCTATTTGAACTCGGCGCTTTGTTGTTTCTCATAGAGCTGCGCGTATTCTATATCAAGCGCATCGTAAGCTTTCTTCAGCGCCATATATTTGCCATTAATCAGCGCAATCTGCTCCTCATAAAAAGTGCACTTTTTTTCAGTTGCTACCAGTTCATTTTTTGCCGAATTAAGCCGGGATACCGCAGCCGCGGAGCTGGCCAGCACCTCGAGCAGCATTTCGAGCTGTTCAAATGAACTTTCGAGCTCGGAGCGCAAAGCATCATTTTGCGCTTTGGCATCACGTTCCTGCGCCCGAAGCATTTCCAGCTCCTTAATCGCGTCCATGTTGCTGACTTCAAGTTCGCGCTTGATTTCCTCAAGCTCACGAAGCCGGGTATCCACTGCTTCAAGTTCAGCTTCCGTAATCGTTAGGCGGCCCTTTTCTGCACGAATGCTCTCTTCCAAAGCGGCACTCTCACTGCGCACCCGCTCATGCTCTGTCTTATTAATCAGTCCCAAACTAGCCGCAGCCAGGTCAGAGAGAATTTTTTTCTTGGTATCATATTCATGCTGAAGATTGGCGATGAGGTTCTGTCCGGTGTCGACCCCTGGCGCAAGTTTCGGACCTAAAAAGACGACGATCGCCGCGAAACAAACCAAATAAATAAGAATGGTTACCACCAAGTAAATCATTCTTTTTCCCCATCTTCTGGCGGCCCATTTTCAGCGGCGCTGCTTGGGCTTGCTTCACCCTGGGCCGCTTCATCTGCTGCGGCAGGCGAGGCGTCTCTATTTTCTATTTCATTCGCATCCGGCTCCGTTTGCGCTGCGGCTGCTCTGGAGGCGGACGTTTTTACCTTCTTGCTGGGCGATATCTGCTCAAATAAATCTGCTACTTCAGCAAATAAAGCCAGATCTTCATCCGTGGGCTGACGTAAAGTATCCGAAGCCTTCTGACAAATACTTTCGACCTGCTCGGCCAAGGCCTTTGGCATCACATACGGCTCGATTTTTTCCTCCCGCCGCGGCTGTTCTTGGTCAATCCCGCGGTAGAACCACCACGTGACAGATCCGGACCAGGCAAGTGCTACGAGCCATGAAATCAAGCCCCAGATCATTGCCCAGAAAGCTTGTTTTTCCTGGGGTGTCTTATCTTTCTCCTTCTCCACAGGCGATTGCGCAGCTTCCGGCGTTGGTACAACTACCGCGACTGTCCCCGCAGCAGTGAATTCCAACTTCTCACTAACCGCTGAAATCTTTTTTCTTTCTTCGTCTTCGCCCACAAGCCTGACGCTTAAAAAATATTCTCCGGCTGCTAAAGTTTCAACCGGAAGCCTGTACTTACGCTCCGCCACGAGGTACGGCGCAAGATCGATCGCCAAGATTTCCTGCTTTCCTTTCATCTGGGCAAGCATATGCAGTTCTGGCTTTTTCAAGGCAGCGGACCGGCTGCTTAACTCCGCGAATAATCCGCCGGGTGAATGCGTAAATTCATTCGGTGGTTCCTTAACGATGCTCACCAAGCCGCTGGAAACATTATAAGGAATAATTTGCTGGCGGCTGAATGTCGGACCCGCAGCCGAAACTACAGCTTTATACTCTCCTTCGTGATCTGCCTTAATCGTCTGCGTATAGATATTGTCGCCCGCATGCTCGTCGCCGTCCTCTCCTTTGTCGTTCAGACTACCCTGAGCAACCAGTGTCCCGTTCGTGTTGTCAAAAATTTTGTAGCCGAAATAGATGATGCTTGACACTTGCTCAGGCGGCACAGCTTCTCCCTTGTCGATCAAGCGCGCCATAAATGCCATCCTGTCCCCAATGCGCAGATTAACCGCCGGCCATCGGACCTGAAGCTGCAAATCGGAAAGCAGCGTGGCATAACCCTCCGGCTGTTCAACATCTCGAACCAGCCAGGGACCGGGCAGCGGGTTCTGCACAGTGATCACATCGAATAAATCACCGCGGTACCATTTCACGCTGACAGGAAATGATTCATTACTGAAGCGCTTTCCCTGCGGATCAACAATCGCCACAGGTTGATTGGGTTTCTTGCGCGCAATAAAGAAAGTCGCTTCGCTTACCGAACCGTCAATTTCAAATGCTGCCCCGTCCAAGGCCACGACTTGCGGCTTCTTCAGGCTCAAGAATAGATCGGAAAAGACCTTGTGCACCTCGTCGGCATTAGAAGCATACCAATGCAATCCGCCGGTGCGTTCCGCCATTTCCGCGAGCAAGTTACGATCCGCCTCGGGGCTTAGTGCCAGGCTAAACAGGCGCATTCCGAGATCGCGATAGCGGTCCAAATCAGTTTTCAACAACTTCTTCGTCAATTCCTCTTTGGTTCCGGCGCTTGGGTGAGGATCCATCTGACCGTCGCTGAGCAGGATAACGCACCTGGTGCGATCGCTTTTTGGTTCGCCGCTCAGCAATTCAAAAGCTTTGACCACGGGATCGCGCAGATTTGTGAAATTGCCCTCTTCCCCGACACTGTCAATTTTCTTATCCAGTTGTGCCAGAAAATCCGGCGAGACGCTGGTCAGCGGCTCCACTACCGCGGTTTCGCGATCAAACTGAACGATGGCCACCCGGTCGTTTTCGGCCAAGAAACGGAAGAAGAGCTTTGCACCTTGGTCGCGCAAGCGCAGCGGATCAGTGCGCTGCATACTGCGCGAAGCATCGAGAAGCAGCACCGCGTCAATGCCGCCCGATTTCTCGAGCGTTGCGCTGAAATCGTTGTGGCCGAAAGAGGTCTCCTTTCCAAGCACCGGCGGCTCTTCGCTTTTCTCTTCTTTCTCGAGGCGCGGAGCCGCCGCTTTCGTCTCAGCTTTCCCCTCTCCGTGCTGCGCAGGTTCAGCTTCCGGCGGCTTTCTTTTTAGACGTCTAGTCTTTGCTTGCGCATGGCTGGTTTCCTTTTTCTTTGGATCGGACGCCCATGCACGTTCAGCAAGTCCTGGGAAATCAGCCGCTGCGCAGAAAACAACACACAATACTGCAAGCAGCAGCATGAGCGTTCGCCAATGATGTCGCGGGCAATTTATCAATGTCTACCTTCCGTCCTTAAGCTGCTCTGGAAGACTGGCTGCTGATTTTGGAAACCTCACGCTGATTATCTTGTCACCGGGGCGCAGTTGATCAACATTTTCCATACCACGTATCACTTGAGCAAAAACAGTGTAAAAGCCGTCCAGC
Source organism: Pseudomonadota bacterium (assembly GCA_029555385.1). GTDB lineage: Bacteria > Bdellovibrionota_C > UBA2361 > SZUA-149 > SZUA-149 > JAKPSH01. The sequence goes on from JAKPSH010000233.1 coordinate 24,071, forward strand.
CCTGGTACCGGGCGCAGCGTAATATAAAACTGACTCGCATTAGAGCGGCGTTCGGGATTAATCTTCTCGTCCAACCGGGCCCAGCCGACAGTTCCTCTGGCATGCCGCAGTTCTCCGGATATTTCCGGAGGAAGGGTCCAGGCGGGACCGCCTTTCTTCGTACCCGTTGGATCGCCACCCTGAATCAGCATTGCCGGAACGTAGCGGTGGAACTCAACACCATTATACATGCCGGAACGGCTCACATATTCGAAGTTAGCCACGGAAACCGGCGCTTGCTTGCGGTAAAACTTTATCTCAAACGGACCTTTTGTTGTATCGATCAGCGCCGTAACCGGAAGTGCGCGGTAATCAGCCGGAATCTTAAACGGCAGTTTGGCCTCTTCAGCGCACAAGCATGCTGGGGAGCCCAGAAAGGTCAAGCAGGCAGTCAAGCTAATGATAAGGTTTTCTGCAAGGTACCTAGTCACAAAAAACTCACCAGAGATTACACAATAAACAATTACTAAAGAATACAGTAAGAACCGAGCTTTTTCTTCAAAGAAAAGAGCAGCGCTTGTCGGCCCAGTATTTATTCCATTTTTTGTCAGAATTAGGGCGGCACGATCAAAGCTAAAGCCAAATTGGGCGTGGCGAGTTCTTCTAAAACGCGATATCGCACAGAACTATCGGATCTAGACTAAGGGGGTTTTATGAAGAATCGTCCTATAGGAACAGTTTCACGCGGCGTCAGTATCCGTGCTTTGCTGAAGCAAAAAATCTTCCCTCAAGTTCCGGTGTTCAGTTTTTAATTGGCAGCTCAACTGCCCCAGAAATATTTAATACAATTAAAGAACAAGTCGCCACCAAGCGGGCAATGGTCATCCTCGACTCCGATCATACCCGGGATCACGTGATAAATGAACTAAGGTTGTATTCTGGTCTCGTGCAGCAAGGAGATTACTTGATTGTGCAAGATACCAACGCAAGCAGCTACTTGCGCGATCTTCATGGCCATAAGCTTCCAGGACCCGCCGAAGCTGTGGCTCGGTTTATTTCCGAGGATCCGCGCTTTATTCAAGACCGTACACGTGAGCGGCTTCTGCACACGATGCATCCGGGGGGTTATCTTCGGCGCAAGCGATGTAACATCGCACGGCCCCGTCCTGATTCAGGTTGACACTTGAGTTAGCGGGGTGCTGAAAAACCCGATTTTGGCCAATTTGTCCAGTTAGCAAAAAAGCGGAACAGGAGCGGGGATTTTGCCGAAGGAGCTCTACTGAAGTAGGGCGGCGCTGAGGCAAAATCTCCCGCGACGAAGAGATCGGCCAAAACCCGCTTTCAGGAACAGGCTCCTAGAACTCATCACTCGTCAAATAATCCCCTGAGCTTTGCGCCGCAGAAGGCGCGGCTTCGGCGGCATCGACGCTGCCCGCGGGTTCGGTGCCGCTTTTGAAGTACTCAATAAAAGCCCCAGGTGCTTGCGGATCAACCGGCTGCCCGCTGTTCAGATCTACGGCGACCGGGATGACGCCGTCCGGAATATTAAAATCAAACACCGGTTTGTCTGCGAGAAACTCCTGCATGAAATAAAGAAATACTGGAGCAGCCGCTTTCCCGCCGGTTTCCATGCGGCCAAGCGAATGCTTCACGTCGAAGCCGACCCAGACTCCTGCTGACCACTCCGGAGTATAACCGACAAACCAAGCATCCATTTGATCGTTGGTGGTGCCGGTCTTGCCGGCAACCGGCCGCCCAAGCGCTTTTACGCGCTGCGCCGTGCCACGCTCGACTACGCCTTTCATCATGTTTGCCATAATGAAAGCTTCCGTATCAGCAATGACTTTATTCTGCTGCACTGACTTTTTGTAAACGATGCCGCCGTCACGATCTCTGATGGATTTCACGACAATCTGATCGGCCAGCCATCCTTCCGCAGCAAACGCACCATATGCACGAACAAGTTCGATCAAGAACACCTCTGCCGTGCCCAACGCGATGGACATATTCGGCGCAAGCGGCGTTGAAATTCCAAGCCGGCGGGCCGTTTGAATCACATTGTTTACTCCGGCAAGCTGCACCAAATACACCGAAACAACATTTCTTGAACGCTGCAGCGCCGTGCGCAGCGTAATCGGGCCCAGGTATTCACCGTCGAAATTCTGCGGGCTCCAAATCTTGCCGTCGCCTCCGGGAAGGCTGATCGGAGAGTCCGGAACGAGAGTAGAGGGGGTATATCCCAGACGCTCCAGCGCAGTGAGGTAGACAAACGGTTTGAAAGCGCTGCCCGGCTGGAGCTGACCTTGTGTTGCGCGGTTAAAGATACTTCGCTCATAATCGTATCCGCCGAGAATGACTTTCACTTCTCCCGTCAGGGTATTGGCGCAAACAAAGGCCCCCTCTACTTTAGGAGTTTGGTCGAGCTGGAGCATGACGACATCAGGGCGGGACCCTTTCTCTTTATTTGCCGAGGAATCCAAAGAAACCTCGATGACCATCCCCGGCTTCAGCCTTTCTTCGGGCTTTACTGCCGTTTCGCGATCCGCAGCCAGCAGTCTCTTCGCCCACGCGGCTTTTTTTAGATCGACCACGCCTTGAACCGGTCCGATCTGCACCGAGGCAAGGCCCGCTTTTGCATTGATTTTTCGTAGCACGCCACGGTAGATTTTCTCAGGCGCGATATCCTCTTTGCTTTCAATCCCCGTCCAGCCAAGCTCGGGTTCTTTGATCTCTTTTCCTAAAATCCCAAGTTCGCCGCGCCAGCCTTGGCGTTTATCAAGTTCACGCAGCCCGCGCTGCAGCGCACGTTTTCCGATCTCATGCGCGGCGACATCGGCAGTTGTCTGCACGACATAGCCTCCGGGATTAATCGCCGTCTGTTCACCCGGCAGCCCTTTGAAGATTTCGTCAAGAAGCTTCATCACGTGCCCGGTGAAATATGGAGCAGCATAAATGGTCTGTTGATCCGGCGGGTATATCGTCAGCCCCTCCTTTTGCGCCTGGTCAAATTCCTCCTTGGTTATCATTGCGTGTTCCAGCATTTGGCGCAGGACATAGCGCTGGCGCCCGAGCGCCATCTGCCGGTTCTCAGGACGGGAAAGCTGCGTAGGCTTTTGCGGCAGGCCGGCGATATAGGCGGCTTCCCCCAAGGTCAGTTCATTGAGTTTTTTGTGAAAATGCACCCGCGCCGCTGCGGCGACGCCATAGGCGTTGGAACCGAGAAAAATCTGATTCAGGTAAATGGAGAATATATCATCTTTGGTCAGCGCTTTTTCCAGCCTGTAGGCGAGGATAGCTTCCTTTGCCTTGCGCTCCAGCGTCTTCTCCCGCGAGAGCAGCAGTGATTTTACTACTTGCTGAGTGATTGTCGATGCACCCTGTCTTGTCTGATGCGAGCGCAGATTTACCAGCATCGCCCGGACAATGCTCACCAGATCGATCCCGGGGTGCGTATAAAAGTTGGCATCTTCCGCCGCCAAGAAAGCATTCTTGATTAGCTGCGGTATCTCTTCAAACCTTACGGGATAACGCCGCTCGTCATACATTTCACCAAGCAGCGTGCCGTCATCTGCGTAAATGGATGTCACCGCTTTTGGACGGTAGTCGCTGATGCGATCGATGCGCGGCATGTCTCGGGTCAAACGGATATAAAAGTAAAGGCCCGTGCCCCCTGCGGCAGCCGCCGCAAGCAGCGTCACCAGAACGCTAATCAGCACAAAAATCTTGCCTACCCCTCGCAACATCCGTTCTTCTATACCTCAGCGTTGTTCCGTCATCAGAAACCCGGGCTGGAGAAATATTGCTGCTGCACCAGCCGCACTGACTAATGCCGCAGACTCTCCCTCCCCCTGGCTCATCACCAAGCAATAATAAGGCGCATCGCTCCCCGGCTCTACTGCACCAGCCTGCTTAATGCGTTCGCCGAGTACAAACTCCGCGCTATCACCGTTTTTAAACTTCATTTCCCAAGAAAACTCTGCGCGATCAAAACCATATTCCGTTGCGGACGTTCCTTCAATGTCAAGAAAAGAAATTACGTTAAACTCCCGCACCCGCTTGAGCCATTCCCGAAAATTACTCTGATGCAGCATTTCTAGTTTTGACGCATCAGCTCTATTATCCAGTTTCAAGCTGCCGCTTTGGCTATCCCTCTTCAAGTTGATTTCCTTGCGTTGATCGCCACGCCAAGCAATGTGCAGCTCTGCAATACGTTCTTCGGATACCTCCGTATAAGGGCTCCGGCTGCGGTAAAAGTTAAAACCTTCGAGCATCTCTGCAAAATGCGGCTGTTCGAGCTCGAAAACCTCAGCCTGATTGACAACTTTCAAGTAATAAGAGGTATCAACCTTAATGCCGCTTTGGCTTTCGTCGTCGCTATGCAGGCCGACCCCCTTACCGATTTGCGCAACAATTTCACGGCGCGGATCCGCCACTTCGTCGGCCATTCCAGGCTCCAGATAGAGGGCAACGACAATAAGCGGTTGGGTAAGGCCGTAAAGCTTAAGCCCTCCCTCCGGCTCACCGATAAAGGTCTTGATGCGCAGGTCGGCCAAACGCTTCAACTGCGCTGTGACAGCCGCGGCTTCGGCTGGAAATTTTCTCAGCCCGTCGCCGACTGTCCAAGTAGAATTATTTTTCGCTTGCTCGCCTGAATTCTTTGTAAACAATAACGCGGGCCGCTCCGCACGAATCAAAGTAAAACTGCGCACGCGCTCTGGCCGGAAACGTAACGGATTGCGATCTCGCACCGTTTCTGGGGCAATATTCAGCGCAGCAAAGACATCGTCTTCAACAAGATAAATGCTTTGGTCATTTTCCGGCTGGAGGTAACGCCGCTTGGTCATGGCATGCCTCTTGCCAAAGCTCATCACGCGGCGCCCGAAACTGCCTTTGAGCGTCAAGACCATCTCCGGCGGCGAAAGCCCATAGATTCCCTGGTCTTGGTCGATCTCTTCGGGTTTAATCACATTTTGCGCTGCCATACGCAGCAGCTCCCGGATAATCCTGTTCACCGCTTCAGAACTGGCCGGAGCTCCCTCGGGGCTTCTCATCAGCCAAAGCGGCGGCGGCTTCTCCTTTTCCAGCCGGCTTTGCGGCGCATCCCGCCGCTCCACAGCAACGATGCCGTGTTCGTTTATTACGCTTATTTCTTCAATATTGTCCGCGCTCACGCCAGTGAGCACGGAGAGATTTCTCGCGCTCATATCACCGGGGGCAAGCTGCGTTTCGTAGCGCCAAAATAAGAGTCCAAGGAGCAGCAAGCACACTGCCATGATCAGCGCTTTAGCGCGGCTCATCTCTTCACCAAGTTGTGCGGCTGATGACTGCTTCTCGCCCACCACACGACGAAACCCGCAAGCGTCACGAGCTCGGGAATCAGCACGCCGGCTACGAGAAATATCAAACTAATCTGGCGGTTAGTCAGAACCTTTACTGAACGGCGGAGACTTTTTGCGCGAATCGTCACACCTTCCTCTTCACCGATTGTCCAGTTAAGGATATTGAGAAAAAAATCCCTGTTGAACAGTTGACGAATGTTTGCGTTGTTGACGAAATCGGCATCGCCGATCACCACTACCCGGCCGGCCGGCTTGGCGCCGCTGCCGCTCTTCGCGTCCGGACGCGCCGCCAGACAATCCAGCGCCGCGGCAATTGGCACGGGTCCCGCAATGTCTTCTTCATCTTGCGCCGCCTGAGGTTCCTGGCTGAATACCAGCTCCACTTTCTGTTCCGCCCAAGACTCTTTCCCGCTAAGCGCAAGCTCAACTACCGTACAGCCACCAGGAACCTCATCGCTTTTCCTCACTGAAGTCGCTGTTGGAAATATCGTGCTCTTCTTAAAATCTTTTGTGATCTCGTGGTGGCCGTACGAGCTGACAATTGACTGAGCGTCATAGGACGGCCCCTGGAAAACTTGTACCGATTTCTCGATAATCACATCATTGCCCACTTTGATACCAAGCGGCGCCACGATTTCAGCGATGCCTGAAGCGCTGTGCGGCTGATTCAAGAAAACTGCGCTTCCACCACGGGAAAGGTAATCCGTTATCGCCTGGCGCTCCCGCGCAAGCAGGCTTCGTTCTGCCGCAACAACAAGGATCGCCGCCGCATCATCGGGAACACTTGGGCTTTCAGCAAGCATGAGCTTGCGCATGCGCAGGTTTTCACCCTGGACTGCTTCTTTGAGAAACAGCGCACCGGTATTTGTTTTTCCTTCATCAAGTTCCGGCTCACCATGCCCGGCGATATAGTAAACAGTTTTCTCCGCTCCACGAATCAACTTCAGCAGTGCGTTGACGATCTCTTGTTCGTCGATATGGCGGATGATTTTTACTTCCTTGCCCGCACTGTCATCAAGCAATGAAAAATGCAGTGTTCCTTTTTCGTTGATGCCTAACTTCTCGGTCAGCGCCGGGTTCTTTTCCGGATCTACCGCCTGCCAGCGAATATTATCCGAGGTGCGTGCAAGACGATTGAGCAAATCTTCTACGCTCTTGTCAACTTCCGCGCCGACATAGAAAGCGCGAACCATCACCGGCGCTGCCAGCCGGGCGAGTACGGCCTTTGTTTGCGGAGCTAGTGTGTAAACTTTCTCCTGAGTGCTGTCGTAGTATAGCGGATCCTTGCGGTAAACAAGATAGTTGGCGAGCCCGATCACCAGCAAAAACAAAGCGCTGTATATGACAACGCCGGCGCCAAACCCGGCCGCACGCCTCGCTGCGGCTGCGCCAATAAGCTTGATCCCGCCGCAGAACAAAAACAGCAGCGTGCACACCGCGCCAATGACAACGTGCAGCTCTGTGACATAATACAGGTCAGCAGATTTCTCTTGGGAGAAGAGCCCCCAAAGCACAAGGCCAAAGACAAGGAAAATAAGGCCGACAATGCCGATGAGTTTTATAATCCGCGCCATACAATCATCACCTCAACGCCAGCGTTGGGCATCAAGCACCCGGTTTGCTGCAAATAAGCCGCAGAGCGCCACGCTGATAAAATACAAAATATCGCTCCCGGTAATAACGCCCTTAATCAGGGTTTGCGCGTGGCTGGATGGGGCCAAGAATTTGAGAACTTCCGCCAATTCCCCGCCGACCAGCGGCGCGGGCGCATCAAGCATATAAAAGACAAGGAGCACGACAAGAGAGATCACTCCAGCCACCGTCTGGCTTCGTGACACGGCAGATACCGCGATGCCGACAGCAATAAACGAAAGAGCGAACAGCACCAAGCCGAAGAATCCGGCCAAGATGGGGCCTGGCTCCGGATCGGCAAGCACGATGAGCACCGCCGGATAAAGCAAAGAAATGCCAAGCATCACCAAGGCAATTACGGCAGCGCCGATGAATTTACCCATAACTATTCCGGCACCCGATATTGGCGAAGTAATCAAGACTTCAAAAGTACCAGAGCGTTTTTCTTCTGCAATAGAACGCATCGTGAGCAGCGGCACAAGGAAGATCAAAATTATTTCCAAGGTTTGGAAATAGGGCATGACAACCAGCTCGTTCAAGCTCGGTTTGACGCTCGCAAAAAGCATTGTCTGCCTGAGCTGATTGTTGAAATTGGAAAGAAAGGAGAAAAAGAAAAAAGCAGCAAGCAAAGAAAACCCGGCAATAACCACATAGGCCAGCGGCGTTGCAAAAGCAGAGCGGATTTCTCTCCCGGCAATTGTCAGAGCACCCTTCATCGCGCTGCTCCGTTTTCTGGCGGGCATGAAGGCCACGTTCCAGCTACCGCCTCGAGAAATTTTTCCTCCAGACACTTTTCCCGGGTCAGTTCAGCAAGGTTTCCCTGGACAACAATGCGCCCCCCCGAAATGATAATAACCCGGGAGCAAGTCTCCGAGACCTCCTGCATAATATGCGTGCTCAGCACAACGGTATGTTCTTCGCCAAGCTTGCGAATCATCTGCCGGACCTCAATGATTTGCGCCGGGTCAAGCCCGCTTGTCGGTTCATCAAGTATAAGAACTTTCGGCTCATGAACTAAGGCCCCGGCAAGCGCAATGCGCTGCCGGTACCCTTTGGAGAGCTGAGCGCAAAGACGTTTAACCACACCGTCAAGCGCACATCGCTCCAGCACAGCTTCAACTTTGGCGCGCAATTCTTTCTTCGGGATGCCTTTTAGCTGCGCAATAAACTTTAAATACTCCCCGACTTGCATTTCCGGATACAGTGGGGGCGATTCCGGGAGATAGCCGATGTTTTTTCTTACGCTTTCGCTTTCTCGGCAGATGTCCCATCCCGCTACCTTCGCTGTTCCGCCCGTCGGCGGCAGAAAAGTAGTCAGCAGACGCATGGTCGTCGTTTTTCCTGCGCCATTCGGGCCCAACAGACCCACAACTTCACCGGCGGCGACAGAAAAGCTAAGATTGCTTACCGCTTCAATTTCACCGAAATTTTTACAAAGCCCGGTCGCCTCAATCATTATCGCATCGCTCGTGAATCCATGTTAGACGGGATCATTGCCGCAAATTTGGGTCTGTCGCAAAATGGACGCCGCTCGCCCGACCCGCGACATCTGCGTCAGGCTCAAAATATAAGAATGCTTGGAAATAATAAAGCAGAGAAAATTACCGCACCTGGAGCCGCTTAATGTCGATCCTTGATCAAATCCTTGCCGAGAAAGAAAAGGAAATCTCTCACATTGCCAAGCCCGATGCGGAGGTGTTGCTGCGGGATGCTGCAGAAAAGAGTCCTGCTCCACGTGGATTTGCCGCCGCGCTCTGCGCCGCCGCGCCTCCTGCGGTGATAGCCGAAATTAAACGAGCTTCCCCATCTCGGGGGATTATCCGTGAGGATCTATCGCCCATTGGTGCGGCATCCGCGTTTGCCGGAAACGGAGCTGCCTGCCTTTCGGTTTTGACCGACGAAAAATTCTTTGCCGGAAAACTGGATTTTTTGCGCGAAACCCGCCGGCAGGGATGTACCGAGTGGATGGTAAGCAACGTGGTAATCGTTACTGTGGCAGCTCCTGGAGATCCTGCCTGTGCCGGTTCGGTATCAACACAGGATGCTGATTCCAGACTCGC
>JAKPSH010000324.1 GCA_029555385.1 Pseudomonadota bacterium
TAAGATATTTAGAGAGGCTGCCGCCAAAATCAAAATCTCCATAGCTCTTATAGCCCCCATCACCGAGAAGTGTTTCCCGACCAGCGCGATCAGCGATACGAATGAAGTCGACGTTCGTATTAGCTAACCGCATCAATCTAACACTAAACATCCAGTGCTGGAAAGTTGTCACTGCCATGCCTCCCGTTGCTGGGGCGTGCAATTTGCGCAAACGGAACCCACCCAACCAAATACTTCCGTACTAGATATTTCCATTCGATTCTGTCTTATTTTATCAGGATCGCTTTCTTCGCCCAACTCCTCAAGCCGGTGCCGTAATACTTCAACGCTTGATTTGCAAAGCACCAACTCGCGATCACAAGCATCCGGCCCGTCGCTGCCGCAAGCCGAGAGTAAAAACAACCCAGCCCAAAGAATAGTCAAACAAACTATTAAACTTTTCATGATATAGTCTCCTTTTCTGTGTCCAATATATACTCGCGGGGGGGTCCGTATGTAACTCGTGAAAATCGCGGGCGGTAAATCGCAATACAGGAGCCGTAGGCCACGCCGGAGACGACCTCTTTCCCTGCCGCGTTTATTCTCACCGGTCTTTTGCCATTAATGGTAAACTGTATCCGCGGAGTCAGCGTGATAATTTCATCAGCCAGATACCAGACGTTATATCTCCACCACTCCGTCTCCCTCGCATTGTTCGGCAAGAGCACAGCAATTACCTCACAACGATTTCGCTCGCGCATCACTTTCCGCAAGAACTCCTCTTTCATCGAGAAGGGCGGGTTACACCACACGCGGCCAGACCATGTTTGTTTTAAGCCGTCCTCTTCTTCTGTAAAAAACCTTTTTGCTTTAGCGTTTCCTGCCGAGGCACACACATCCAGCGTGAACTTACCAAAGACCGTCTCTAGGAGTTTGATCAATGCCCAAGGCGTTTCGTAACAGTCTCCCTGGCTCCCCTTATTTACTCTAGTAATGTGCGGCGGAATGATCGGATCTATTTGCATAAGCCCCCTTCGCGATCCTTTGTATCTAAAAATACCGATGGTATGTTCTTCTTGATAATTTCCCGAAGCCGCGCATCACACTTGACAAACGTGTTCTCCATCACGGCATCGTAAAAAACTTCCAACTGACGGAGTAAATCAAATACGTGCCTGTCCCCGCTTACCACATTGTTTTCGTCTGCGTAGAAATACATCCCCGTGATAAACAACTCGGCTGGTTTGAGAAGCGCCAAGTGCCAGGCGGCAAGAAGCCCCGTTAAGGGACAGATTTGATAAGTGAACTGGAAAGACGAGTCCCATTCCGGCCCCCAGGAGTAGCGAAAGTTTCGAAAGTTCTCAGCACTTCGCGGCGCTTCCCGCCAAAACAGAGCCCGCTCAACGCCATAAGTCTTGCAGCAGGCATCCCAAAAACGCGCATTCGGAGAATTCCCGTCAAACCAAACGAATCGCGGATGTTCACGTTCAAGGATTTCTTGAGCCTTGGAGACGCAGGAAGTGTAGAGAACGTCCGTCCTCGTCTCGTCTTCGGCGCGATGATCGTTTACACGGACGATCACTTCGTAGTTATTTTCAACTCTGTCTCTGGGCTGCCCGCCGCAGACCAGGGATACCCGTTTGCCCCTGATCATTTCTTGGTAGTGTTCTGGCCCGAGTCCGAGTATTGGCTTTAAGGACATTTTCGTATAGCACCTTTTCTATGTTTCCAATCTTATAAAGATCGCCGGGATTGTCTCCGAACAAAACGGCGCTCTCTTCTTTAGAAAATAAAATGCCAGGAAAAGCCTCGACGGCGTAGCGATTCGGCCTAATTGCACCGCGCCAGTCGCGCATGAACATAACTTCATTCAACAACCAGAAAAACGTACCCGAGTAGTGCCAAGTATGGTCCGGCGGAAAATGCCGGAAACGCTCAGTGCGCCGGAAACACCCCGCCGTGCAAAAACCTTCATCAAACAACTTGTCGACAAGGACCGGAACCCCTACGCCCAAGTTCTTTTCATACAAGGCCCGTATCCACAGACTGAGCGCCGGAGTCATCGGGTTATGCGACACCCCCTTCGTATGTCCGTAGAACGTAATGCCGTTTCTTCCAGCTTCCCGACGAATGCGATTCAGCATTGGGCCAAAAGTTACTTGCTCGCCAAGCTCTTTTGAATTTTCGAAATACAGGACCTCATCAAACAATTCACGCTTCAGAAACGATTCACTGACGTTCGCCATCCCCTCACCCTGGACAACTGAAGCCACACGATAGCCGGTAAAGACGTTTTTATATTCTGAAAGATATCGCTCTAAGTGGACCCTCCAAAAGTCGCCCAATGGGCAGATATGATATATCAGATGCCGTTCGCGGTTCATTCGTTATGTCCCGTTATTTTGAGGCGCTTGAGCCAGTAATCTACTTCCTCGCGATCCAGCATCATGCGTTCTTGAAGATCGGATACCCGTCGTCTGATCGAACGAATCACTGATTCTTGTTCTTCTAAGTCTAATTGCTCGGGACACTCTTTCTCTGACATCGGTAGTCCACCACCCAATTCAAATAAGTTGCATCATGAGGCTTGTCCGGCGCAAGCGGAGAGACAATAAGCACATGCGAGTCGCCGAAGCCGTGCTGCTGCACGGAGAAATGTCCAAGCGCACCCCCCAACTGCTGCTCGCCATTGACTCGGGAGTCGATAACCGTAGCCGACACCCCCCAACTGTCTTCAACGTCATCGCCGATTGAACCCGCCCAGGCGCCGCGATAGTCGCGGAAGAGAAAGTTTCGATTCCCTTCAGTGTGAATAAAATTCCCGTGAAGATCGAATAATCCGACTCCGCGGTTAAAGGGTAGTTGCGTGTTCATCCAGATGCCGACGCCTGCGCGGTAAAACTTCCGCGAACTAAGAGGGGCGCAGACCGCAGGGCGAATGACATACTGCGCCCGAATGACTTCATCGGGCAGAGCTTGAAAGCGCACCACGTACTCCTGCGACATATCGAAGAACTCCCGATTACCGAACAAGACGTAGCCGTTCATGGCTGCTCCGTAAACCCCCGCCGGGCCAGGGCCTACGGGGTCGTTGCGATCTTCGACGATAGAAACCAAGCGCTCCCCGACTCGAAGCTCGAAATAGCCAAGGTCGCAGTTATTCCGGCGCACATCGATCTTTAGGCCCCAAAGGCCGTTAGCTAAACTCTTCTCCTCACTCGTGAGCTTCCCCCCGGCGAGGAACTTATTCCCGCCAAAGAAAGCTGCCCCCAGTTTCTCGAAGCGCCAAGAGCCGCCGCGAGTTATTACGAAGCGGTAGTCAGAAAAAAAGATTCCGCCTTCGGCGTAACGGTCCGATGTAAACCCCAGGGCGACAAGAGCATTCCCGGCAAATAAGCCGTATTCCCGCCGCGTCCCTGGAGCCATCTGGTTGCCAACATAGAAATTGCTCGACTTAATTAAACTATTAGGCTTAAAAGCCACC
>JAKPSH010000325.1 GCA_029555385.1 Pseudomonadota bacterium
CCCTGGCGCGGCGTGCCCTTCTCCGTGTATGCGTCCTACTGGATACGGGCCTACATGCTGCAGTTTATCATGGATAACTGGCGGCTGGTCAGGATCGGCACGTCACAAACCGACAAAAAGCTCTTTTTTAATCTTAACAGAGAAAAAAACCGTTTAGAAAAAATGGGACTGTACGCGGGAACGGCGCAGCTTGCCGCGGCATTTGATGTGGCGCCCGACAAAATTGTCGCCATGGAGCAGCGGCTCGCAGAGTCTGAACTGCCGCTTGATACACCGCCGTTCGAGAACTGGCGTGAAAACCGCTCAAATTATATTACTGCTGATGCGCCGCTGCTTGATGACCAGCTTGCCGCCAGGGAGCGCCGGCAGCTTTTACAGGAGAAGCTCGCTGAATTCAAGAAGGACCTCAGCGGGCGGGAACTGACAGTGCTTGAGCAGCGCATGCTTGCCGACACGCCGTTGACACTGCACGCGCTCGGCACCCGCTTCGGCATTAGCAAAGAGCGGGTCCGGCAGATCCAAAACAAATTGCAACAGAAGGCGCAAAAATATCTGCAGCGCCATGCTCCCTGTCTTGCAGTGTGCTGAACCGCTGCGCCCGTGACCCGGGTGCAGGGGCACTGGTATAGCGGGTATGAAAAGCCCGCTCTGGAAGTATAGCGGGAACGGGCATCCAGGACAAATAGACGCATTATTCACGCATCCTTGATTATGGCTACAGAAAATTAGATAAATGCGCTAAAACCTGCGCTACAAGAGGAGACTATGGTAAAAAAACGGGCTCTGGTGTTTGATGATGACAGTACCATGCGGCTGCAGGGTGTGCGGCATAGCGCGCTTATGTCCGGAACCTGGTTACAGAATGAAGTCAAAGGGGCCGCTCCCTTTTCTTCCTGCAGTATATCTGAACACATGCAGGGCGGTTTTAAAATATGCCGCCCTGAAGGAGTCAGGCCATGAAAGAATTTCTCATAATCATTTTCGTTCTGGTTTTCTGGTTCGTTTTGCAGGCGTATATTTTGCCCAAATTCGGATTCAGGACGTGAATTGCTCCGCGTGCCGGCCAGGTGGCCGAAGAGCAAACAAAGGATAACAAGTAAGCTGCCGCTTAAAGACAAGGGTTGAAAATAACATCCTTTTCCCGAAGGCGGAACAATGTTGCTTACGCGAGGGAAATGTATGAGCGGCAAGGAAAGACAGTGCAACACCCGTAAAGTGGTGATTGTCGGCGCCGGTGATGTGGGGGCATCTTTTGCCTATGCGCTTCTTCAGAGCGGAACGGCAGAAAGCATTGTGCTGATTGACTCGCGGCACGAACTAGCCGATGGTCAAGCGCTTGATCTGGCAGACGGGCTCTCTTTTGTTCCCACAACGATTGTCCGCGCCGGTTCGCCCGATGATTATGCCGACGCGGCGGTCATTGTGATTACCGCGGGAGCAAAGCAAAAGCCGGGGGAGTCCCGACTCAACCTCCTGACACGAAACGCCCACATAGTGGGACAGATCGTTGACGAGATCACGGCTCGTATATCGCAAGCGATTGTCGTCGTAACCTCGAATCCGGTAGATGTGCTCACCTATGCGGCGCTGAAACGAACAGGGTGGCCTCGAAATCGAATCATCGGCTCCGGCACCGTATTGGACAGTGCCAGGTTCAGGCACTTGCTCAGCGCACATTGTGGCGTGGATGTAAGAAACGTGCATGCGTATATCCTGGGCGAACACGGTGACAGCGAGGTCCCGGTCTGGTCTATGACCAACCTCGCCGGGATGTCGATGGATGACTATTGTCCGGCATGTCATAAATGCGGCGACTGGAGTCAGGAACGGAACCGGATTGTCACCGAAGTGCGGGATACCGCCAATCATATCATCGATGCCAAAGGTTCCACCTGCTATGCGATTGGACTGGCGTTAGTGCGTATCGTTGGAGCTGTCCTGCGCAACGAACACAGCGTACTGACTGTCTCAACGTTGCTGGACGGAGAATATGGACTGAAGGATGTGTGTCTGAGCGTCCCGTGCATCGTTTCCCAGTCAGGAGTCGAAAGAATCATAGAGGGAAAGCTGGCGGACGAAGAGCTGCGGGCTCTTAATGCGTCAGCATCCATAATTCAAGAAAGGCTAGTCGAACTTACAACCTCAAGTGAATGAAAGGAGATGTGGAATGGACAAGTATGTATGCTCGGTTTGCGGGTATATTTACGATCCTGCCAAAGGAGACCCGGAACACGGTCAACCACCGAGCACTGCATTTGATAAGTTGCCCGATGACTGGGTCTG
>JAKPSH010000273.1 GCA_029555385.1 Pseudomonadota bacterium
AGGCACACCTTGCTCTGTGCAGGCGTGAGATCCCTCGCGCAATAAACCCTGCCTTTAGGCATGGCTCCTGCGCTCGGGATGACTGTTTTATTTTAACTCAGCGTTCACCCGGGTGATGCCAAGAATATGCGCCATTCAGCGACTTTCAGGTGGACATCCAACTGCGGCAGACTTATTCGCTTATTTGAGGGCTAGCTAGACATGGCTTCTAGAAATCGCGCTGGTACTCCAGCAGCGCATCCCCATGCAGGGCATCATAGCGCATCACAAGGTTTCGCCCGACTCTAATGCGCGGTTCCAGCCCGCTGCGCGTGGTCAACTGCAGCCTGAACTCAATCAGCTTTTCTCCGCGAGGGACGGCACCATGACTCACACCCAAGTCACCGCTGCTCCCTTGAACCAACTGTAAGGTGGCGAAATCCGCGACCCATCTCACTCGCTTAACCATTTTGCGGTAAACAGGCTCGAGATCTGACCGGAGAACTGCATCAGCCGCGGTTTTGGCACTCTGATAAGTAAATAAACTTTGGGCAAATGACGAAAGCTCCGATTGATCGTAGAGATCATCGCGATTCATCGTGCTCCGTCCGGAATCAAGCTGCATAAAAACCCGGTAGTCAAAAAGCAGAGAAGTCTCTTTGCGCGAAGAAAGAAAAATATTCTCCATTCCACCTGCCTTAAAACTACCAGACAAGGCATTGTCAACGAATTCAGCACCAGAAGCGCCGCCCTCAAAGAAAGTCTGCGTCCTTGACTGCGCAGCCCGTTGATGCGCTTTAATTACCGCACGGCCAGTAAACAGTTTCAGGGCCGCGTTATTGTTCTGCGCTGAAACACTCTGCGCCGAAACACTGAGCAGAAACAAAAACGTGCAGCAGATGGATAAGACCAAAAACAAACATGACTTACAGGAAGGTTCCTGTCCGGACGGCAACGAAAATGTGCGAACAATCAGCCGCAAAACAAGCCCCCCAAGGAATTAAGAGATTAAGGAAATCCTCGCTATCCCGATCGTTTTAGAATAAACAAGCGTTCCACAACGGGCCAGTGATTTTCTGCAAACACCGGCGACCAGAACCGCAGCGCGGCATCTCAATATCAGATTTGGATGTGGGCGGACCTTGGTCGAATGCGCAAAATACCTTATCTTACCCAGCAGCAGGTGTTCTTGCGTAACAATACCGCAAAAACAACAGCGCCAAATAGTCATAAAAGGCATGCGCGCCGATGGGAACCCAGAGTGTGCCGGATATCTGGTAAAGAATGCCCAAGTACAGGCCAACCAGAGTATAAATAACAGCAACGACAAAGTGCTCCCTTACCGATGGACCAAAATGGACAAGCGCAAAAAGCACACTTGCGGCAAGCAAGCCGCACTCATTTTGAACAACACCTCGAAAGAAAAGCTCTTCACCGGCGCCGGCAATAACAGAAATAAAGATCGCACTCCTCCAATTAAATAAGTCAGCAAGCGGCTTCAGCACTTCGTCAACAAACCGCACACAGCCCCGCAAGTACGTGATGCGTGGTGCGGCTATCTGAAAAAACAAAACATTTAACGAGAACAGCGACAGAGCCCCAGCAAGTCCAGACAAAATATCCCGCGGCAAGGGCAGGAAGCGGTCCTCAAAACCGGTGAGCCAGGCCCAAAGCAGAAATACTGCACTTAACGCTGTCTCAACAACTATCCCAATCCAAAGCGCACGCCGGTTGAGCATAATATCATCACAGGAGCTGTTCATTAAGCTCACGCACCAACTTTTCCAGCTTCCGCACCGACTGAATGACTACGGTTCGTTCTTCACCATTCTCTTCGCCGTTTCCCTGCGCCGCGGCACCGGGCAGCATCTGCACAATGCCTCGCTCTTGAATAAAGCGCAGCGAATATTTAAACATAAAGTCTGCACATATCTCCACACGCCCTAAGGCACAATCAGGCCACAGCTCGTCACTCAACTGCCGCCGCTGCTCGCGCAAATCCTCCTCGAGAATTCCGGCTGCTGCATACTTCAAAACCGCATCCGCCGTAACATATACGCTCTTCACAAACGGCAGCAAAAGATGCCGCAGCGGCTCCCACGCCTCCGGGCCACCAAGTCTGCCCACGTCAACCCGGTGTACAAACTCGGAAAATATCTCCTGCCATCTTAGCGGCACTGGCAAAACAAAGAATCCGGCCAATATTTCGTAAAGCACACCTACTGACGCCGAGAATGGGGACTGACTGCAATGCACACTTTGCGCCAAAACTGCAGGAAGCAAATAATGATGAAAGACGCTGTTTCGGTAATAAACGAGCCGCAAAGCCGCAGATTCAGCAACACGCAGCAGATGTCGATCGTTACGCAGCTCCTCCTGCAATAGGCCGTCAGTCACAAGCCAACCCGTGACGTGTTTCATCGCGGAGGCAATGCCATAATCATTAACTTCTCTGCGCAGCGCCCCGGCAAGCTGCATCTGCTCAATCTCCGCCGCAGACAGTTCGTCCGGTTCGCCGTACGCGGCATAACCACAGTGCAAAAACCGGTGCAGCCAAAACAACCGGCTGAGGCGCACCTCCAACTCCTGTCCGGAAATTCCCATATCGCCAAAAGACATGACCGCCACAGCACCAAGAGCAGAAACAGTGAGCGGTGTGCGCCGCTTAATTTCTTCAGCAAGTTCATTGCCCAAGGCCGACGCAATCGTTCGCGTATCCGCACGTCTTCCCAGCTTCTCGTCAAGCGCTGTGCAGAATTCTTGAATCGACACCGGCTCCCCGAAGACAACACGTACTGCACCAAAATGCCGGCGCCATACGCCCCACAATTTAAGAAGCGAGAACATGCTTTCCCGCTCTTTGCGCATACCGGCAAATTCGCGAATAATTGACGTCTCTTCCGGCACACGATCGTAGGACACCGCTGCCGGTATAAACGCAAGATCCCGCCGATCCCCTTTGGCCCATCCTTCAACAATATACTTCAGGATACCCATGCGCGGAGGACACAGCGCACCGGAGCGGCTCCGTCCTCCTTCGATGAAAAATTCAATCAGCGCACCCTGCTTGACGAGCATGCGCAGGTAATTGGCAAGCACAACCCGATATACACGATCATCGCCAACGCGCCGCCGGATAAAGAACGCCCCCGCGCTGCGCAGCAAGGCGCCGATCGGCCAGAAGTCAAGATTATCACCCGCGGCGATATAAGGCAGCGGCATTTGCCGGAAATAAAACAGATAGGAAAGGATAAGATAGTCAAAATGGGTCCGGTGCGACGCGACAATGACAGCCGGCCCGGCATCAAAAGAACGGCGCACCTGCTCAATATTCGATACCTCAAGTTCACCAAAAACTCTGCGGATCAGCGGATGAAGAATAATATACGCCAGGCGCACAGCCCAAGCGCGCATACCCGCCGCCATTTTTTTCATCTCTCCGTGTGCAGCACGTTCAATGATGAACCTGCTCATTCCGGTTATTTTGCTTTGCGCCTTAATCTCTGCGGTTATCTCACTGCCCGACAGAACCAACTCCCGCTGAATGCGCGCAGGCAGCGGACGGACTCCTCGCGCCATCCGTTGATGCCGCGCAAGCCGCACAACAAGCCCGCGACAGAGCCGCGAACCGCTTAACTCGGCATCATTAGTCACAACGGGCCCGAACACACAGCGAAGGCTGCGGCGGTAAAGCAGGTACGACGCTACTCGTAAAACATCGTTAAGCGGCAGGACAGAAAAATCCAGATGCAGCCGGAAAGGCTGGAACAACGGCGCTGGACCCAAACCAGCAATAATCGAA
>JAKPSH010000021.1 GCA_029555385.1 Pseudomonadota bacterium
CGCCATAGGCCGGGCAGACGGGCTTGTCGGTGACGATCTTCTTCACGCCCTTTTGCGCCGCCCGGGCCATGAAGCGCCGATGCAGACTGGTCGGCAACGTCACGCTCAGGACCAGGTTGTCGCCGCAGGCGGCGAGGCAGCGATCGATCATCGCATCGAAGTCGGTCGTGACCTCATCCGGGCTCAGGCTGTAGTTCGGCCTCGCCCACGCCGCGTGTTCGGGCGTCTCGGAACACACGCCGACCAGGCGAAAGTTCCCCGAGGCGCGCATCGCCGGCAAATGGGCGGCGTTGAAAATAAATCCTTCGGGACCGTTCCCGATGTTTGCCACATCGAACGGCGCCGGCGGAAACACAACAGTGCACGTGGTTTCGGACATAGACTCGACTCCTGTATGGAGGTGACAAAAAAGCAGCAGCTGCCATCCAGAGCAGTGCCGTGCAGAACAGCTTGGATGCTCTGCACGACACTGCAGCGAGTGCTGCGGAGTCTAATCCCTGTTACCTGAAAAAAAACATTATTGAAGCATCGCGCCCTCCCCAACGTAAGATCCCGAATTACTCCTGCGCTGCGGAGGACTTGTATTCCTCAAACTCAAAAAATAAAAACGAGAGAACGT
Organism: Pseudomonadota bacterium; assembly: GCA_029555385.1. Lineage (GTDB taxonomy): Bacteria > Bdellovibrionota_C > UBA2361 > SZUA-149 > SZUA-149 > JAKPSH01. The sequence continues at coordinate 620 of JAKPSH010000021.1, forward strand.
CTACGGCGGAAACTCGTTAAAGATCGAGAGAAAAATCCGGCGGAAAACAGCCGTCTGAAGCAGTGTTCTCAAAGGTGACGCAAAGTCTACGGTTGTTATTATGTCGAATAACAACACCCGTCAAGGCGGGTATAAATATCCTTCGCTTGTTCGAAACAAACTTGCCAGCGGCAAGACCTGCTACATACCCGTTCTTTATAGATTATATGATCACCGGCATTTACTAACCCAAATACTATGCTATTCTCCGTCGCGAAGGATGAAAGGCTGTTAGGGTATTCGTTGTTGCAGCGGGCCGCTTGCTTAAGGAGATGAAAACATTCTCTTTTTAGGCAAGCGGCTGTCGCTGTGGTGGCCGCACATCATGTGAATAACGAAAGGGGGACCGTCATGGATTCGCACGATTCGACGGTCTGGAGGCCGCCGGAAGAAATTCAAGGTTTTGTTTTTGACGCATCGACGTTGTTCGGCGAAAAGTCAGGCATCGCGGTGTCTGTGCCGCATATGGCCGAGCTGCTTGAGGCAGCGGCAGCAAGGTACGGGCGAAAAACAGTGATCGTCAAATCACTGAGAATGCTCGGGACTGACGTGGCTTCCGCTCTGGCCCGCTCCGGAATTGATGTTCTAATCTCGGAACCCGATCCGGAATGGGGCTTAAGCACTCAGGATGCTCTTGAGGTCATGCTGCATACTGCGCCGGAAATGCTGGGACTGGCGCCCTGCGCGGTTGGCTTGCTGACAGACTCACGGCCTACGGCAGCAATTGCGCTGCACTGTGGTTACGGTGCTGTTGCCGCCCTGGCCAGCGGTACAACAATTGAGCTGTGGCAGAAATGCCTTAACCGCGGACGGCCGGTGTGCTGCCGCGCAAACGGACAACCGCCCTGCGCCGAACGAGCCCGCCTCACAGTGGTTCTAAAACCACAGGCCATCGCCTTTTGAATTTTGTGACGACCGCATCACGAAGGACGAAAGGCGCACCAGCGGTCAGCCTTTCGTCCTTCGTCTTTAATCCCCGTTTGCCTTGTAAGCAATGCCTGGATTTTTCGCACGCCGCGCTTTCCGGCGTGTAAGAAATGCAGGGTTAGGTGCTGCTGCCAAAATCCTGCACAAACTCCCATCCAAGAACCGGCGGGGGGCGGCTGTCACCGGTTGAACAGCCGCCCCTTTCGCCAGTCTGTTTGCGCTGCGTACCGCGCCTAGATCACTGGCGCCTAGATTACCGCCGCAAGAAGCGCTCCAAGTTGAGCGGCATCACCGTGCGGCACGCTCCCCAACAGGTCAAGACGATGACGCCTGACCAAGGCTTCCAGACGCTGCGGGTCCTTGCCGCACAGCGCGGTAAGAATGCGCAGCTTCTCGTCTTCCCGCCAGGAAACACACCGGGCAGCTTGGTCGAGGATCCATTCGTGCTGACCGGCAAGTTCCGGGCAACGCACGGCAAACTGAAGCACCACAGGGAGCACCTTGCGCCTGCGCTCGCGCGGCATTCCGCTTTGCTCTTTCAGCCACTCGAGCAGACCTTGACGGAGATCTTCCGGCGCTACGGCAAGCACGCGGCAGAAAACCACCGTACCAAGTTCGTGCATATCGTTTTCAAGACTCAGCACTGCATCTTTCAGCCGCTCGGGATGACCGGTCCGCAGGCCGAGCATTTTTTCGCTGACATACCCGCCGCCGTAGGAGCAGGCCTCAGCTAGCACCTTGCGCACACCAGGCTTCTCCGGATGATCGAGTGCGGCTTTAAGCAGCACCAGCATCAGCATGCCGCGGATATCATGCGTGCTTTCGCAGAGCGTATAGTGCGCACGCTTCCGTATCTCTTGGTCTTCGTCTCCGAAAGCAAGCACTGCGGCATCTGCAATCTCTTCCCTTCGCGGATGGTCAATATGCGGACCCCAGCCGCGCCAATCGCGGGCGAAAATCGATCGCAGCACGTTTGTCAGCACGGCATATGCGCCGCCCCGGAGTCCCGCGTGAGCGCTGTCTTTTCGGGAAAGCGCCGCATCGACAGCGCGCCCGAGCGTGCTCTCCGAAAGCAAGAAGCCATGGGACGCATTGGCACACAGCGCCCAAAGAAGGCGTGCTTGGCTCTCGGGCGCCATGCCGCTTTGCGCTTCCAGACGGTTCAACGCCAGAATACAAAGCTCAACAAAACGCGAGTCGCATAAGCTGGAGATGATGCATCCTGCTTCAAAGCTCAAATGCCGGTCTTCGCTCAGTTGCGCATCCAGCACCGCGTTGAGATGCGGCTGGGACTCCGCGGGGCTGAACCCCTTGAGCGCGGCGGCAAATGAACCGGAGGCGCAGAAGTCCCAGCTTCCCAAACGCTCGCGCCCGGGCTGCATGTGGAACTCCCAAATCAATCCGGCTCCGCCGCGGCAGCCGAGGATGACAAGCATCCCCAGCGGCCACTGGGCGCGCTCTTTTCCGGGAGGCGAATTCAAGAGCACCTCCCGGCAATAGGCAAGGACGTCATGAACGCGTGTCGCCGCCGGGTCTTTGGCGAGCATCGAAGCCGCAATGGAAAGCGGGCTGTCCCAGCAGGGTTTCTCTTCCATTCCGCGTTCAGCGGGAGGCGGAAGGAAATCATGAACTACGACATCAGCCACTTCATCAGCGCCGAACATGTCAAGCGCTTCAAGCACGTTCTGTCGCCACTGGTAGTCCCCGCGGCCGACCCAAGCCCAGAGGTTCTCCATCAAACTGACGATAAAGCTTCGCGCTCCAGGCATGGACTGCCTGCGTCCGCCGCTGTCCGCATACGGACCGCTCTTGCACCGATCTCTGACCGTCCGGATTACGCCGATCAGCGCTTCGAGCACCTCGTGCTTCCAATCAGACGACGTCTCCACCAGGCGCGGACACCGTGAAATCTCCACAAGCCGAGCCTCAAGTTCGGGGATCTCGCAGTCTTCTTCGAGCAGAACACACACAACCGCGCACACCGCAAAATAAGGCTGCCAGTTGTCAAGATGCCCGGTTTTCGGCAGAGCTTGGCAAAGCTCTCGCAAAGATCGCGAGAGCGCAGCATCGCGGCCGGGAAGTTCGAGTTTCGCACCTTCCATCAGACCGCACGCACCGAACCACTTCGCCGCACGATCAGATTCAGAGCACTGGCTCACACAAGCTCTGAGCGCCCGCTGGGCGCCGAAAGCACGAACAAACGCAGCCGCGCCTTCACATGCAGGCGCGGCAAAGCAGAGCGCGGCGATAACCGAAAAGTCGCGGATATCCTGGTGCGGGATCCGCCCCAAAGCGGCAAGCACGGCCTGAGCCGCGGGCTGCTGCTTTTCCGAAACAGCATCACGCAGATGCCCGGCAAAGACTTCGGGATGCTCCTGCATGACCTGCCGGACCACTTGTTCCGGCATCGCGTTGAAGGCCTGGGCAATTTCGCCCCAGGGGCGCTTATTGCGCCAGACCTCGAGCAGACACACGAGCACTTGGACGACCTGAGCGAACCCAGGCCCTCCTCTTCTTGGAGGTGACATTCTTCAATCCCTTCGAGCAAGAGTTAACGAGAAACAGGGGACACTCAGTCTCGGGTATACGCGACCCAGAGCCTGGCCGGAATGCGAGACAACCGGTGAATAGTGAAAAACCTTCCGGCAGCAGCTTTCACCTGCCTCGGCCCGCGGGGGCGGGACTCAAGCAAGCAAAAGCCGAACATCTCATCTGCCGCAGTTGGAACTAAAAGGAACGGACTAAGCACGGCATCTATCCGCAATATCTCGCAAGGAGATAACCATAGAACGCCAACGCAGTGACGCTAACACAAGACATATCTCATTACAATTTTTGGGCAGGAATCAAAAATCCGGCGGGATCGCAGCTATTTAAGCACAAGAGCAAGTTCTTTCGTCTTTTCGAGCGAAATTTGCGCCGCGGCAATCCGCCGTTCTTTCTTGCCCAGTTTCTTCCCCGCGGCATCACGCCGCTCCATTTGCAGGTAGCTTGGCATCAGGCCGTAGCTGATATTCATCGGCTGAAAATCCTTTCTCTCCGGGTCGCTGATATACGCAAGCAGCGCACCGATGGCGGTCTCTTGCGGAAAGACAACCAAGTCTTTCCCCTGCGCGAGGTGCGCGGCATTGATGCCCGCGGCAAGTCCTCCTGCGGTCGATTCGACATAACCCTCACTACCGGTGATCTGACCGGCAAAAAAGAGCCCTTCACGCTTGCGGAACCTAAGCGTCGCCTCCAGGCAGTGCGGAGAATTGATAAAAGTATTGCGGTGCACCGAACCCAGCCGCACGAATTCAGCGCGCGCAAGTCCGGGAAGCGTCTTGAAGATCCGCATCTGCTCCGGGTGCTTCATCCGTGTCTGCATGCCCACCATGCTCCAGAGCGCGCCGTCTTTGTCATCCTGCCTGAGCTGCACGACGGCATACGGCCGCTTGCCGCTTTGTGGATCAACCAGCCCCACCGGCTTGAACGGCCCGAAAAGCAGCGTATCCGGGCCGCGGGAAACCATATCCTCAATCGGCATGCAGCCCTCAAAAGGACGCAGCTCTTCCCCGGCCGGACTTTCGATCTCCAGGTGCGGCTCGTGCTTCTCTGCTCTCTCAATTGCAGAAACAAAATCGTAATATTGCTCGCGCGTAAGCGGGATATTCAGATAATCAGCCCCGCCGCCTTTATCGTAGCGCGACTGGCGAAAGCAGATGCCGAGGTCTATTGATTCGCCAAGGATCACCGGACTTATCGCGTCGTAAAACGCAAGATGCTTTTCGCCGGTAAGCGCAAGAATAGATTTGCTTAAAGCCGGACTGGCCAGCGGCCCCGCAGCAATAACAACAGGGGCATTCTTGGACGTCTCCGGCACCTGCTCAACTTCCCCCGTGACAAACTCAACAAGCGGATGAGTGCGCAGGCGTTCGTCGATATAGGCGCTGAATACGCTCCGGTCCACGGCCAGGGCTCCGCCAGCCGGAACCCGCGCGAAATCGGCAGCTTCCATGACGAGCGAGCCCCAAAGGCGAAGCTCTTCCTTAAGCAGCCCGACGGCATTGGACAGATCCGCACCGCGAAAAGAATTCGAACACACAAGTTCAGCACAAAGCCCACTGCGGTGCGCCTTAGTCATCATCCCGGGGCGCATCTCGCAAAGCTCTACGCCGACACCGCGTTTAACTAGCTGCCAGGCCGCCTCGCTTCCGGCAAGCCCCGCACCGATAATCCTGACTTTAGCGGGGTTCATCGATGAAACGAACCGCCTCTTTGCCGCGGCATGCGCGGTCTCACCGGGTGTTCGCCAGTAGAAATTACCGTGCCGCCCGCTGTGCCGCTGACAGCAATCGTCGAACCAGAAGCCGCTCCGCCAGCCAAAACACTGATCCCTGCGCCATGCTCCTCCCTGTGCTGTTCTACGGAGACCGAGCCGTAATTGCCGGTTGTATAAACACGCGGGTGATGCCGGCGGCGCGGAATTACTTCAATATAATTGTTTTCTACAACCGAGACGCTTGGTGTTTCGTTTTTTTCCTGCTGCAGCCGGTTCGCCTCATTTTGCAGCTCATTGGCCCGCTCTTGCGAGGCCAGACCGATTTTGGCATCAATCCGGTCTTCCATCGCTTGGATTTCCTTGCGGCACTCATCAAGCGTGGATTGCTGCTGAAAGCACAACTGCTGCACGGCCGCTAAGTCAAAGCGCAAATTATAGCGCCGCTTCGCTTCGATAGTTTTCATATTCAAGTCATGGTAAAGCGCTTTCTTCTCGGACAGGCCAGAATCCTCGACCGGAGCCTGTTCCGGCTTTACTTCTTCGACCATCCCTTCGACTTTCCCGGAGCATGGACGGTTCGTCCAGCGTCCGTCACATTCGAAGATTTGCGCCGACGCTGGGGCAGAAAAACACAAAATAAAGATAAGTGATAAGAAAGCAGTTTTCATAAGCCTCTCTGATTTCCGCCGGGGAAGATGCCGCAAAAATGCCTATGGTCCAGCTTGAAGCTTAGCACAAAAACAGCCGGGCAGAATCACGCATCGAGTTCTCTCTCGTGCGCTGCGGATGACTGCAAATACAAACCGACAGCGGCACAAACTATCGCCGGAAAAACCCAGCTCCACTCGAAACTTACGAGCGCAGGAAGCGAGACCACAACAAGCAGGAATGCCGTAAAGGAAATGAACGGCTGAAACTCGAAAAGCGCGCCGACCAGCGTGATCAACAGCAGAAAAGTCTGAACGATCGTCAGATCAAAAGACCACTGCGCAAGTGTTGTGGGCTCCCAGCCAATTTGCAGATCGGGCATCGCCGGAAGAAGTCCTGTTTTCTCAGCCGGCGGCGACTTAACAATCACGGGATAGCTTATCCAGAAAAATGGGTTTCTCACTCCGCCGCCGATGACCAGCTTAAAAAGAAGAGAAAGAACACAGACATTGAGCAAGCCAAGAATCCAACGCGCCCCTCCGGCGCAGGCGGCGAACCACCCCCGGTGATAGCCGAGCGCAATCGTCAGCGCGGCAAGCACCACTTGATAATAATGGTTCGGCAGCCCGAGCCCGAACATGCCGCAGGCCAAGCCCGCTAAAAGCATGATTAAAATATAAGGCTTGAGCTTTTCATTGAACATCGTGCGTCTTTCGCGCCAGCCAAGTCTTCCTTCAAGCCTCGCAACGCGCACTTCCAGACTGACTTGTTCCTGTGGTTCGTTCATCGCTTTTTTCTCGCTTCAGAATTTAATACAAGGCCCGGCGTTTAGCATCATAATACCTGCCTTTTACCCGGCGCGCATCAGCACCTGCGCCTTTACGCCGTTGAAACAGTGCAATTAATCCGGTTGCGCCCACTTCTCTAACAAAAGCTTCAGCGAGTATTAACGCAAACGCCAGGAGCACCAGCGGTGCATAGAGCGGACGCGCGGTCTCACTAATTCTCTTATTTGCATAAACCTGGGCACTCAACGGATTAACAATACCTCCGGTAAGATAAGCTGCCTGAGCCAGATTCTGCACCTGAATTCCGCGTCCGGGGATTTCTCCGAATGCTTCGCCGCCAATGCTGATCGCCAGCGGCGGCAGCTTCAAACTGCCGTAGGTCAGGTCAATCTTGTAATCGCCGGGTTCGGCATCCGCAAGCACTCCTTCGAAGCGTCCTTTTCTCGCCTGTTGGAAAATGACCTCTTTTTTCTCGCCGCCGGGAGCAAGCAGTTCACCGCTGATTCTCGGCGCTGCCCCGGTTTGCAGATGTTCATCAAATATCGACAAATCCAGGAGCAAACTCTTACGGTTTATGCTGTAGCGCAGATCGAAATCAATCTCGCCGCCTTTTCTTCCGCTCCGATCCTTAATCTTCTCGACAATATCCGACCAGAAACCGAAAAATCCCGGCCAGCGCAGCCAAGGCAGCGACCAGCGTCCGTTGGCATCGGACGTAAACGCGATCACCTTTCCTTTGCCATAAATCCAGCTCGCCAGCACCGGAAAGACCTGCCCTTCGCTGCGGGTAATCAGCTCCAGTGTGGAACCTTTCTTCGGCAGCGTCTCGACGAATCCACGGAGCGCGGGAAACTGAGCCGGAGACGCAGAAACCATTCCGCCCGGACCGATGCCAACCGGATACTCCTGCGCCTCTTTCATTGTTTTTTCGCCGGTTGCCACTTTGATGTCCTGAACAAACACCTGCGGAAGCTGCGAAGGATCGAGCGTGTGATAGAACGCACCGCGCCCATGCTGCGACAAAAGCTTCATAAACGGCACATCGGCCTCAAAGCCGAGCGCCACCGCCGAGACGGTAACACCGTCCTTGCGCAGCTGATTGATTTCGTCAATATACGGCGCATCAGAAAGAGGAAACTTGCCGTCACTGAGTACAATCACATGCTTTCTGCTTGCTGCGGAGTTGGAAAGCTTCTGGCGCGCCGCGGCAAGGGCCGGCAGAAGATTTGTTTGTCCAGCCGCGGTCAGGTTCTCCAAGCGCCGCGGCGCCTGCGGCTTGACCTCGTCAACTTTCTTCAGGTCAATAATGACGAACGGCGCATGGTCAAAACCGATCACGCTGATAAAGTCCTCATCTTTAAGCGCATTGATTGACATCAGCGCCGCCAGCTTTGCCGACTGAATCTTATTTTGTTCGGCCATGCTTCCGGACTTGTCGATCAGCAGCACCACCGCTGTAATCAGGCGGCGTTTCTCCGTACGCGGCGGAACAAACTTTAGCGGTGAAATTTCCTCAAGGCTGGTGTTGATGTAGCCGCCCAGACCGAAGCTCCGATCACCGCCCAGCACAAGCAAGCCGCCTCCGCTTTCAACGAAGCGCCGAAGATTAGCCAAAAAATCACCCGGAAGCTGGCTTTTTGCGGCATTATTGAGAACTACGCTGGCATAATTTGTAAAATCCTTCGGCACTTCCCGGCGCCCATCGGCAATCACGTCCTCCAATCCGTAGCCTTTAAACCGGATAAGGTCTTTGATTACCTTCTCATCTTCTTCCGTGCCGCTGACCAGCAGGATCTTCTCCTTCTCCTTGACCGAAACCCAGCGCTTTGTTTCCTCTGCCGCCTTGCTTTCTTTATCCCGCGCGGCAAGCACGGCGCGTATACGCCGCAAACCGCCGGTCAATAAAGGCGTCATCACCGTCACTACTTTCTCCGATTGCCCGGACACGGTTACGGGACTGGAGAAGAGTTTGTCTTGATCAAGCCAAAGCTGCAGCTCAGCAGTCGACTCCTCTGCCAAAGCATTTCTCACGCTGGCGCGCACCTCCAGGCGCTCTCCGGCTTTGGCCGTAACCGGCGCATACAGCGAGGCAATGCTCATTTTCGCCTGATGGAAGCTTTCCTCGTCAGGAATCAGCGGATATACCCTGACCCCTTTGGCCGCGGCAAAACGTGCTGCTTGACGCACATCACCGGTTGTCTCAAATCCATCGCTGAGCAAAATGACCGAGCTGCCGCTTGTACGGCTCACTACCGCACGAAGCGCTCCGGCGAGATCGCTCTCTCCTCGATCAACTGCGCCTGCCGCAGCTTCAATTTTTGCTTCAAGCACGTCTTCATCAAGCGCAGCAACTGCCGCGACCGGTGTCTCCAACACTGAGCGTCCAAACGGATAGATTCTCAGCTCCCCCTCTCCTTCTCCCTGAAAATCTTGCAGCGCACGAATCATGGCGCGGCGCGCGCCGGGAGCAATGCTTGCCGAGACATCAAACAATACCGGCAGTTCTTCACTCGCCGAGCTTTCGATTTCTACGGGATACGCCAGCACCAGCACCAAAAGGGCAACGGCCAGGCAACGAAGCGCCACCGCGCCGATGCTTCGCTTGCGCCATTTTACAGAAACACCCAGCAGGATGAACACCGGCACGAGCAGCCAAAAGAATCCCGGATAATTCCAGCGGGCCGAAAAAAGACTGAGCAGATAAGAGCTCATGACCGGCTCACCTCCGCTTTTCCGGACAAAAACAAAGGCTCAACTAACAGCAGCACGATGACCAGACCAGCCAGATACGGCCAAAGCGGCTGGTTTTGTTCAGCTTCCACCGCTTCCTGCTCGATCGTCCGGGGAATCGCCAGCGGCAGCACTTCCGCGGTCGTAGATTCCGCCGGGAAAAAACTATTAACCGTAATCACCCGCGCCTCTGCTTTTTCGCCTTGTTGCGCAATTCGATAAGGACCGGGCTGCTCACAGACATAAGAAAAACTGCTGCCCGGCGCTAGTGAATAAGCTTCGCTTACGCCATCAGGTTTAGTTACACTCCAGCTCTTCCCACCTTCCAAGCGCACCGTGCTTCCTGTCAAAATACCGCTGGCCAGCTCAGCGCCCCCCGCAAGCCAATTCAAAATATTCAAAGTGAGAATGCTAAGCACCGGTGTTCGCGCACCCTCAAAGGGCAAAAGCTCAATGCCAGAACCAGCAAAGCGCACCCCCTCGCTCTCCCCGGCGGCAACGATCGCACCCTGCTCCACATTGATTATCGCTTGCGCCCAGGGCGGGACATCAAACACCACTCCCTGCGCAGCCGGCACAAGCTCCAAGCGAAGATACGAGGTAATGGGATGCGCCGAGGCCCAAGAGGCCACCTTGCCGCTGCTAAATTCCCCGGCTGCGGAAAAGAGCGGATTTTCTGCCGGCGGAATGATCAACAGTGTTGGGCGGCGGGGCGCAGCAGCGGGCGCGCACTCGTGAAAGATCAAGAGTGAGTATTGCTCAAGCTGCGCTGCGGAAAGCCCGGCATAGGACTCGGCGCTGACCGCATCAACCTGGAGCGCAGGGATGTCAGACAGTCCGAGAGTGTCTGCAACGCCACGCGGAGATACAAGCAGCGCGGACAATGTCCGTGCTCCCGCAGTTGAAACCCAGCCGACATTGTCCTCAGTCAGCGCATCGACACCAGCAGAGCCAGCTCCTTCGGCAACAACATCGACCTTAAAAACTTCATGCCGGGCCGCCTGATGCGGCAGAGTGAAGAAAACCTCTCCCCCCTTCCCCCCGGCAGCCCGCGAGGACACGCTAGCCGCCGGCTGATGCAACGCAGCACCACTTCCCTGCGGATACAGGGCGGCCCGAAAAGCAATTTCACCTGGGCCCGAAAGCTTGACGGCTGCTCCTATTTTTCCCGGCTGCCCGGCGGCATCTCCCGGGATAAACCGGAGATCAGAAAGATAAATGTTGGCCGCTGAGCTACCGACAGTCAGGACTTCGAGTTTAGTCTGTTTCGCGGGCGACGGACTTGACGCTGCGCTCTCGTTTCCGCTCAGCCATTCGGGACGCTTGTCGGTGACCACAAGCAGCTTGTCAAAAATATGGGACCGGCCGAGTTCTTTTACCGCTCCTTCCAGCGTGTCCGCCGTTATAGAACTCTCTGCTTGGTCAAGCGCCGCAAGCAGCCCGGAGCGGTCCAGGTCTTCCTGGCCCACCGCTCTCAGCTTCGGCGCTGCGGCAAAAAGGCTGTATTTTGACCGCCCACTCTGCAGCGCCGTCCATTTCTTCACCGCCCGCTTGGCTTCTTCAAACCGGCTGCTCTCCACTTCTCCCTCAATGCTCTTCGCCCGCATGCTCAGCGAATTATCAAGAAGCACGGCCACACGTTCGCCCTGCCGCTTGCACGAAGGTCCGGCGGCAGCAAGCACGAGCGCAAGCAGCGCGGCGAACTCGACAAAAAAACGAAGCGGCGGCTTGAACCGCCTACGCAAGGTCCGCCGCAGCGGAAGTCTTTCCAAAATCAAGACGCTGGAAACCGTCTGCCAGCGGCGGCTTTGCCTGCGCAAATAGGCGAAGATGAGCAGCGGCGCAAACGCGGCAGCAAGAAGCACGGCCGGACTGGCCAGTTCGATGGCGGAAAACGCGCCCAGCATAATCAGCGAAGCACTCCTATTTGCGGCAGTTTGCGCAGCACAATATCGTTTAATGCTTCCGCGCTTGATACCAGCAAGTATTCGATCTCCGCGCGCCGGCAGTAATGTTCGAGTCCTTCAATATGCTCGGCCAAGGCCAGCGCGTACTGCTCGCGCGAAGAACGGTCTAGCGCAAGCTCTACCTCCTGGCCCGTCTCGGCATCCACCACAACATCGGCCAGACCGGCATCAAGCTGCAGCTCTTGCGGCGCAAGCACACGGAGCACACAGATCTCGAAGTTTCGCGAACGCAGGTAATCCAGCGCATCAAACTGTTCAGGCAAGGGATAAAGAAAATCTGAGACAAAAAAGCACTTCCCGGGAATGCGCTGGCTTGCCATCGCCGCCCGCACTTCGCTAAGCAGTGCAAAAACTCCTTCCGGGCGCGCGCCATGCAGTTCCTTCATTGCTTTGCTCAGCGACTGGGGACCGGTGTAGCGCGGCGTCGTGCGCTGGCCAAGCAGGCAGAAAGTGACAGTATCGCCATCAGTCAGTGCGACATAGCCCAGTGCTAAGGCCAGCGCCCGGGCCAGTTCAAATTTGTTTGAGCCTTCCGGATAGCCCATGGAAGTGCTCGCATCAAGCAGCACCATAACATTAAGGTCCTGCTCCTCGCGGAACTCACGCACATAGAGCCGATCTGTGCGCGCATAGACGCCGAAATCAATATAGCGGAAATCATCCCCGGGCGTGTACTGCCGGTAATCGGCAAACTCTAAGCCGTGCCCCTTGCGCGCGGAACGGTGCATGCCCTGTCTTGAGCCGAGAAATGCGCGGCGCGTGCGGATTTTTAGCTGCTGAAGCTGACGGAAAAAGGTTGGGGAGAAACTATCCTGCATCGCGTACTTCTTCGATTATTTGATCGGCTGTGATTCCTTCCGCTTCCGCTTGAAAATTGAGAATCATCCGGTGTCGCAGCGCGGGAACAATAACCGCCTTGATATCCTGGTAGGCAAGATTCATACGGTTATCAAGCAGCGCCATCACCTTGGCGCAAAGCAGCACCGCCTGGGCCCCGCGCGGCCCTGGACCAAAGCGCACGTACTCACTGACGAGGTTGGTGCAATTCTGGCTGCCGGGAGTCAGGGCATAGACCATGCCCACCAGCACATCCTGCACCACGGGAGAAACCACAACCTGCCGCACGAGCTGGCGCATGTGCATAATCATCCGCGCCGTCTTCTCCGGCGGCAATACCGGCGAAAGCACCGTGCGCTGCTCGCCGGTGGTGCGGGTTAAAATTTCCTTCATCTCCGCACTGGATGGTGGATGCACCAGCAATTTGAAGATAAACCGGTCGAGCTGCGCCTCGGGCAGAGGATAAGTTCCTTCAAGCTCAATAGGGTTTTGGGTTGCCATGACAAAAAACGGATCGGGCAGCGCTCTTGTCTCGCCAAGAACGGTCACTTGCTTCTCTTCCATAGCTTCAAGCAGCGCGGACTGAGTCTTCGGACCAGCACGATTCACTTCATCAGCCAGCACAATGTTGGCCCAAACCGGTCCTTTTTGGAAAACAAACCGGCGGTGACCTTGTTCATCTTCGGTCAGCACCTGCGTTCCCGTGATGTCACTCGGCATCAAGTCGGAGGTAAACTGGATGCGCCGGAAGCTCAGGCCCATCGTTTCCGCAATTGACCGGACAAGCATTGTCTTGCCCAATCCCGGAACACCTTCCAGCAGCACATGGCCTCCGGCAAAAATCGCACTGAGCGTGAGCCTGATCACCTCCTCCAGCCCGACCATTGCTTTTCCGATCTCGCGCTCAAGCTGTGCGAAAATCTCCGAGAACTCTCTAACCTTCTGCATAATTTGCGCAGGCTGCGCGCCGGTTTGTGCGTCAAAGCTCGTCATTCAATCCTCTCGCTGTATCCGAATCCAGTCTTTCTAACTTCACTCTTTTACCACGAAGAGCACGAAGGTAACGAAGGAAAAACTCCTAGCCGCCATATCTCACAAGGCGATATCGCGGCCAGCGCGCTTACCGCAATATATCACCATACTCAACCGGAATTGGCTGCCTTGCGCGGTCGATATTGCTCTCCGGCTTAGAAAATTCTGTGGATTCTACTTTGGTTTTAGCGGTGCTGCCGGTTCGGCTGCGGAATTGCTTGTTCTCGGCTTTGCCAAGTTTCCGGACAACAATTTTCTCCTCCTCCCGGGGAATCTCGACATTCTCCATTTTCGTCTTCTGCCCGGCCAGCGCGCCGTCTAACCCGCCGCCGAACGGCCCGTAACGCACAGCCTTCTGATTCGGCGAAGGCAGAGCATCCGCACTCTTACTTTTCTCAGCGCCCGATGGCGCACGGTGCTCTGCGCCGTCAGCATTCTTTACGCTTTCCCCCCCTTTCATCTTATCGCCTGCGCTCTGATCTTTGCCGGCCTCTTCCCCGTTGCGCCCTTCCTGCGCCGCCTCTCGATCCCGATCGTCGGCTCCGTTCGCTTCCTGCTGCTCGCCAGAGCCTTTCTTACCCTGGCGTGCTCCTTGCGCCTGATTGCCCGGCTGAGATCCCGAATTCTCCCCCTCCTTCTTTTCTCCAGCGCCTCGCTGCTCCTGCGGCTTCATCCCCTGCTTCGTCCCGTTTTCTCCCGCCTCTTTCTGCGCTGAGTCCGATCCGGCCCTTTCTTTCTTTCCTTCCTGTGCTCCATCTTTTGCCTCGTCGTGGGCCTCTTTTTCACCGGGAGACATTTCTTGTTTCAACTCTTCAAGCTTATTCTTAACATCGGAAAGATTTGCGGCATCACCTTGCTTATTCTCTCCCGTACTGCTTCCGGGCTGCCGCTGTCCTTGCTTGCCCGCACCCTTGCTTTCCTGCCGCGTGCCGTTGCCGCTTGACTCCCCCTCATTTTCTCCCTCAGCCTGATTTTTGGCGGCGCCGTCTTTTGCGCCTCGATCGTCGCTTCCGCTTTGTGCTTCGCCGCCGATTTCTTTCTTGCTTCCGGCACGCCCTTTTCCTTTGCCCTCGCCCACGCCCGTGACGTCTTTCTTCGGATCGTCCGCCGGTTCCTGCCCACCTTTTGCTTCACGGCTCTGCGCGGATTTGTCTCCATCCGCAGACTGCTCTTCTTTGCTATTCTCACCTTGTTGGTTTTGCTCCGCCGGGCTGCTGCCTGCTTCTTCACGGTCCCCGTCTTCGCGCTTTCCCAAGGCCGGCTTTTCCGCGTCGCCTTGCTGCTCCGTGCCGCCGGCTTTCTCTTCCGGCTGAGTTTCTTTTTTTTCCGGCATCCGGCCTTGCGCCTCACTGCTCATTGATTGTTGCGGCTCCGGGCGCTGGCGCGCTGTGTTTTCTTGGCCCTGCTTCGTTCTCTCTTCAGCCACTGGAGGTTCATTCTTGCTTGGCTGCGACTTTGCCCCTTTCAGGTTGTCCGCGGCTTGTTCTTCCGCTTCCGCGCCGCCTTTTTCATTCGCCAAATTCTCATCAACGTGAACCAGGGCCTCGTCTAATGCGGCCAGTGCCGGCATAGAATCAATTCCTTCGTCCTCCAGCGCGGCGGCGATGCTGTGCAAATCGTCTTTGATTTGTTCGGGAAGCAATGGCGAGTTTTCCGCCATCTGACGGAGCACTTGCGCATTCTCCCTGCCCCGCGCCAACGCCGCCGCATCCGGCGCAAAAGGACCGCTCAGGTCAAAAACGAGTATTACGCTCCCCAGTAAAATGAGCGGCATGGCGGCTGCGGCACACAGTTTTGCCGGCTTCTCCCACGCCAAAGGAACGGCTTGCACCAGCACAAATTGCCGGGCGAGATCGGAGCTTTGTTGCTCGATGATGGAACGGCTCGCGCCCGGCGCCTGCCTTGGAAAGGAGGTTATGGTCACAAAACGCTCCTTGCTTTCCAGCAGCCGGTCGATTAGTGCGGCGGCGTCCACACGGGAAACTCCGGCAGCCAGGGCGAAACAGCGCCAAGCAGCCGCCCCGAGAATGATGCCGCCGGATCCATAAAGCAAAAAAGCAAAACGGCGCGGCACAAAGCCGTATCGGATCAACGTCCAGGAAGCAAAGAGACATGCAACCGGCAGCAGCATCGCCAGGGCAAAATTCAGCCGGCGGACCATCGTCATCCGGCGGGCAACGCCCGTGATGAGTTCATCAGGTTTCACGATTAACCAGACACCTCAAGGCAAGCTATGGCTTAGACTGCCGGTCTCTTTTTATTATGCTAACCTATGGCCTTGTCCGGCGCATTATTTACAAAAGTTTTGCAGTCAGCCCTTATTCGCCGAGAATCTCCAGATCCTCCGGAGTTACATCGCGAGCACCGCCTCGCGCCGCTTCAGCAGCGGCTGCGTTTTCGCTGACCAGCGCCCGGTACTGGCGGATGTTTGCGGCAAATTCGTGGGTTTGGCCCGGTGTTTCCACCCAGTATATGTAATCCGTAACTTCCGGATAAAGCACGGCTTTGATCGATTCGTACCCCGGACTGCAGATTGGCGTCGGCGGAAGCCCCTTGTTCGAGCCAAAGGTATTATATTGGGTTGAAGAGGAGACATCATCCTGGGTCAGCGCGCCGATTGGTTTTTCCAATCCGTAAGCAAGAGCGGCCTTGCTCTCCAGCGGCATTTCCAGTTTTATACGGTTGTGCAAGGCCGACGCAATTTTCGGCCGCTCGCTGTCAACTGATGTCTCTTTTTCAATAAGCGAGGCAAGCACAAGGACTTCGTACGGACGGAAACCAAGCTTTGCCGCCCGGGCTTGCCAATTCTCCACTTTCTGTTCAAGCGCAGCCTTGGACTGTTCGATAATTTTGCTGATAATTCGTTCTCCCGTAATCGGCTTGACGAAGACGTAAGTTCCTTCCAAGAAATATCCTTCCGGCGTCGCCGCGGGAATTCCGGCACGAGTCAGCACCACTGGAGTACGCAGGAGGTCTTGCAGCTCTTTTTCCTCGGCAAGCTTAGTCGCAGCTATGCTGCTCACCACTTCCGGCACTGTGGCTCCCGGTGCGATATTAATCGTGTATTGGACGCGCTCGGCAGATGTCATCTTCTGCATCACCTGCTCCGGCGTCATCGCCGGCGAAAGCTCATATTCTCCTGCCGCAATCGAAAGCTCACCTCCGACTTCGTCCTTCATCTGCCGATAGAGATAATAGAACGAGGCCCAACTGCGGAGGACGCCTTGCGCTTCAAGCTCTTCTCCGATCTTCTTTGAACTCCAGCTGTCCCCCACCGTAAACGCAATCGTCTGCGTTGAGTTCTTGTCCAGTGCGCTGACAAAAAACAAGTAATAAATCCATGCTCCAATCAGCACCAATGGACAGACGACAAAGCCAACGAGACCCATTTTGTAAAAGAAACGCTGCAGCATGTAATCTAATCCCTACTTGTCTGATCAAAGAATTCGGTCACCGCTGAAATAATAGCGGAACTGGCCTAAAAAGCCATGAGCTATTTTTCCGGGCGCGACTGAAGATAACTTTCAAGAATAATCGCAGCGGAAATCCGGTCTAAGGCCGCACGGCGCGAACGATTCTTCAAACCGGAACCAGCAACCAACCGCTCCGCCTGCACCGAGGTAAGCCGTTCATCCCAAAAAACTACATTAGGCTCGGCCTCCATCTTATCTGCCAAGAACTTTTGGAGAGCCTTGACGAACAAACGCACCTTGCCCGCCTGCTCCCCTTCCTCACCGCTTAATTCCAGCGGAAGCCCGATAATGATATCAGCAGCATGATTCTGTTTGATGATTTCAAAAATTTTCTTAAAGACTTCAGGTCCTTTTCGCACAAGGGTGCTATGCGGCAGCGCAAATTGGCAAGAGGGATCACTAAGCGCGACGCCAACTCTCACATCACCCACATCCAGTGCAATCACACGGTAATCACTCGCAAACATGTCAATTTCTTTATGATTTATCTCAACAAAAAGCAATCCCGCCAGCTATCCCACCTTGACGCAAATTATTCAGTTGGTAGGGTTTCTGCATATGGCTATACGGCACCAACAATCAAAACGTATCGTGCGTCATTATGCAAAGCGCAGACGCCTTTCGTCTCTGTTTGAGACGGACACCCAGGGCGCCCCTCCGCCGCTGCTTGTGCGCCGCCGCTCCCCTGTGCCTCACCGCACGCAGCACGTGTCTTTTTATGGATACGCCGAACCCGGAGTTTCGCTGAAACGCGCAGCGCACTTGCTTGCGTCTGTGCTGATGGTGCTCGCAGCGGCCCTGGCTATTCTGCTCCTGCCCGGCATTCTTGTTGACTCGAGGCCGCTGGATTTTTGCCGCATTGCCGCTGATTTCTCGCCTCCCGCCCCAGCCAAACCTCGGCTAGAACCGTCGCAGCGATTTTCATTTGCTCATGAAGTCCGCCCGGGACAAGACCTGCAGTCGATAGCCTTAAAATACGGACTGCCGCAAGATTTGGCGCAGACGCTTGCGCGTGAAGCAGAGCGGCGCGGGGAAAAACAGAACTCCCCGTTAAGTCTGCAAAACGGCCAAATTGTCAAACTTGTTCTCAGCTCAAACGGTGATTTTAAGCGCCTCAGCGCGCCGCTGGAGCAGGACCAACGCCTGGATCTTGAACGCCGCAGAGCTGACGGAAAGATTGCCGCGTATGTGCGCCAGATGCGCACGGAACATCGAGATCGTGTTGCGGTCGGGCTTGTCGAAACCTCCTTTGCCGCTGCTGCCGTAAAAGCGGGAGTGCCTTACGATATCGTTGACGACCTGGTTGATATTCTCGGAAGCAAAGTGTCGTTTCACCGCGATTTTCAAAAGGGCGATCGTTTCACCGTAATATTCAAGGATAAACTGCTGCGCGATGGAAAATCGCACAAATCCGGTCCTCTGCTGGCCGCGTTTGTGCAGGCGGGAAGCAAAGAGGTAGCCGCAATTCGTTATGTAGGTACGGATGGGAAAGCTCGTTATTTCGACCAAAATGGGGAGCTGATTGAAAACGGCTTTTTGCGCTACCCGGCAAAGTTCTCACGGATTTCAAGCTCATTTACCAAGTCCCGCTTTCATCCCGTACTCAAGTACAACCGCCCGCACAACGGAGTAGATTTTGCAGCGCCAGTGGGCACACCGGTCCGCTCTACCGCCGCAGGAACGGTAATGGTTGCCGGCTACCGCGGCGCATCCGGCAATATGGTTAAAGTCAGACATTCCGAACGCTACTCCACGGCCTATCTGCACCTCTCCCGCCTGGCAAAAGGACTGCGCAAGGGAAGCCATGTTGAGCGCGGCCAGGTTATCGGCTATGTCGGCTCGACTGGTCTTTCCAGCGGACCACATCTACATTACAGCTTTTTCGACAACGGCCGCTATGTGGACCCGCTCAAGATTGACTTGCCTGCGTTGACTGACCTCCGTCCAGGCCTCAAGATTCACCGCGAGTATTTAAACCGCGTTGTTTTTACTTTGCGTCACTACCAAAAGATCGACCTCACAAAATCGTATTTTTCATAATCGGTTATCTGAGTTACAATAAATTGCACTGTTTTTCAGTGCTCATCCCGCAGTGCAAGAGCAAGGATATGTCCCCCGCCTTCCCCCAGATTACGGTAAACATTCGCAGCATAGCTGTCGGCGGCGCCGGTGTCGGCGAGGTCAAATCTCAAAGCGACGGCGGCGCGGAGCTGCTCGGCATTACCGCGTTCGTGCCTTATTGCGCAGCCGGTGAAATTGTCTCAGCTCAGGTGACAGAAAAAAAAGAGCGCTACGTCAAAGCCGACCTGCTTACGATAGAACAGGCCTCGCCAGATCGCACAGAGCCGCGGTGCAAGTACTATGCGAACTGCGGCGGGTGCGAACTTCAGCACATGGCCTACGCAGCACAGCTCAAAGCAAAGTATGAGATGATTGCCGGCGCGCTGCGCGCGGCAAAACTTCCTTCGACTGTCGTTGGTGTTCTGCGTCCGCTTACACCTTCCGCGCCTTATCATTACCGGCGGCGAATCAGTCTGCATCTTGATTCTGGCGGACGCACCGGATTCTACCGGCAGAACTCGCGTTCGGTAGTCCCCATTGATTCATGCTCCGTAGCATCTCCGGCAATCAACTCGCTTCTTGCGCAAATTCAGTCGTTCGGGCGGCTGGTCCAGGGAAAAATCAGCTCAGTTCAGCTCGAAGAGGATGTGCAAGGTGTAGTAGCCGTGCTTCAATCGCCTTACGATCTTAGTCCGGCAGAACAGAAGGAAATTATCGAACAGGCCAAACCTTTTTTCGCCAGCGTTGTTTTAATGACCGGCGAAAAAGAAACGGGGGGCTATGGGCGGCAAATACTTGATCTGCCGCTTAATGAGAAGAATAGCTGCTCGCTGCGCGTCCCAGCGGGTTATTTCTCGCAAGTTAATTGGCCGGTCAATCTGGCCCTTATTGAACGCGTAGTGCGCTCGGCGCAGATTGCTTACGGCGAGCTGGCTTACGATTTATACGCCGGGGCGGGCAATTTCTCGATTCCGCTGGCCCGGGCGGGGGCTCAAGTGACTGCTGTGGAGTGCGATAAACGCCTGGTTTCGTTTGGCCGGGAGAGCGCCAAGCGCTTCAATCTTGATCGCCGTATCGAATTTGTTGAGAAATCAGTCGAGAAGTTTCTCAGCTCGCAAAAGCACAATGACGCCCGCATCATTGTCGCCGACCCGCCGCGAAGCGGCCTGGGCAAGCTGGTCTCACAGCTTAATTTCGGCAGGAAGCTTCTTTTTGTCTCCTGCCACCTGCCCAGTTTCGTGCGTGATGTAAAAGCGCTGCTTGAACAAGGCTGGGAAGCAGAGACAATCGAGCCGTTTGATATGTTTGCGCAGACTTCTTACGTGGAGACGCTCGGTGTCTTGCGCCGCGCATAGCATGCTACTCGGCGTGGCGGCCTTCAAGCTTGATTACTTGCGGATCAGTCCGCACACGTGAGAGCACCAAAGTTTCGGGAAGATTGGCCAGCGCATACTTGCGCCCCACGGCATTATTCTTAAGATCCATCTGCGCATCACCGCTCCCTTCCGCATACGCTGTATCTTCATGAGCATCCGTAACCAATTCCGCAAATTCGGGACCGAATTCCTTGGTTAACAAGTAACTCCAAAGCACATGGCGGTAAGCGTCCTCAGGCACCTGCGGATCTCTGCTGTACTCGCTTTTTGCTTGTGCGGTGGCCTGCTGCTGCAAGGCAAACAGACGCGGCGCCCTGAATGGATACTCTGCGGCCATCTTGAGTTCGGCAATTGTAAAGCGTTGTTCGGAATAGCGCAGCAATTCGGCAACATCTGCGATATCAAGTACAAGCCTCGTGACTGCGTTTTCCCGCACGGTTCGTATCTGCACCGCGTGGGAAGTGCCGCTGGCCGAAAGATACGTCTTGCCTTCAAAGTAGAGATCCAAGACGGTCATCCCGTCCTGCGACAGGCGGATTATTTCTCGGATCAACTCCTGGGCCGAATCCCCCACCTTATGCCCCTCGATTACGGCCCGCACACCGGCTGCAGCTCCGATGACCTCCGTCCTTTTTGGCTGCTTGCCCAGTCCGAACGATACTCCGAGAGCCCCGCTAGTATCTTTGCGTCTTGAACGGACAGTAAAATCCTTTACATGCAGAGCAAGTTCGATA
This sequence comes from Pseudomonadota bacterium, assembly GCA_029555385.1. Classification (GTDB taxonomy): domain Bacteria; phylum Bdellovibrionota_C; class UBA2361; order SZUA-149; family SZUA-149; genus JAKPSH01. The sequence goes on from JAKPSH010000021.1 coordinate 21,493, forward strand.
GGCTGTAGACTAAGCAGCTCCAGCGTAAGGACGTCCGCATTAACGCCAATTGCTTCAATCGAAGAGAAGGGACTCGGCTGCTCAATACCGCACTGCATAACAACTTCGTGCCAAATTACTTTGCCGCGCAATGATATCACAGCCTTATCAAAAGCGAATTTGTTAACCGTAATTCCCTGCCGGTGCAGGTATTCCGTAAGGATGCGTTGCGCCAGCCTGGAGCCAAAATCAATAGCAGCGACGGCAGCCTGGTAAGATGCCGCGCCCGCCATAAACATCAACAACAGGCAAATCAGGATAATTCTAGGCTTGCGCATTGCACACGATTACCAACAATTCGCGCAGCTTGATTTGACTTTCATCCGTCCGGTGCTCGTTACGGTCTGACTGCCGTTGTAACGGTATTCGGCTTGTTGATTCCTTTCCAAATTAACTGGACCGGAAAGAACTACTGATTTTCCACCGGGCAGAACGGCCTCGATGCGAATGTCGTTCGCTTTTACTTCCCCAACGTTGCGTACAGATGCCGTAACTTCCTGCAAAGTAACCTCGGCACCATAATGCCACTGGCCTTTCGGCTCGCCTAGCACCCTGAGCCGCGTCCTCTCGCTGACCGTCCGGCCAGGAGCTGGAGCACGCTCCGCGACAACAGCAGCGCTGCTTGCAAAATTCATAATGCGCAGCAGCTCAGTATTCTTTGCTGTTTTTGCCCGATCCAGCGCCGTATGACCTTCATTGTCGCGGTGCTCAATGTCTGCGCCCCGTTCAATAAGAATCTTCGTCAATTGCGGATCCCCTTGTTTAACCGCGTAGGTAAGCGGCGAGCAGCCATCGCTATCCATGACACCGACGGCTGCGCCTACTCGCAGCAGAAACTGCACAGCTTCGACTTGGCCTCCCCGGACCGCGTAAATCAGTGCCGTCCGCTTTTTCTTATCGCTCGTATCCACAGCCGCGCCGCGGGCAACCAGCGTGCGGACAATGTCCATCTTGCCTCGCTCTGCCGCATACATCAGAGCGGTAGTACCATTCTTGTCCCCCGCTTCGATGATTGCTCCACGTTCCGCGAGCAGTGCGGTGATGCGCTGATTTCCAGTACGGCCGGCAAGAACCAAAGCTGGCATACCGGTTTTGTCGACGCTGTTAGGATCTATTCCTGCGTCAAGCGCCGCACGAATTTCTTCGTAATCACCACGTATAATATTCGCGAAAAAATCACCGATATTGGACTCTGCATGCTCCTCGGCCGCAGTCTGATGCGACGGTATGCCCAAGCACGGAAGCAGAAACAACAGCAGCAGTACCGCTAAAACACACATTGAGGCGTTATAGTCTTTGTTCTTCATCGCCTGACAAACCAAAGAATTGCGTCCTCGATGCGCCGCTAGGCATACGCGGCGCATTGCAGCATCATCGCCTGAGCTGCCTGTCCCACTAGTGGACTATCGGCAGGCGATGCCTCGGGTCTGAGCAGCAAGATCAGTTAAGAAAAACACAATAATATCAGATGGTTTAATAAGGGTGTTTGGCCTCCTTCGGGTCTGGTATAGTGACACCACTCGCGCGCATATAACAACTGCCTAACTAGAGAGAACATAAAATGCTCCAATCAAAGCTTCATTACCACGGTTCAATGATGCTGGTTCTTTTCCTTGTTTTTCCGGCTCTACTGCAGGCCGAAACGAATTGTGCAAAGTTGTCCCGCGAGCAATGTCTGGCGTCACGTAAATGCGCGATCGATTTTTGCTCGGCTGAGCAAAGGGAATCGGCCAGTTCGCAGCTTTGTTATACCTGCCGTCCTCGCACGCAAGAATGCGAAGTGGGCTTCTCGCATCTCGACGCCGAGAAGCGCCGGGCTGAATGTGAACAGCGCCCAGGATGCGCCGTGCGCTTAGACTGCTACTGTCCTTGTGAAGATCCGCGGCATCCCAAGTATAAACGCTGCGTCTGTCAATGCGTAGGCGGGCTTCCCGCGGATTGTGTGCGGCGCTCTGCCAAACGCTGATGAAGGTCGATTTCCGCTTCTCCTGGAAAACCACACTCGTTTCTGCGGCACTGTCCGCGGTCATGCTTTTTTGCTCCCACTGGCAGTGGGAGAAATATAAAAACAAAACTGCGCTTCTGGCCCATTACCGGCAAGACTCCGCCGCACAGCTTGCGCTCTTTCCCGCAGCGGCTTCTGCTCAAGAGCTGCACAGCCTCCTGCACCGCCGCGTTCGCGCAAGTGGAACATATGATTACTCCCGGCAATTAATTATTGCCAATCAAAGCCATGCCTCCGGACCAGGCTATTGGCTGATGACCCCGCTGATCCTGCGCGATTCAACGCGCGCGATAATGGTCTGCCGCGGCTTTATTCCTTTTGCCGACCGCACTCCCCAGTCCTGGGAAAAGTATAACCGCACTGCCGGGGAGGTTACCGTCGATGGCGTTGTAAAACCATCTGTACCAGCGCGCATGATTGGGCCGCGCAATCCCCATGTGCAAAGCGCCACGCAGTTTGAGAGAATCTGGCTTTTTCCGGAAATTGAAAAAATCGCCATGCAATTCCCGTATCCCTTAATCAACAACATCTTTTTGCAGCAGATCGGCTCTGCCTCTCCCGGTGAGTTTCCTGCCGAGACACGGGTTATCGACATCCCGCCGTCAACTCACTTTGGCTATACTATCGAATGGATCGTTCTTGCGTGCGTGACACTGCTGATTGGTTTTTCTCTGCAAGCATTCCCCTCGCGCCGCAGATACAGAATTGATCAACACCCCGAACAAGTTCTTATCTTCGCCGCCGCAATGCTGACAACCCTCCTGCCTCTTGGCGCAGCAGCGGAAACGGCAAGTCCGACGGATGTCGGGATTATTGAAAGATTGGGCACGCAAGTCGATCTCCAGCTTTCCTTTACCGATGAATCAGGAAACACGCGCCCGCTTTCGTCTCATATCATCCCCGAACGTCCGCTCGTCTTGCTCCCCGTATATTATCGTTGTCCGCGCATATGCTCGCTTACGCTGCGCAAGCTTAGTGCGCTGATCAATGAACTTGCACTGACGCCCGGCCGCGATTACACGGTGGCCGTCCTCAGCTTTGATCCCGCTGAAACGGCGCAGCTTGCTCAACAGCGACATCGCTCATTCACTGCGCAGCTTTCTGCCGCACGTCCAGAAGAAAGCAGCGTATCGTTTCTCACCGGGGAGCCGCAAAATATTGACCGCTTGATGAACCAGGTTGGATTTTTCTACCGTAGAGACGGTGATGACTGGTCTCACGTCACCGCGCTGATCTTACTCACACCCGCTGGCGAAATTTCCCGCTATTTCTACGGCATTGATTTTCCACCCTCTGCCGTACGCCGTGCGCTGGTCGAGGCAGCCGCAGGGAAGATCGGCTCGCCGGTCGATCGCATGCTCCTCTACTGCTTTCGCTACGATCCCGCTCGCGGACGATATACGCCGCTCATTTGGAACATTACCCGTGTGGTGTGTATTTCTGTGGCGCTCGTTCTTCTGCTAGTGTTGCTTGGTCTGTTTTTAAAAGAGAAGAGAACGGCCAATGACAAAATTTCTTGATTGGATGCCGGTTGCGGCATCGGATTACGCAAAAGAAGTTGATTGGATCAACTTGATGATTACCACGGCCGCTGCGCTCTGCATTCTTGCAGTCACGGCGGCCATGCTGTTTTTTGCTTGGATTTACCGGCGCCGCGCTGAACGGGAGCACTCCGCTTACATCACGCACAACTATCTGCTGGAAGTTCTCTGGACGGCGATTCCGACTGTTGTGGTCATCGCGGTCTTCTATTTCGGGACCAAATCCTATGTCGCGGCGCGCACACCGGTGAAAAATGCTCTGGAAGTACAGGTAACGGGCTATCAATGGGGCTGGGATTTTCTTTACGCGACAGGAAAGCAATCAACCAACGAGCTGGTGGTTCCAGTGAATACCCCGGTGCGCTTGGTGCTCAAGTCTCGCGACGTTAATCACAGTTTTTTTGTTCCGGCGCTCCGGCTGAAGGAAGATGTGCTGGCCGGCGCTTATCATTACCTCTGGTTCACGGCAACGCGAATTGGTGAATATCCGGTCTTCTGCACCGAGTACTGCGGCCTGAGCCATGCCTACATGCAGGGCAAGCTGCGCGTCGTTTCACAAGCGGACTATGCTTCGTTTTCACAAATCGAACAGACGCATGAAATGCCGGTTTCCGAAGCAGGACAACAGCTTTTTGCGGCAAAAGGCTGCATGGCCTGTCATAGCGTCGACGGCACACCGCGGGTTGGTCCGACCTTGAAGGCAATATTCGGCCGCGAAGAAAAGCTTGTCGACGGCAGTAAAATTGTCGTCGACGAAAATTACCTTGCGGAGTCGCTGAAACAACCCAATGCCAAAATCGCGGAAGGATTCGCACCGAATATGATGCCTTCTTTTGAGGGCCAGTTATCCGAGCAGGAACTTGAGGCGCTCATCGCGTATTTGAAAACTCTCTGAACGGCGAAACGGATAATGAATGAAAACACAGCAAACGAACCGTCGCCTCCGCTGAATTATCTGACAGCCGAACGCGGAATATGGTCTTGGTGGATGTCGACTGACCACAAGCGGATTGGCCTGATGTACCTCGGGTCAATGATTTTTTTCTTTTTCCTCGGTGGTTTTATTGCGCTGGCCATACGCTCGCAGCTTTTCCGCGCTGGCAGCACTCTACTTGCTCCGCAGAGCTACAATGTCGCTTTTACCATCCACGGCGTGATCATGATTTTCCTTTTTATTGTCCCCGGCGTACCGGCGACGCTTGGCAACTTTTTACTCCCTTTGATGATTGGCGCCAAGGATGTCGCCTTTCCGCGGATGAACCGTCTCAGCTATTGGATCTACGCTCTTGGCGCGCTGTTTGCCTTCGGTGCCCTATTTATGGGCGTCGACACGGGCTGGACCTTTTATGCGCCTTACAGCATTCAGAACCGCTGGGGCGTGGTGACAATGACGCTTGCGGCTTTCGTGCTGGGTTTTTCCTCGATCCTAACGGGACTAAACTTCTTGGTCACGATACATAAACTGCGCTGTCCGGGAATGAGCTGGAACAGGCTTCCTCTGTTTGTTTGGACGCTTTACGCCACGGCGATCCTGCAGGTGGTAGCCACGCCGGTAATCGGCATTACGCTTCTTTTACTGATCCTGGAGAATCTTTTCGGCGTCGGCGTATTTAATCCGGCAATGGGCGGCGACCCGGTGCTGTTTCAGCATTTTTTCTGGTTCTATTCCCATCCCGTTGTTTACATCATGATCCTGCCTTCCATGGGCATTATCAGCGAAATAGTTCCCGTTTTCTCGCGAAAACCAATTTTCGGCTACAAAGCGCTTGTTGCCGCAAGCATTGGCATTGCGGTAATCAGCGTGCTGGTTTGGGGTCATCATATGTTTGTCGCCGGTATGTCTGACGCCGCGCGCATCGCCTTCTCGCTGCTGACGTTCTTAGTCGCGGTTCCCACTGCCGTAAAAGTCTTTAATTGGCTGAGTACAATGTACAAAGGCTCCATCTCCTTTGAATCACCGATGCTTTACGCTATGGCGTTTATCTTTCTCTTCATGATCGCCGGAACAAGCGGCATTCATCTGGCGACACTTGCGACCGATGCCCATTATCACGACACTTACTTCGTTGTCGCGCACTTTCATTACACGATTCAGGGCGGGGCAGTAATTGGGCTCTATGCCGGGCTGCACTTCTGGTTTCCGCTAATCTTTGGACGGGTCTACAATGAAAAACTGGCGCGTCTTGCGTTTTGGATGGTCTTCATCGGTTTCAATGGCACCTTCCTGCCGCAGTTCGCGCTCGGTATGGAAGGCATGCCGCGCCGTTATTTTACTTACCCGGCTGAGTTTGAGCCCCTGCATCAAGTCTCGACAGTTTTCGCGTTTTTAAACGGCACAGGTTACTCGCTGGTTTTGCTTAATCTGCTGTATGCCGCGTTTCGCGGCAAACGCTCCCCAGCCAACCCCTGGGGCTCTCTCGGACTTGAATGGTCAACTTCTTTGCCGCCGCCGCACGACAACTTTGAACGGATTCCGGTGGTCGAAGACTGGAGCTATGGTTATGCTCAGCCGCAGACAGCAGTCCGGCTCAAGCAAATGGAAGAAGCCTCCCGTGCGGCGCAGCTTCATCAAGGCCCGCAAACACCCCACGAGGGGCCGCCCCGGCATATGCAGCCGGAGCAAGCCTATGACGCAGCTAAGCTGGGGATGTGGATTTTTCTTGGCACGGAGATACTGCTCTTCGGCGGTCTTTTCTGTGCCTATATCATTTACCGGCTGGCAAACCTCGAGCTTTTTGCCACGGCTTCGCGGCATCTGAGCTGGCCCCTGGGAACGCTTAATACGGTGATTCTGCTGACTAGTTCATATTTCATGGCGCGTGCTGTATCCCGCGCGCGAAGCGGCGATAACGACGGGATTATCCGCTGTCTTGACCTCACGCTGCTCTGCGCACTGGCCTTTCTCGTGATTAAGGGATTTGAGTACGCAGCTAAGTTCGAACATCATCTATTTCCCCCGCCGAACATTTACTTCGGCCTGTATTTTGCGACAACCGGGCTGCACGCGCTGCATGTGCTTTGTGGAATGGGCGTGATCGTCTGGCTGCGCGGACTTGCCGAGAACGAGCGATTCAGTAAGACTTACTTTACCCCGGTGGAGATGGGCGGTTTGTACTGGCACTTGGTCGATGTGATCTGGATTTATCTCTTTCCGCTCTTATATCTGATTTAATAGGGCAGCTTGCCATGGAAGACAACGCTTCAACGATTCGCGTTTACCGCTCGACACTGCTCGCTCTTCTTGCGCTGACCGTTCTCACTGTGTATACGGGGAAGTTTGCGCCTCCGGGTCTCGGCAGTATCGCCGGTGTGATAATCATTGCCTCCTTGAAAGCAGGTCTTGTCGCCGCGTTTTTTATGCACCTTCGTTTTGAGTCGCGGCTGATTATCGCGGTCTGTCTTTACCCGCTGGTAGTTCTATCGCTTCTGATCGGCGGAACGTATCTCGATGTTGCCACCCGCACGAAGGAGGCATCGCCCGCCGCCGCAGGTGAGGAGCAAATACCGCAGCAGCGGTCCGGTGCGGCATCACCCGGGCCATCTCACTAACCTTGGGGAAATTTGATGAAACTTTGTTCCGCGGCCCGCACACTTCTCGTCTTTCCTGCGCTCTGTCTGCTGCTGAACTGCCGCCGCGTCGAGTTGCCCGTTCTTGGCCGCGCGCCGGAGTTTTCTTTGATCGCGCAAGACGGCAGCACCTTCAACGCAGTGAATCTGCGCGGCACACCCTGGCTTGCCTATTTCTTTTTTACTTCCTGTACCGGCCCCTGCCCGGCGATCAACGCTAATGTAGCCTCGCTTCTTACCAACCAAGCGCTGGCTCCGTTTCATGCCGTGGCCATTTCCATCGACCCCGTCCATGACTCACCGGAAGTGCTGCGCAAATACGCCTCAAAATATGAGGCTGACGCGAAACGATGGCACTTCCTCACTGGCGCTTTCGACGACATTCGCCGCATTGCACAGGACGGTTTTCATTTGGGCGTCAGCAGCAGCTTGCTTCACAGCACTAAGATTTTGCTTATTGACGCCGAGTTCAACATCCGCGCCATGTGCACCGGAACTGAAGAAGATTGCGTCAGGGAACTTTCCGCGGCGCTGAAAAGCGAGTCGCTTATTGCTCCAGCAAAAAAGAACACCAAATAGTAAAGCGATAAGCGAAACACTATTTGCGCTGTTTCTTGTTTCGCCCGGCTTTTCTTCAGCATCCAAGTTTGCCGAAGAAACACCAAGTTAAGTAGAATGAGAAACAGCACCAGTGCGCCCCCATCAGGCCGCGAGATGCCGTATAAAGTACTCGAGGCCGCAAGCAGCAGCGCATAAAACATGATCCAGCCGCATGTGCGTGCTTCTCCGTGAGTCACGGGAAGCATCGGCACCCCGGCATGTGCATATTCCGCCTGGCGCACAAGAGCAAGCGCCCAAGAATGCGGCGGGGTCCAAAAGAACATGGTCAGCGCGAAGAAAATAGCGCTGACTTCAAGCTGTCCCGCTGCACCGGCCCAGCCGATCAGCGGCGGCATGGCGCTGGCTAATCCTCCCCAGACCACGCTGTGCGGCGTGCGGCGTTTGAGGCAGAGCGTGTAGAGAAACACGTAAACGAACAACCCGCAAATGCCAATTGCAGCAGCAAGCGGGGAAATGCCGCAGGCAATCACAAGCAGCCCCGCGCTACCGGTCGAAACCGAAAAAAGCACGGCAGCGCGAACAGACAGCTTGCCGCTGGCCAGGGGCCGGTGTTTTGTCCGTTCCATCAATGCGTCGATATCCCGGTCAACGATGCAGTTTGCGGCATTCGCCGATCCGGCAAGAAGAGCTCCGCCGAGAAGCAGCCACAAGACAAGCGAGCTGTTCAGCGCTTCTCCTGCCGCAACGACTGCCGTGCTCACTGCTGAAAGCAAAAGAAAAAAGACCAGGCCAGGCTTGGCCAGGCTCAGCAATGGGCCGGAAAAACGCACTACCTGTTCGATAACCGGGCGCTTCGCTGCAGCCGGCAGAACTGCTTGCGCGCCGCTTGGTGAGTCCATTATGCAGCCTCTTGGGGCGGCATTAAATCTGTTGCAAAAGTATGCTCCAATCCCGCGGCGGCACCCGGGACAGCCAGGGCGCGAACTATGCCGTTCTGGCAGTTAGCGAGGAAAAGCGCCTTTAGCAGAATAATTTGGGCAAGGAGCAAGTGCGTAACCGCCAGGTGCACTGGAACACTCATCAAAACTGTACCTGCTCCCGCGGCGATTTGCAGCACAATGAGCCAAAACATCCCGTGCGCTGTCCGCTTGAGGCCGTAAGCGGAAGCGTTATCCTTCGGGGCCAAGAGGCACGCCCAAGCAGCAAGCAGAAGAACAACCAAGCCAAGCCCGCGATGGGTCATTTGCACCACGGCTGACGGCCCATATCCCAGCGGCAGCAGTGCCCCGTAGCAAAGAGGGAAATCCGGACAGGCAAGCGAGGCACCACTTGCTGCAACAAATCCGCCCAGTGCAATTTGGAGAAAGCAGGCAGCGGCAAGACAATATGTCACCCGGTAAAACAGGGCCGGAACGGCCGGCAGCTCGGCTTTTCGCAGAAAAACAGTGTTGGCGATCGCGCTCAACGCGATGATTTGGAAGTACACTGTGCCAAGCACCAAGTGCGACACAACGATAAACGGATTCAGCTTGAAGATGACGGTCAGGCCGCCCATTACCGCCTGCACCACCACAAGTACAGCAAGAAAAACCATCGTTTTCCAAAAATACGGATTCCTTTCACGTCCCACATGCGCAATCCAAAGCAGCACTGCCGTAAGACAAAGCACGAATCCAGCAAGCACTCGGTGCAAAAACTCCTGCAAAACGCCTTCGCTGAAGGGAGGAATTACCCGCGAATGGCAAAGCGGCCAGTCCGGGCAGGCTAGCCCGGCATTGGTCGCCCTCACGTAACCACCAAGACCAACCAGGGCGAGCGAGACGGCAGCCGTCAAGCTGCACACGAAGAACAATCTATTGCTTCTATTCATCGGACGGTTCCTTTGCGAGTGCTTATTCTTGCATTTACTGCTGCGTCAAAAGCAAGCCGCTCCAGGGATTATTGCGAACCCGGGCAGTGCTGTAAATAAGCAGCGCAGGGAAACTCTCCACCGGAGAGTTTCCCTCCCGCGACGAAGAAATTAGCCAAAACCGACCTTTTCAGCACCCGGCTAACATTACTCCGTTAGGGTTGTGGGTTTGAGCCGATTTTCGCCGAACGGGAATCGTGAGCAGCGGAGTTTACTACTGTAAATGAGCAGCGCAGCGATATCCCGTTCGGCGAAAATCGGCCAAAGACGCAGGCCTAACGGAGCAATGTTAACGGCCTTGGCTGATCTTGCTGTCTACGGGGTCGGCGCGGTGAAGATGACGGAAGAAATAGTCATCGTTTCGCGAGTTCGATGGACGGATTGCCTCCAGCTCTTTCTGCAGGCTGTCAATGTCGCCAGTATAGCGCGACTTTTCGGGAATGGCTTTTTTCTGTTCTTCCGCCATGCGCCATTCAAATAACGTGTCATAGCGCTCAACAACCGCCTGCTCGGGACGCTCAAAATTTGACCATGTGGGAGAAGTTGCAGCCTTCTTTTCACCTGCTAGATCGAGCAGTTTCTCGATCGATCCGGAAAAAGTGCTCCCTTCATCCTGTATATTGTCTCTGCTGTCCGTTGTTTGCTCGTCATCATCATCCCTGTCGCCAAATGGGTCATCATCTTGGGCCCAAGCCGGGAGGCAGAATCCAAGAGCCACCAGGCACAGAATAAAGAATCGTATTTTCAGTGACATAACAGAATATTACCCATGCTTTCTCCGCCTTTCTCTTTTGTTATGAAAACAAAAAAAGGTTATGTAGCCCAAGTTGCAGAGATTGCGGGATGCGAGTGCATGATACCTTTCAAGCCGGAGTTAGTGATTTTCGACCTGGATGGAACCTTGGTTCATTTTCCGCATGATTACCTTTTCCGGGAAACAAATCGTATTTTGGAAGAATTGACCTGGCCGCCGGTTGAAGAGGCTGTTCTGGAAGAAACATTCTCGCTGTTCGATTACTTCAGTTTTATTGAGGAAGATAAGCGTGTTAGGTTCCAGGAACACTTTTGGCAGGCATTCGACCATAAGAACTATCCAGCGCCAGTTCCCTTTACTGGGTCTGTTAAATGCTTGCAAACATTATCAGATCTAGGAATTTCAATTGCTATCGCCACGGCCCGGGCTTACGCCGAAGAGGAGCTGCAAGCTGCACTCGCTGGAACAGGGATTCTTGATTTTATTGATGTCTTAGTTCCGCGCAGGGTTCAGGACCGTGACTGGATGGATAAGAGCGGACAGATTCAAGAAATCTGTCAACGCCTCGATGTTTCAACGAAAAAATCTGTGATGGTTGGCGACATCCCGCCGGATATTACTAGCGCAAGCGAAGCGGGGGTGGGTTTTACCGTGGCTGTGCTAAGCGGCGGCATACGCGAGGAAATATTACGCAGAGCTGCTCCAGACCTGGTGGTCGAAAATGTCGATGAGCTAATCAATTATTTCCTCTCTATTTGATGCGCTTTTATTGAATTACCATCCACGTTGTGATTATATTCCGCCCATGATTTTGCTGCGCCTGGGTTGAACCAGCGTTGTCTAGCCGTAGTACTGAGCGCGACAATTCGACATAGTTCGCAACAATATTCAGTGACAACTGTAAAAATCTAAGGAGCTTTGTGAAGACTTCAGAGATCAGGGAAGCCTTCCTCAAATACTTTGAAGGCAAAGGACATGCACGAATCGAGAGTTCCTCGCTTATTCCGGCGGGGGATCCGACGCTGCTGTTTACAAATGCAGGCATGGTTCAGTTCAAGGACACTTTTCTGGGATTGGAAAAACGCTCCTACTCACGGGCAACCACGTGCCAGAAGTGCCTGCGCATTTCCGGCAAACACAATGATTTAGAGAACGTCGGCAGGACTGCCCGGCACCACACTTTCTTTGAAATGCTGGGGAATTTCTCCTTCGGTGATTATTTCAAGCAGGATGCGATTAAGTTCGCCTGGGAATTTGTCACCGAAGTAATCGCGCTGCCTAAGAAGCGCCTCTGGGTTACCGTCTACGAAAAGGATGACGAAGCAGCCGGACTTTGGTGCGCCAACACCGATATTCCGCCCGAGCGCGTGCTGCGCCGGGGATTAAAAGACAACTTCTGGGCCATGGGCGAAACTGGCCCTTGCGGCCCATGCTCTGAGATTTTCTACTACCTGGGCGACGATGAGGCAGTGCAATCGGCAGAGGAGCTTCTGGCTGACAGCACGCTCTACCTTGAAATCTGGAACCTCGTTTTCATGCAGTTTAACCGCGACGCGCAGGGTAATATGACACCGCTGCCCAAGCCGTCGGTTGACACCGGCATGGGCCTGGAGCGTGTCGCCGCGATCAAGCAAGGAATGCTGGCTAACTACGACTCGGATCTTCTCCGCGCAATTATTGCTGCCGTGGAAGAACTTTCCGCAAAGCGCTACAACGGTCAAAGCTATGAGCCAAGTGCTGATGCGCAGTATGCCGCCGACGTGGCGCTGCGTGTCGCGGCAGATCATGCGCGTGCTTGCGCATTTCTTGTGGCAGACGGCATTATGCCGTCAAGCGACGGCCGCGGCTACGTGCTGCGCCGTCTGATTCGCCGCGCCTGCCGCCATGGCCGCGTCCTCGGGCTGAAGCAAGCGTTTCTCTACAAAGTAGCCGCACATGTTGTTTCCTTGATGGGAGAAGCTTACCCTGAGCTTAAACGCAGTAAAGAGCAGATTGCGAAGATCGTTCGCGCCGAAGAAGAAAAGTTCCTGGCTACGCTCGAAACCGGCCTGGGGATTTTGGAGAAAGAAGCGCGCGCAACAGCGGAAAAATCAACGCGAATATTTCCCGGAACTACGGCGTTCTTGCTCCATGATACATACGGCTTCCCGCTAGATCTCACGGAAGATATTCTACAGTCCTATAATCTCACCGTCGATCATGACGCCTTTTCCGAGGCAATGGAGGCTCAGCGTGAGCGCTCGCGTTCGGCCCGCGCTTCAGAAACGGCGCAAATTCTTCAGCGCGCTGTCAAGCCTTTGCCGACGGTTTTTCGCGGCTATGAATATACGGAATACGAATCCAAAGTGCTGGGCCTGTTTGATGCTTCGGGTGAAATTACCGCGGCGCGCGAAGGGCAGGAAATCGCTCTTGTTGCGGAAGAAACCCCGTTTTACGGCGAATCCGGCGGACAGGTCGGCGATACGGGAACAATCAGCTCAAATAATGCAGCACTCGATGTGATCGACACGCAGAAAACCGGCGGCGACACGATTGTTCATATTTGCCGGGTGCTCGATGGTGAACTGACTGCCGGCACACCAATTCGGCTGGCCGTCGATGTGAACCGCCGCGATAAGATCCGCGCCCATCACAGCGCTACCCACCTGCTCCACTTGGCGCTGCGGGAAGCACTGGGCGAGCACGCAAAGCAAGCCGGTTCACGTGTTGCGGATAATTCTTTCCGTTTTGACTTCAGCCACATGGAACACCTCTCCGCTGTGCAAATTGAGGAAATTGAAAACCGTGTTAATGCGCTGATTCAGGAAAACCACGAAGTTCAGACAGAACTGCTGCCGCTGGAAGAGGCAAGAAAGCAGGGCGCCGTGGCCCTCTTTGGTGAAAAATATGGCGAAATTGTGCGCGTGGTGCGCATTGTGCCGGCATCGTGCGAGTTTTGCGGCGGCACGCATGTGCGCCGTTCCGGTGATATCGGCCTGTTTGCCATTACCGGAGAAACTGCGGTATCCGCGGGAATCCGGCGCATCGAAGCTGTCGCCGGAATTTGCGCCGTACATCATCTGCACCGCAAACGCAGCGTTCTCCGGGAGCTTACGGCACTGCTCAACACCAATGAAGAAAGCGCGGCGGAAAGACTGGTGCGGCTGCTTGAGCGCTCAAAAGAGCTTGAGCGCCAGCTCGAGCGTTTTTCCCAAAAGGCCACCATTGACAAGAGCAGCCAATTAATCGAGCAAGCGCGGGTGCTTTCCGATGGAACTAAAGTAATAACTGGGGTGCTGCAAGAAATGACCCCGAAGCAGCTGCGTGAAGCCGCTGATGATTTACGCGCGCGCATCGGTTCCGGATGTTTGGCGCTGGCCACGGTCAGTAATGGCAAAGTTTCGCTGCTTACAGCCATCACACCTGATCTTGCCGGACGTTATCATGCCGGCAACTTAATTAAGGAAGTGGCGGCGGTTATGAACAGCCGTGGCGGAGGAAACGAGGATCTGGCTCAGGCTGGCGGCGGAGATCCCGCGAAACTTGATTTGGCGTTCCAACGTTTTCAGGATTTGCTCGGATGAAATTTATTGAACGAATTGCGGAGATGCTGCCGGAGGGCGCTGCAGGGCGCTGGGGGAAATTCGCTGTCTTTCTCGCGACGACGCTGATACTTTCCGTGACGCTGACCACCGTTCTTTTTGAGCTGCTTAACCCCGCTCCCCGCGTCCAGGGCGAAGTTGCACCATACACGATACGCGCCCCGCGTGACTTTTTAATCGAGGACAAATTGGCTACCGAAAAACAGCGTGCGGCAGCCACCGCTTCCATCCCGTCGGTCTTCAGCCATAACGACAATGCCCCCGCTGACATATCGCGTCACCTGGAGGCGATGTTCGCTTATATTCAGGAACATGCGGCTCAACTGCGCCCCCAAGACGGTTCTGACGAAACAAAGCTGCAAAACGAGCGCCGCAAGTTTGAACAGCATTTTGGCATCGACTTTGCCGGAAGCGAATGGGATATCGTGCTCGATCCCGCCAAATGGGCCTGGCTGGAAGATACTGTGCTCAAAATTGCTGGTCCGATCCTCTCGCGCGGCGTAATTTCCAATAAGTCGCAGCTGCGCACGATTTTGAAGAATGACCAGCAAGCGGTGCTGCTCACCTCTTCCAAAAGGATTGAAAAAGAACTTTCTGCCGAACGGCAGCTCTACGGCGCTAAAGAAGCGCTGGAATCGGCCAAGGCTGCTTTTCCGGCAAACGGGATGGGACAAAACCCGGTGCTCGACAGCGTGGTCGAAAAACTAATCGCCGCGGAGCTCAAACCCAATGTTTTCTACAACCTGGAAGAGACAGAATCCCGCATCAAAAAAGCACAGCAGAGTGTTGAACCTATTTACTACCGGATTAAGCGCAATGAAGTGATTGTGCGGGCGGGAGATGTTATCACCGCCGTGGAGGAGCGGCGGCTGCGCCAGCTTCAGGAAGAACTGCGCAGCGGCGGCTTGCTTTACACTTGGCTTGGTTATCTCGTACTGAGCGCACTTGTTCTTTTATCTGTTTATGCCCTCGCTGAAAAAGTTTGGCCGGAGATTCAGTTTTCCGCCCGTGATTTATTTGTCGGCTCTCTTACGCTTGTCGGCAGCTTTTTCCTCATCAAACTCTTTTCCATAGTCGCCGACTCCTTGAGCAATTCTTTTTTCTATTTTGACCCAGGCACGTTTTTGCTTGCTGCTCCTCTAGCCGCTGGCGGCATTCTGCTGCAAGTCACTATCGGCTCGGCGGGTGTCTTTGTTTTTGTCCTTTCCTTTGCGCTGCTCAGCGGTATTTTCCTGGCCAACTCTTGGATCGTGATCGTACTGATCGTTTGCGGCAACATTGTCGGCTCGCTTGCTGTGCACGATTGTTCGCGCCGCTCAGCTTTTATTCGAGCCGGAATCAGAGTCGCAGCGGTTAACATGCTGGCTGTGCTGTGCTTCCTTTTTATTTTCCCCGAATACACGACCGCTGAAGCCGCCAACCGCGTCCTTTGGGCGCTTGTCGGCGGGCTTGTCTCCGGAGTACTCGCCGCCGGACTGACGCCGGTTGCGGAGTTCTTCGGCGGCTACGCCACCGACATCAAGCTGCTTGAGCTTGCTTCGCTCGACCAGCCGCTCCTGCGCGAGTTCTCGGTTCAGGCCCCCGGCACGTGGAACCATTGTATTGTGCTGGGCCAGATCGCGGAAGCAGCCGCGGAAGCAATCGGCGCTAATCCGCTCTTAGCGCGTGTTGGCGCGTATTATCACGACATCGGCAAAACCGGGAAGCCGGCGTACTTTGTGGAAAATCAGACAAAAGACAACCGCCACGATAAACTTACGCCCTCCATGTCAGCGTTAATCGTCAAGTCTCACGTAAAGGAAGGCATTGAGCTTGCACTCCAGCACGGGCTTCCCCGCAAAGTCGCCGACATGATTCCGCAGCACCACGGCACCGCTTTGATTAAATATTTTTACGATAAAGCGCTAGCCGAAGCGGAGGAAGGCGAGACTGTGGATCAAAATCAATACCGTTATGACGGGCCGCGGCCACAGAGCAAGGAAGCCGCAATTCTGATGCTCGGCGATTCGGTAGAAGCAGCATCGCGCACCTTGGTTGACCCATCTCCGCCTAAGATTCAGGGACTGGTGCAGCGAATCATCAATAATATTTTTACCAGTGGTGAGCTTGACGAAAGCAACCTGACTTTGCGTGACCTGCATCAGATTGCCAAAGCTTTCACACGCGTGCTCACCGGCATCTATCACCGCCGCATTGAATACTCCGAAACGGCGGAGCGGGGACGAGACACGAAATCAGGAAGGCCGCTGAAAAACGGCTCTGTCGCGCAGCAAATTGAGAAGACGAAAATAGAAACAACAAACGGTCAATACGGAAATGGCAGTCGAAGTGCTATTGAGGCCGAAAGCAGCGAGAATCCTCCGGAAGCGGCTGCCAAAAAACACGACGCTCCGGATAGCAAAGAAGCTCTTAAGCGGCTTGGGCTGTGCTAAGTCGTGTGAACTCAGTATTCTGCTGACCGGCGACCGGGAGATTGCCGCGCTCAACCGTGACTTTCGCAAGAAGGACCGGGCAACCGATGTGCTTTCTTTCCCGATGGGCGAACGAATAGACGGAGGCCGTCCATCGCAAATTCTTGGCGATGTGGTAATATCCGTCGAAAGGGCGAGAGAACAAGCAGAAATGCTTGGTGTGCTACTGGAAGAAGAATTGCTGCGTCTGCTGATTCATGGCGTGCTTCATCTTTGCGGTTATGATCACGAACGGGTCTCAAAACGCAAGGCGGCGGCAATGAAAAGAAAGGAAAACGAACTGTACGATGCCGTTTATGGCTTGCTCAGATAATTTAAAGCGTATGGAGAAAGAATTCCTCGTTAATGCTTCGGATTTAAGAGAACGGGTCGGGCGTTTGCGTGAACGCTTGGCAGCTCTGGGAGGTTATCTTTGACCTGCCGGCAAAAAAAGATCGCCTTGTTGAACTCGAGAAGTCAGCGGCAGCTCCGGATTTTTGGAGCGACAACCTTAAGGCGCAGCAGGTTCTAAAAGAACGAGCCGACCTCACTTCGCAAGTGGAAAAATCTGAACAGCTTGCCGGCATGATTGAAGATCTGGAAGCACTGCTTGAGCTTTATTCTGAAACCGGAGCTGACGAACTGCTTGGTGACTTGAGCACTGAAATACCGCAGGTAGAAGCAACTCTTGCGGAATTCGAGCTGGCGCGGATGCTTTCCGGGCCGCATGATGCACATAACGCAATATTAGAGATCAATTCCGGCGCAGGCGGCACCGAGGCACAGGATTGGGGCGAAATGCTGCTGCGCATGTTCTTGCGCTGGGCTGATCGCCGCGGCTTTACCGGTGAAATACTGGATATACGTTACGGCGAGGAAGCAGGCATTAAGAATGTCACTGTCTCCATGCGGGGCGCGAATGCGTTCGGGTATCTGCGCTCTGAGCGCGGAGTGCACCGCCTGGTGCGCATCTCACCATTCGACTCAAATGCGCGGCGGCATACCTCTTTTGCTTCCGTGAGCGTAATTCCCGACATTGAAGAAGATGTGGAAATCGAACTTCGTGAAGAAGATTTGCGTATCGACACCTACCGTTCCGGCGGCGCGGGAGGCCAGCACGTGAACAAAACAGACTCTGCTGTAAGGGTGACCCATTTGCCAACCGGTATTGTGGCGGCCTGCCAAAATTCCCGCTCACAGCACCAGAATAAAGAAACAGCAATGCGCCTGCTTAAAGCAAAACTTTACGAACTGGAAAAGAAGAAGACGCAGGAAACTATGGAAAAGCTGGCCGGGGAGCGCCGCAAGATTGATTTCGGCAGCCAGATTCGCTCTTACGTCCTTCAGCCCTATCAGCTCGTAAAAGACTTGCGGACGGGAGCCGAGACGGGAAACGTGCAAGCGGTTCTTGATGGAGACATTGACCAGTTTATTGAAGCTTACTTGCTTTCGGATGAACATAATGTTGCGGAGATATAGGTCGGGGTCCAGGACGGGGACGGAATTTTTGGTAATCGGGGCAGTTATAAATAGGGGAAAGCATGAAACCTGAAATGTTGTTGTCGATGCGCTGGTATGGAATTCACGATCGCGTAAGCTTGCGTTATATCGCGCAGATTCCGATGATGCGCGGTATTGTAAGCGGACTCTACGATATCCCGGCGGGAGAAGTCTGGGACAAGTCGCGGCTGAAAAATTTAAAGCGCACTATCGAAAACGCCGGGCTTAAATTTTCGGCAGTGGAAAGCATTCCGGTGCATGAGGAAATAAAATTCGGCGGTCCGCAGCGCGACAAACTTATCGACGCATACTGCCAAAGCGTGCGCAACATGGGCGAAGTCGGCATTCCGGTTTTGACGTATAATTTCATGCCGATTTTTGACTGGATGCGCACAGACCTGGAATTTACGCTTCCCGACGGCTCGACTTGCCTGTGTTACATTGATGCGGCTCTGGAGCGGATTGATCTTTCCGAGGGCACGGGAGATCTTCCCGGCTGGGGCGCGGCGTTTTCCGCAGAACAGCTTGCGCAGCTCAAAGCTTGCTACGAAGGCGTTGATGAGGAAGCGCTTTGGAAGAACCTTGAATACTTTCTTAAAGCCATCGTGCCCGTTGCTGAAAAATACGGGGTGAAGCTCGCCATTCATCCGGATGACCCGCCCTGGAGTATTTTCGGTCTGCCGCGCATCATTACCAGCCAAGCGGCGCTCAAGCATTTATGTTCGCTGGTGAACAGTCCGGCAAACGGCATTGCGCTCTGCTCCGGCAGTCTGGGAGCCGATCCCGCGATCGACCTGCTCGCAATCATTGAAGAGCTGGGCGATCGCGTCCATTTCGTCCATGCAAGAAATGTAAAAACCATGGGCCACCGCTGCTTTTACGAAACATATCATGCCGACCAGACAGGCAATGTTCCCCTTCCGGCAATTATCCGGGCGCTTTACAACCGCGGGTTCGAAGGGCCGATCAGACCCGATCACGGACGGATGATTTGGGGAGAAGTCGGACGCGCCGGATACGGCCTGTACGACCGCGCTCTCGGCGCAAGCTACATAACCGGTTTGTGGACGGCGTGTGGAGAAAAGAAGAAGCGCAGCTAGTTCTTAAATAAGCGAATAAATCTGCCGCACCGGAATCCCCCCTGAAAGTCGTTGGATGGCGCATATTTGTAGCATGACGTGTGAAAACTGAAGTCGCGCATGAGCGGTGGAGAGTTTGACACTGCCGTGCGCTAGATGCGCGCCACCCCCGCCCCGGCGCATCAGGTTAAGCCTTCAGCGCCCGGCAGCGTCAAACTCTCCACCGGCGTTTAACCGGAGCAGGCACGCTGCTGCCTCTCTTGGTTGTCCTTAAATATGTCTGAATACTTGTAAGTTCTGCGCTGCTTCAAGTGCGGGAAAAAGTGCAAACGCGTCCAGGCCGCCCTTTCGCCGTAGTACGTCTTTCAGAACAGATCAAAAACCCGGCACAACTCTTTGCCAACCGCAGCGCGTCGCCCGCATTGATTCATCACCATTGGTCTGGACCACCAGGCGGGCGGCAGCGAAGGGAGGCAAAGGGTTGTGCCGGGTAAAAAAAGTCACGCCTTCAGCACCCGGGGGCATCGCACTGGATCTCGCGGCGCTCTGCGTGCTATTAAAAGTATCGGTCAAATATGTGAAGAGCAGATCCAACGCTGCTTTATCCGGTGTGTTCGTCCCTTTTCAAACCGGGAAGTGCAGCGCTGTCGTCAGGTTTTGATAAAAACTTGCTGACTTCGGCCAGCCATAACCCGTTATCCTCCCGCCCGTTGCCGGTTCCTGGAACTTATGTGGTCAATCGTTCTGCCTTTTTAGGCATAATGATTGGCCGCATAAAACTTCAGAAGCCCTGTAATGAAAGGAGCAGTTGTGAAAACAGCGACGCTGAGGATTGTGGATAGGGTTTTGGTGCTCTACTACTGCGCCGACCTGAGAAACCCGCAAGAGAAAGAAATCGTATTGCGGGTCAGCCCAAGAGATTTGAAGCCGGCTGCCGTTCTCGTAGAACAGGATTACATCCTGCTCTGGACGGACAGGGGCTTTATCTGGTGCATGACGCTTCCGGCGGACAGGAAAAATTTCGCCGGAACTGTGGGCCGCTATCAGTTGATTGAAAATGAAGGCGGCACAAACATTGCTCCCCGAGGCCATGATCGCTTCGGGTATTTCTTCTGGACCGGAGGCGGATGTCCGCAGGTGCGAGAGCAGATCGCGTTTCGCGGCGCAACGCTAGGCGAGCCGGTGATCAATGCTCTTTACGGCCCAGATGGACTCAGTGTGGCCGTCTGCCCGCCGGGAAGAAAAGCCAAGCAGGGAGACATCGTTTACACCGGGCCATTTGCTTCGAGCCAAATGGAGAAAGGGGCAAAGAACGGATTCTATTGGCGCCTTTGGGCAGAGGGACAAAAACTTTGGGCGCTGAACGTCCATTTGCAGACCGAAGAAGCTATCATTCAATGCTTCGATCTTCCGCCCGAAGCGCCGTCGATAGGAGGCGTTTTGAACGCCTGTTACAGGAATGACCTACAGACCCACATCCGCAGCGGCACGGGACTGCCGATGCTGCCGGATTTCCCGCCGAAGTAACGCAGGTCGAAACTTTTCTGAAACGGAAAACAACCAGGCGGAGCCCGCTAATTGATACGGGTTCCGCGGACAGTTGCAGGTTTTTGCAGGCCGCACTTCATCTCTCTTTGCTGCCGGAGTATATGCGCACCAACTACGGGACCACTGCGGATATTCCTGGAATCGGCTGGCTCATGGTGTAAGCACGCTCGTCAGATTGCCGAAAGACGGCAACCATGATGAGCCGGGGGCGCTGGTCTGCGCGATCCGTGTATCCGGCTGCTGCCTTTTGGCCACGAACTCCGCTTCCAGCTTTTGTGCGGCTTCGCGTCCGGCGGCGCGCCGTGCGCTGTAAATACTGTCCACCATTTCGCTCAGATCCTTCGCCGTGCGCACTGAGTCTACCTCGAACCAGTCCATCAGCTTCTGCACAACATAACCGACTGGAACGATCCCACACCAAGCGTCAACGTCTCCATTAAAATTCAGCCCAACTTCCGTCGGCGATACTTTACATCTGGAAGCCCCCTTAATTTCTTTAATTGACACCTTTTCTGCTGTCCGGCTGATCACAAACTCCACCTGCGGCGCAAGCGTTACGGCATCGGCATGCTTGTTCTGAGCGGGATCGATACTGAGTATGATTTTGTCGCCGGCGGGCTCCTTCACGATCCTCACTTCCTGAACACCGAGATCAGTCAGTATCTCCGCAAAATCCCCACCCAACCGGCTGAACTGCGCGCGCGTTAGAGTGAAATCCTGCATTGCCGAAGCGGACGCGGCGTCTTTTCTCCGTTCCAGCTCCCGCCTCGCCGCTGCTTCCTCCGCAGCTTTTTTCTCCTGCGCCGTAGGAACAAGCAGCCCCGCGGGCCGGCTTGTTGCAACCCAAAAAGAAGCCCGATCCTGGGTTTCAACGCCGTCGTCCTGCGCTGAAAAAAGAAGGCCGCCGGGTGTTGCCGTAATGATTACCGTCCGATCTTTCATATGCGTCTTGAGCTTTTCAGCTACGGGGGCGCTGAAGCGATCAAATTGTTCCGGCAGCAGCTCAATTTGTGTTGTTTCTTCAACAGGCGGAACAAAACGGCCTTTTTCTTCCGGCTCAGACTGAGGCGGTTCAGGAGCCGGGGGCAGCAGCTCGAGCAGGTAAGGGTTCGCCTCGAACATCGCAAACGGCTCCAGCGTTCTTGCACGCGTCTCAAAACATATCCGGGCCCGGGCCGAGCGGGCAAATTCATCAAACTGGGACGGCTGCTGCCAGCGGCGTTCCATTTCTCGCACTTCTTCTGGAGTATAGTACTGGCAAGGCGCCAGATCGGGTTTCGACCAATCCGGTCTTTCTCTCTTTAGCTGCGCCAGGTATTGCGCGTTACTAATCATCGAACTAAGGTCGGCTGCCAAGCTGGGCGTACTCATTGTGCTTGCCGGTATAGTGTAACGGCAGTGTCGCGGTTTTAGCCAACGGCAGAGCGATTCGCTTCTGCTGACACCCGGCTCCTCGTTGTGATTCGAATTATAGTCGCTAAACGCTTTTATCACTCGTGGGTCAAAGAGATCCTGGGCGGCTTTTGTGCTGAGATAGACCGTGCGCACATCGGCGGGTCTGTCATCCTGAAGCCCGCTTGTCAGCTCCTGAAAATTGAACTTTACCGCAGGCAGAAGCTTGCCGCCTCGTCTGGCCTCGACGGCAAAACCGTCGCCGGATGGAATAATGCGTGCATAATTTGCTCCGCTCAGCACCAATGTGCGCCTCAGCTCTTTACTGAACAGACCAAATTGCGCCCAAGGGACGTCCGTGCCCGAAGTTTCTTTCGCGGAGTCCGGCATTTCGAGGAGCCAGTTAAAAGACGGACGGGCTCCTGCGGGCGCGCTCTTTTCCTTTCTCTGCTGCCGCATCGTTTCGATCCCGCCCCATGTTTGAACGGGATTACTCCATCCTTTATCGAATGCAAGCGCAGCCCGCCGCTGCGAAACGGCTTGCGCGGCTGCGGCGCCTTGTCCGTTGCGTGAAATGGGTGTGTTTCGTTCGACTGAATACCGGGTATCCGCCAGAAGACCGCTGGGCATAAGTAAACAACCTCATGTGAAAAAACCACAATCCGCCGTGGAGACAGGGAGTTATCCCTCTGTTGATCTTATGCCGGAATAAGGAAAACAGGTTTCCATTAAAGCGCGCTTTTTCCCTTTCATTTTAGCTTTTCTGGCATATAAAGATGAAGTAGAAACAGCATTACGTACATGCGATCGAATCTTCTGCCAGGTTTTATTCTTGTCCTTTCTCTGGCAGCTCCAGCTCTGGCAATTAATCTAGAATTTTAAAGTTCACAGTGCTCAGAACGTATAGGTAATTCTTACGTTCAGGCTTTTCCTTACGTTCAGACCGCAGAAGGGATAGATGGCGATCTTAAAGTTACTGTTATTACATTCAAGAATTGCGGAACGGATGGCTTTAGGGGCACCTTTCTTCAAAATGAAGACACTCTCCGACTCCGATATCAGGAAATATCCGGAAAAGCGCTGGCTGGATGCAGCTGCCCTTTTCAGCTGACGTATCTTTTCTGAACAATAGAAAGAAGAAAATATAAGATTCTCATTAATGAAAACGAAGACAGCCTATTTCTTGAACCCGATGGCCGCATCATTGATGAGTGCACAAAAACACTAACTTACAAATGCTATCTTGGAAGATCCGATCTATTTAGGCGCACTGCGACAGCTTCTAAACGCCAACTTTTTTCCGCCAGCGAAAAAGACGGAACACCCGCTAGTTATCCGATCAGTGCTCTAGGTTTACCGATAACTAAAACCGCAATGGATGGCGATCTCGTTAAAGGTGTCTTTCAAGGAGAACGGATATTTTTGAATAACAGAGCATGCGACCGCACTGGAACAGCTCTCTGCATCATGCTTCCCGACCGAAATTTATGGCAAGGATTTCAGTTCTGGGGTTATGTTACACCGGTAGCCCAGCTATCTGCTGTTGACTTGAGCACATTGATCGGCAAGATCGATGTGCTTTATCAACTCCTGGAACATTACCCTGAAATAAAGCAATTCATCACAGGCCGCAGTACCGTAAGCTTTTACGCACAAGCAAAGTCAGCACGGTTTGACGCAGCCACTCTTGATCAAGATACAAGCGAGACGATAGTAATCCATAACCATCTCCTGCAGGTAACAAGTGTAATAAACGAGCAGTATGAAGCCGACTTAGAAAATCACACCTTGAAACGCGTAGCCGACTAAAACAGATCTCACGAACGCCGGATGCTGCGTCAGTGTTGCGTATTGCGCACGGCAGATGCAGCTCGTTGAGGGGACTGTCGCAAAATGCAGGTGATTTGCGCAAAAATCGTTTTATCCGAGGAGCAGCCCCGTCATAATGTGGTTGGGCGAGCAGCCGAGTCCCCCCACCTTTTGCGGCGAGCTTACTTCTGCCCCACCTGGGTGAAAGCGAAACCAGCACCCTGGCGGTGCAGAGAATGACGCTGCCGTGCGCTGAAGGCGCGCCGCCGCCCGCCTGCAGAACTCGGCTTGCAGGAACCGGAGATGCTTCACTGCGCAAGACAGCACGGCAATCCGATTTCCTGCGGCGGGCCCGCTCCACCCCCGCCCCGGCGCATCAGGTTAAGCCTTCAGCGCCCGGCAGCGTCAAACTCTCCACCGGCGTCAAACCTGAGCAGGCACACTGCTGCCTCTCTTCGTTGTCTTTAATATGTCTGACTCCCCGGAGGTTCTGTGCTGCTTTAGCATTACTCCGTTAGGTACGGGCAGAGATTACTGAGAATGCTTCCCAGTATGCTGAATATCTTGCATTGAAGAATAAAAGTTAACGGAGCTGCTTTGTATGGCGTGATCACGCCCAGAGCGATGCTGCCGGATGCTGAAGGCGCGCCGCCGCCGGCTTGCAGAACTGCGCTTGCAGCAAGTGCTGCCGGGCTGAACAAGCTGCGGCCAGGAAAGCGCATTTCCACCAGCCGGCCCGCACCCCACGGCCTCCCCGGCGCAATAAGGGCATGCCTTCAGCACCCGGCAGCATCGCTCTGGGCGAATCCTCTGGACATCACAGCAAAGACAATAATTATTCCCTTATTTTCCTGCTAGTCCAAGAAACCTTGTGCCTTAAGCAGCTCGGCATTAAGAATCCCGCCGCCGGCTGCGCCGCGCACCGTGTTGTGCGACAGACCGACAAAGCGCAGGTCGAATACCGGGCACTCGCGAAGCCGGCCAATCGTTACCGCCATCGCCTTATCGTTGTCGCGATCTTTTCGCGGCTGAGGGCGGTTGGCGGCATCGAGGTAAATTATGGGTTGAAGCGGTGCAAGCGGCAGCTTCAGTTCCTGGGGCACAGCGCGGAACTTCCGCCAAACAGCAAGAACCTCATCCTTAGAAGGCTTCTTTGGGCCAAACTCGATGCTCACACATGCCGTGTGACCATCTACTACCGGAACCCGGTTGCAGTGCGCAGAAATGACAAGCGATGCGTCGTTGACAAACTTCCCGCCTTCGATCCGCCCGAGAATCTTCAGCGGCTCTTTCTCTGACTTTTCCTCCTCCCCGCCGATAAAAGGAATCACGTTATCGACGATGTCCATTGACGCAACCCCAGGGTATCCTGCGCCGGAAACCGCCTGCATTGTTGCAAGAATCATGCGCCGCACCTCATAGCCCGCCTGCATCAGCGCGTATACCGGCGTGAGATAACTCTGCAGACTACAGTTCGGCTTAACCACGATAAAACCCTTCTGCCAACCGCGATTCCTGCGCTGTGTTTCAACTGCCGCCAGGTGGTCGGGGTTGATCTCCGGAATGAGCATCGGCACGTCTTCCGTCCAGCGGTGCGCGGAAGCGTTGGAAACAACAGCGATATCATGCGCGGCATATTCGCACTCTAGATTCTGCACGGCTTGCTTGTCCATTTCCAGCGCGGAAAAGACAAATGCGCACTTGCCTACGGCTTTTGCGACCTGGCTTGCATCCTCAACCACGAGACCTTTCACCGCATCAGGAACCGGCACAGGCATATGCCAGCGCCCCGACACCGCCTCGGAATACTTTTTGCCCGCGGAACTGGGCGAGGCGGCGACAAAAGAAACTTCAAACCAGGGATGATTTTCCAGTAATCTGACATAATTCTGGCCGACCATTCCGGTTGCGCCGAGAACACCAACTTTGATTTTGCTCATATTGCCTCCGCCAAAGCATGCACAGCGAAAACAGTAGAATGTACATACCGGCAGCAAGAAATCAAGAAATGCTTTCCATCACAATCCCGGCCAGGGCGTCAATAAAGGCATCGGCATCGTTTAAGGCTGGTATGTAGCGCAGATCCTTCCCGCCGTGCTTCACAAAAATTTCCCGTCCCTCTACAGCAATTTCGTGAAGTGTTTCCAGACAATCCGCGGCAAAGCCGGGGCACAACACGTCGAGCACATGCACTCCCGAATATGCAAGCTCTTTGAGCGACGCGTCAGTATATGGCCGGAGCCATTCCCCGGGACCAAACCGCGACTGAAATGTTACCAAATACTCGCTTTTTTCCAGACCCAGCCCCTTCGCCACCAGTTCCGCCGTGGCAAAACATTGGCTGGCATAAGGCTCTCCCTTGATAATACAGCTCCGCGGCAGCCCATGAAAAGACATGACAAGCTTGTCCCCCCGCCCGTTTTTTTCCCAGTGGGTTTTAACCTG
>JAKPSH010000043.1 GCA_029555385.1 Pseudomonadota bacterium
GTACTTGGCATGTTGGCGCCCTCTGCCACCAGCTTGCAGCTATTCTTGAGCAGCTCTTTTGCATCTTCGGCGTTTACTTCGTTCTGCGTTGCGCTGGGAAAGGCGCAATCGCAGGGGATGCCCCAGGGGCGCTTGCCGGCATAATACTGGCAGTCGTACTTGTCGGCATATTCTTTTATTCTGCCGCGCCGGATGTTTTTCAGATTCATCACAAAAGCCAGCTTTTCTTCGTTGATGCCGTCTTTGTCGTAAATTGTTCCATCAGAATCCGAAAGAGATACAGCTTTTGCACCAAGCTGGTTCAGCTTTTCAATGGTGTACTGCGCTACATTTCCGGAGCCAGAGACGGCACATACCTTGCCGCGGAGATCTTCTCCCCGCGTTTTCAGCATTTCTTGGGCAAAGTATACCGCGCCGTAACCGGTTGCTTCCGGACGAATCAGCGATCCGCCCCAGTTCAAGCCCTTGCCGGTTAAAACCCCGGTGAACTCGTTGCGCAGCCGCTTGTACTGTCCGAAGAGGTAGCCAACTTCACGTCCCCCAACCCCGATATCGCCGGCTGGCACATCTGTTTCGGCGCCGATATGGCGCGAAAGTTCGGTCATGAATGCCTGGCAGAAGCGCATTACTTCCGCATCTGATTTTCCTTTGGGATCAAAATCCGAACCGCCTTTTCCTCCGCCCATCGGCAAAGTAGTCAACGAGTTTTTGAAAACCTGTTCAAATGCAAGAAACTTCAGAATGCTTGCGCAGACACTGGGATGAAAGCGGAGTCCGCCTTTATAGGGGCCGATGGCGCTGTTGAACTGAAAGCGAAATCCGCGGTTAACCTGGGTACGGCCTTGATCATCCTGCCACGCTACGCGGAACATTATTTGGCGTTCTGGTTCAACAATGCGGTACAATACGCCTGAATCTTGATATTCTTTGTTTTCACGAAGTACTGGCTCCAGAGACTCCAGTACTTCGCGAACAGCTTGCAGAAACTCCGGTTCGCCTTGGTTTCGCCGTTGCACGGTTTGCAGTACATCTTCAATAAGTTTCATTGCTTTTTTTTTCCTTCATCAGATTAAAATGTCTGTCATTACGCGGCCACCAAATCAGACGGTGAGCCATTAACTAGGAGAGATCGAGTTTGCGGAAACCGGACCCGGGAGAAGACGTGCGAAACATTACCCGGAAAGACAGCGATTTCATCGAAAACGAACTTCCCGGGGAAAGCAATCTACCTCAACCGGGCATAGATGAGCAAGTCACCTGGCTAGAACGGATTCCCGGACAAGACTAATCCAGTCACGAAAACTAATATCGAGAGACTTTTGAGTTTTTTTGTATTCCCAGATTATGCCGTCAATTGTGGAATGCCCCTGGATCATGCTTTTAAGGCGCCGTTCCCAGTGCAAGTAACCGTATCCTGGGGAAAGCTGCTGCTCCGCTTCTCTGATGCTGCTATTTTCCTTTGTCAGCATCCATATCGCGGCGGCAACGCCGGAACGGTGCGCCCCGCTAGAGCAGTGGATCAGGACCGGTGTTTCGGCCTCATCGAACAGAGTAATTAAATGCTGGATTTCACTGCGCTGATTGGCGCGGGATCCCATCAGTGGCCGGTGATAATACGTAGCTCCGGACGCATTTGCCGCTGCGGCTTCCTCCGTTGCGGCTTCATTTCCCCAGCGCAAGTCGATTACGGTCCTGATACCCTTCTCTTGGACGACCTGGCTCAAAGCACTACTGCTCATTTCACTTGAGCGGTAAACTTTCCCGGGAACAACTTCGTGCACGTGTTCCGGGTAAAATAAATTGGTCAAAGTACTGGTATAAAATGTTGTCTCGCCAAAGAGCTGCACAAAGTACAGAGCAAAAACTAAAAAGGTAGCTGCACAAGCGGCAATTTGCGCGGACTTGGCAGCCGGAGGGGGAGAAAATGCATTTTGATCAGCAACTGGGATCTTTTGCCTCTTCTGATAGACAGTAGCTATGCCGGCTTTAGTCGAAACCCACCGCCAGCACAAATCGGCGCAGAAAAGAGTTATTAGTATGGCCTGCAAGAGGACAAGATAAACGATGGTCGTAATGAGATAGGCGCCAGTTGCCACAACGACAAAACAAATCTGGATGGCTAAAACTATAAGCAGTGCTGTGCGAACGAGCAAAGGTGCGCAGTATGCGGAAAAAAAACAATAAACCCGGTGCGCAAAGCTCGCCCATATCTGCAATTGCTGCTTAAGAAAAAGTCGCACAGTTCCCGTATGTTTCATCATTTTCGCTGCCAGCCGGGCCGGTATCTTGAGAGCGATAGCAGGTTAGACGTGAAATAGAAATAGATTGTGCCGCGATAAAGCGGCTGTGCGTGCAGCATCGAAAAAAAAAGGGCAGCGTAATTACGCTGCCCTTGAAAGTTCATAACCCGAATGTAACCCCCAGCACTGCCACCGGGTTATTGAAAAGCACCCCCAATCGAGAAACCTGAAACTAAAGCAACCTGCCTAACCCGCCACTGAACTGCGCTCTTATCAGCGCTTTCATCCACTAGTCCGGGCCGTACGCAGTTATGCTTCACTAAATCCGCGTTTATTTATGGGAACAATATGCTGGAAATGCTGTGTTTTTCAGTCGGCGGGCAAAAAAAACGCTTGCAGCAGCCGATGCTGCCACAAGCGGTGACTGAATTCCTCACAAGAATTTTCCCGTCAAAAAGTCACTTTTGCCGGTAAGTAAGCGTTTACAGCCTCGAAAACCACCCAACAACACGCGCTTACAATCACATATCCGCGATGTTCCAGGGATGCTTCAATAAAACGTAGGAGATTCTCCGAGGTGTCCGCCCACTCAGCGAAAAACTTTGCGTTCGAGCTGCTGCCAGGCAATTGCAATCAACCCCGCCGTCCAGACAGCAATTACGCTGATTGGTATCAGCACGCTTGCATCCGGCCCAATCTCCCAGCGCAATAAATCAACTAATCCGGAAAGCGGCAGAAGGCCCGCAGGAGCAGCGACGGCTTCCGGCAGGTTGTCGCGGGGGAAGTACGTGCCGCAGACGACGAACATTGGAACAATGAACAAATGGATGGGAAGGTTGATATGGCTGATTGTCTTGGCGAAACCTGCCGTAGCCATGCCTAGTGCCGCAAACAGAATGCTGCCGCACAAAATTACCGGCACTCCAGCGGCAAAGCTCCGTAAGCTGTAGACGCCCCAAAGGAGGGCAACTAACGATGTAATCACGCCAGCAAGAAAACCTTTGGTCGCGGCCCAGAGCAGTTCGCCCCAGAAAATGTCGGCAAAACAAAGCGGCGTGGTCAGCATCGCTTGCCAGGTTCTCTGAAAGCGCAGGCGGACGAACGAACCGTAAGCGCCTTCGAAAAACCCTTGAAACATTACGCCGATAGCAATCATACCCGGCGCAATAAAGCGCAAATAGTCAACCTCGTTTCCGGCATAACGCAGGGAGCGGACGAGGGGCGTCAGGCCGAGACCAAAAGCCAGCAAATAAACAACAGGTTCGGACATGGGTGCAGCACAATTAAGCAGCCACGTCTTGCGGAAAACAAAAGCGTAGCGCAGCCATACCGAAAATACTCCGCGGATCGAAGGAACAAGACGTTTCATTCGAGCTTATCTCCGGTCAGCAGAAAAAAAACATCGTCGAGATTTGCTTGACGCCGGACAAAGCGCCGCGGTTTTTGTTCTTCAAGTTCACGCGCGTGCATGCTTACTTCATTACTGGATGCATCGAAGGCAAAGCCAGCCCCCAACGGACGGATCCATGGCAAAGGATGAGGCAGGAAATGGCGAATCCTGTCCTCAGCTATGCCTTCAATCTCAATTACCCTTTCTCCGGCAACGCGGGCAATAAGTTCCGCAGGCTTCCCTTGGTCAACAACAGAGCCGTCTTTGAGCAGCAAGAGCCGATCACAGAGCCTCTCGGATTCTTCCATGTAGTGCGTGGTCAGCAGTATACCGCGGCCATCAAGGCGCAGCTCGGCAATGAGCTTCCAAAACGCCTGACGCGCTTCTGGATCGAGCCCCGTTGTCGGTTCATCAAGAAAAAGAAACTCCGGGTCATTGACGAGTGCTCGTGCCAGCACGAGCCGGCGCTTCAGTCCGCCGGAGAGTTCGTCGACAGCATAATCAGCAAAAGCCTCAAGTCCGACGCGCGCCAGGAGCGTTGCTGTTTTCTGCGCGGCCTTCTTTCGCCCGATGCGGTAGTGATGCATGAAAAAGCGAAGATTCTCGGCAGCGGTCAGATCCGGATCGAGATTGTCCTCTTGTGTGACAATTCCGAGGCGGCGTCTTGCCTCATGACCTTCGCGCTGCATATTCCAAGGGCCGAGCAAACTTTGCCCCTTGTCGGGAACCACGGCGCCGTAAAGCATACTGACCGTGGTTGTCTTTCCTGCGCCATTCGGACCGACCAGGCCTACGATTTCACCGCCGCATAACGAGAAGGAAATCCCCTTGACGACCGCATGCGTGCCGTAGTTCTTCCAGAGTTTATCCGCGCGAAGCAGCCGCCCGGTCATTAATGCGCCTTTACCCATCAGAGCTTCTGCTGCTCAATGAAGATCCCCTTGTCGACTTTGGCAAAAAAATCGCGATAGAATACGGGATCGTTCATTTGCTGGACTGACACCGTGCCGCCCATGTTGTCTTGGACTTTTATCTGAAACACGGCACGGATTCTGGTCTGAACGCCGAACTCTGATACGCTCACCGAGCACTCAGCGATAGAGTAACTGCGGTAACGGGCATATTCACCGCTGCGGAACTGGGCAAAAATACGCTCCCATTCATCTTGAATATCTGTTTCTTTGGTTGCTGTAATAAACCCCAAGTCCTTATCCGCGTTGCGCACAATGTACCCCTCATCCTGCAATACTGCGATTACTGCTTTCATTAACCGGGCGACGCCTCCCTGGAGCTTCTCATATTCGCGTGTTTGCATCTGCCGGATTTCAAGCTGGGTTTTTTGCGGCACGGCGGGCCGCATAACGCAACTTGTTAGGAATAAGGGAACGAGCAGTGTCGGGAGAAAAGATGCAAGTTTCATGGTTATTCCTTCATTAGATCATTCATCAAAACTTGCTTGCGTGATAACTGAAACCCTTAACTTTGCCTTGCTTATCGAATTTGATTACTACGGTCAGCGTGCGATTAGTTGTTGCCGAAGCACCGGCGTTTCGCGAATAGCTGCTGATTAAACCGCCAAGGAGCAGCGATTCTCCTGGTGCTTTGCCAGCTCCGCCAGCAGCGGCGAAACTGCCGGTATCATGCGAATAAGACGCCTCCGTGGCGATCTTGTCATAAATCCATGTTTCATCACCGGCGTCGTCTTTGGTTACGATATTGGGTGAACCCAGCGCCTGCGCTACATCCGCCTGTGACATGCCCTTGGTGATCTGTTTTTGTACTATGCCGACAGTAAGCTCCCGTTCTGCGGCAGAATGCAGACTCTGGCTGTGCTGGGCCGCACTCATACAGCCGGCGAATTGAGAGGCGAGCAAGACTAATGCGCCAAGGACGTATGTCGGGTGAAATGATGTACGGTTCATGATTTTTTTCTCCTATTACGCAGCACGCATCCTCCCACACCCCTGCGGGGCTACGGCGGGATGACGAGATTTCTAACACTTACTGCTCAAAGATTCGCCGTAAGTGTTAGAAATCTCGTCAAAACTCCTCCGAGTGGGTGTCGGATGAGGTGATTCCCAGCCGGCTTTCCAGTTCCCTTCGCTGTTTTCTTAGACGGAGAGCTTCTTTAGCCAATGCTTCCGGGGTTGTGGTATCCAGAGCGCGAACTAATTCAAGTTTTCTTAAAAAGCCTTGGCGCGCAGCTTCGTGCTGACGCTTGCTTAAACGATCGGCTACCGCCGTGACTTTTGCTGCTTCCGTCAAGGCTGCGGCAAGCTCTAAGCGGTAATGATCTATATCCGGCGGATCCTCGATTTGGCGTCCGGCTTCAATCAACTTGCGCAGACGTTCAGATTCTTCGTTCTTCTTCTTGACCGCATCCTGCTTTGCCGTAAGCTGCATTTTAAGTTGCACGATTTCATCGACTTCGCTTATTTCCGCAGCGTCTTTGCGCATCTCGCTGAGCTCGACTTCGACGGCGGCATATTCCACGCGTTTACGTTTCAGCTTAGTCTCGAATGTGCTTATTTCCCTCAGCAGTTCTGAGATATTCTCGGTGTTGTTTCTGAGCTGATCGGTCGACCAGCGCTTGACCTCGGTTGCAGCAAATGTTCCGTCCTCGCCGGCCATAAAAAAACTAAACCGGAAAGACTGCCCGGTTGATGAACCGTTTTCGATTGCAACAGGCGCGCCGACAATTGACCTTTTTTTTGCTGAAGTCTGCTGTTCCTCGTCGGGGAGCGCTACGGCTGCCGCCGAGTATTGGCGGATTTCACCGCGCGACATTTCGCCAAGCAGAAAAACCGCCGATGGTTCAAAAGCAACGGATATTATTTGATCGACAATGCCGGCATTATCGGGAAGCCGGTAAGCTTGGTGCTGTCTTTCTTCACCGAAAGCCGCAGAGGCGGCGAAAGCGGCCGGGATTAATGCTGCCGCAAACACGAGAATCCGCCGGCTATTCATCGGATCCTCCAAACATGGAATCCCAACCTTGCCACCATGAGCGTTCTTTTTGCGGGGTCTTTTGCGGAGCAGGTTTACGCAGTCCTGTTTGCACTCTTTCTTCGTAAAGCTGTTGCAGTTTTTCGACGCGCGCTCTTTCCAGAGCAATGGAGTTTTCCAGCGCCTCTATCTCTTGAGCGCGCTTCACATTTGACTGCAGTTTTAACAAGTCCACGTTCATCTTTTGCGCCAGCGATTCTTCCAAGGCGGAGAGATCCGCCCCCTGCTGCCAGTTGACGGCATACCATTTAGCTTCACGCTTGGCCACCCGCCGGGCTAACTCTATTGCTTGGCCGCGCCGCGTAATACGTGCAAGCTGTCCAAGTTCGCGCGCGAGCTGTTTAAGCTCGTCATTTTTTGCCTGCTCTTGAGCGGAGAGAGCTTGCAGCTCTTGGTTTACCTGTTCACGCCGCTCGCGGGCGCGTTCGCGAAGTTGATCCTGGTTTTCGAGGAACTTAGCTAGTCTGTCGCGCTGAACTGTATATTCGAGGCAAGTGCGCTCCAGCGACTCATATTCACGCCCCAAGTAATGAGCTCTAGCTTTCAGCCGCAGCCACTCGCGCAGATCAAAATCCTCCGCGGAAACTGGAGAGCTGCGGCGCAAATCGTTAACGGCCACCGGAGACAATGACCAGCTTCCGCTGGAGCCGCTGGAAGCCTGCGTTTTTCCGGAGAAGCCAAATGCGCCGCTCGATCCGGTCAAGGTAAGGGTATGCTCGCCGCTGCGGACGGTCAAAGGCTCCAATGCGCGCTGCGTGCCGAACAGACCAAGATACTTTTTACGCTGCTTAGGCTTAACCGGGACAACTTGGGGCTTATTGTTTTCGCGAAAGACGATAAACAACAGCGCATCGGCACTCCTGATTCGCTCAGCGTAAACGGTCGCACGTTCATTCTCGCCAGGAATATTTGAGATCCATCCGGTGTAGGCGCCAGCCGGTAAGTCGGGAAACGTGACCTCTGGCCGGGCAAGAAGAAATATCGTTGCGCAAACAGCAAAGGCAAAGACAAGCAGCGTCACTGTGCGCGAAGCCACGCGGCGCAAACGGCGCGAAGAACTCTTAAACGAAAAAATCATTCCGTGATCTTAATTTTATTGCAGCACCTTGCGCGCTTTCTTCAGTGCCTGCTCCAAGCTTTCATGTTCGTATTGATCCTGAATAAGAAAATCAAGCAGTGCTACTCGTTTATTCAGCGACTCATCGATTAACGCATCGCTCCCTTCTTTATAAGCGCCGAGCAGAATTAAGTCACGATTCTCTTCGTAAGTGGCCCAGAGTGTGCGAAGTTTTTCCGCGACCAGCCGGTGCTCTTCTGAAACGATCGAATTCATGAGGCGGCTGTTGCTGCGCAGAAGATCAATTGCCGGATAATGCTGTGCCTGGCTGAGCCGTGAACTGAGATACAAGTGTCCGTCCAGGATGGCGCGTATTTCCTCGCCCAATGGGTCTTCGATTTGCTCGGATGATA
Organism: Pseudomonadota bacterium; assembly: GCA_029555385.1. Classification (GTDB taxonomy): domain Bacteria; phylum Bdellovibrionota_C; class UBA2361; order SZUA-149; family SZUA-149; genus JAKPSH01. The sequence goes on from JAKPSH010000043.1 coordinate 8,107, forward strand.
AAAGAATTGTGTAAAATCCCGTTATGCTGCCATGAGCCATGTTGCCGGCACGCTCGAGCAGTTCGGGCAGCGCGGCGAAAACTGAAGGCGGATAGCCTTGGCGTGCCGGCGGCTCGCCGATGCTCAAGGCGATTTCCCGCAGCGCCCGCGCAAAGCGCGTAACCGAATCCATCAGCAGCATCACGCGTTTGCCTTGGTCGCGGAAGTATTCGGCAATCGCCGTTGCGGAGTACGCCGCCATAATGCGGCGAAGCGGTGTTTCGTTGCTCGTTGAAACCACGCACACGGAGCGGGCCAGGCCTTCCGCCCCCAGGTTTTCTTCGAGAAATTCAAGCACTTCGCGGCCACGTTCGCCGACCAAAGCTACGACATTGACATCAGCCGTGCTGTGCCTGGCGATCATGCCCAATAAGCTGGACTTACCAACGCCGGCTGTGGAAAATACGCCAACCCGTTGTCCTTCGCCGGTCGTAAGCAACACGTCGATCGCACGGATACCGACGGTAATACTGTTTCTGATGCGCTGGCGCTTCATCGCTGCGGGTGCGCTGCTTCTCACGAGATAATTTTGTGAGCAATTCAGTTCGCCTTTCCCGTCAATTGGTTCACCCAGCGAATTAACGACCCGTCCCAGGAGCTCCGGGCCAACGCCGATACTGAAAGCCTTCCCGGTATTGATTACTGGAGTTTTCGGACCCACTTGATCCAACGGGTCAAAAGGGGTGAGAAAAACATCCTCGTCATCAAAGCCGACAATCTGTGCTTTAACCGGGGGCCGGCCTTTAGGCTGGATTGTACAAAGTTCGCCGATGCGCGCATTGGGCAGGCGGGCGCGAACTACCATTCCACTGGTGACGCGCCGCACGCCGCCCTGCATCTTCAGCGGGACCGCGACTTGCGTGTGGAGTTTGCGGTAGTATTTGTCCATGTTAATTGCGGGCGCGGCCATGAGGCTGTTGGGCCGCTTAATGAAGCGGGTCACCGGCGTGGTGCGGGGCGTACGCTTGGAGCTAGAATCGAAATTGTTCGCCATCACCAATTAATCCTAGTCGTTCGCGAATGCTTTCTAACAGAGTTTCGATGCGTGCATCAATTTCACCAAAATCAGTACGCACCATGCATCCACCGCGGCTAAATGAAGGATCTGTTTCAATATTAACCGGCGCGTTTCCCGTAATGCGCCGGATTTGACTCATCGCCGACTGCATTACTGCTTCGTCTTCCGGATTGACGACAAGAGTAACCGAATCGCCGATCACCGATTCTTGAAGCGCGCGGACTGCGATATTCTTTGCGGCGTCCGGATCGAGTTTAATATGTTCGTTGATCACAGTTGCCGCGATAGCCATCGCCAATTTTGCGGCTTCCTCTGCCAGCCGTTCGCCGATTACGGTTGTCTCTTCGATCAGACGTACTGCGGTGCGCGAAACTTCGCGTAAGCCCTCTTCAAACCCTTCCCGGTGGCCGAGTTCACGCGCTTCGTTGTATTTCTTCTCCGCATCGGCAAGCACTTCCTTTGCGCGCTTTTGAGCCGCCTCAATTACGCTTTGTGCCTCAGAAAGCGCTGATGCCAAGCCGCTGCCGCCCTCTTTTTTTTGACCGTCCAAGATGAGTTCCTCCGCAAGTATTACCGTTCGCGCCTTGCTCCCCAGAGCGCAAAAATCGCCAAAGCCAGAAACCCAAGAGAGTATCCTACTACTTGAGTGATGAGATGAATAACCAAAATGACGCTCTGAATTGAAGGAAGCGCCACGCCAGAGAAAGAAAAAACAAGGCTCCACACACCCTCGTAAGCTCCAAAACCCATAATTCCGCTCATCGGCAGGCTGGCCGAAGACTCAGCAAAAACAAAAGCAGTTGTCGCAATCAGGGGACTTATGTCAGATGCCCGAATACCCCACTGTGCAACCGTAGAAAGAAGCAATAGATATAGGGAAACATACTTGGCACAACGCAATAGAACGGTAATTAGCACTAGGTTTGTGTATATTTTCCGTTCTTTTATTACGCGAAGCTCCCTGGCAACCTCCAGACAATATGCCGCTGTTCGCGAGCGGATCCTAGACAGACCAGCTTCCGATGTCTGACAATTTTTATCGTTATTGAGCCGCTCTCCGCAGTAAGCAAGGAACCGGTCAAGGCAAGCCAGTACAATACTCAGACACACAGCGGCAGCAATTACGAGCAGGCAGCTCAATAGTATTCCCCGGTTAAGCTGGGTGATATTCAGATCTGACGGTAAGTGCAGCGAACTCTGTCCGGAAGGCGTCATTGTTCCGGCCAGTGCCAAAAAGACAAAAAGAGCGAAGAGCACGATGATATCCAGCACCGTGCATAGCGCGAAGGTTGTTAAGCCGATGGTGAGCGGTACCCCGAAGCGGTTCAGCACGTAAAGAAAACTTGCTTCACCGAGTCGTGCTGGCAGCAGGTCAACAAATGTGTTGCGAATAGCCGTGACCACGACAAACTTTGCCAGACCCGGTATCTGCTCAGTCTCGCTTGCGGCCCCCACGATCCAGCGGTACCTGATTGCCCGAAAGCATATCGCGGCAAGTGAGAGAAGGACATACAGCAAGATACCTTCATATTTAACACCTTGAATTAGGTCCAGAAATGAGCTGAGGCTGGTTTCATGAAATACCGCATAAAGAAGCAGCGCGGTCATCAGCGCAGAACCGCCGATGTGCAAGATGTATTTACCAGAATAACGAAAGGAGTAATATCGCAAATTAAGCAGCCTGATTATTTTTGCACTGGTTAAGGGCAAATAGTGTCATAAACAAGAGTTTTCGTCGAACGTTGTCAGATGTTATTTTTCTTAAGCAAGCTTAAATTTCGCCAGCGATTTCTTATGCTGCGAACTAAGCGATGGCGGCTTTCCGCCGCTCCCCGGAGCCGCCGCCATATTTTGTTTCATTTTCTTTTCTTTATTTTGTCTCAGTATTTGTGTGCTCCTCTGTGCAGCGCTGCCGAACAGCCTGAAAGCGGGGAACAAATCGTAGCGGAAGTCGATGGTTCCCGGATTACTAAAGATGAGCTGGAACAGGATCTCCGGCGGCAGCTTCAAAACGAACTGCAATATTTCAGCGAAACAGAGCATCACTTCTTAAGGCGCCGCGTGCTGCAGCGCATTATCGACCGGCGGCTGCTTCTTGCCGAAGCAAATGCCAACGGATACGCACCACCGGATGAAGAGGTCATGCTGCATCTGCGCGCACTGAAGAAGAGCTTTGTGTCCGAAGACGTGTTCCGCCGGGAGTTAGAGCAGCGGGGGATGGATCACGAGACGTTTGCCTCAGGGATTAAAGACGATCTTGCCGTAAAAAATTATGTGGAAAAAACAATCTTTCATGGTCTCGCTGTCGATGCTGCTGAAGTACGTGCGGAGTTTGATAGAGATCCACAGAAGTATGCACCGCCCGAAGAAGTGCGCGCACGCCATATTCTGCTGCGGCTCAACGAAGATGCCGATCCAGAAGTTGCCGCGAAGGTGGAGAGCAAAGCTAAAGAACTGGCGCGTGCTGCCGCTGAATATGATTCGGATTTCATCCGGCTGGCCCGGGAGCACTCGGAGGCGCCAAACAGCGCGCAAGGCGGCGATCTCGGATTTTTTACACAGAATCAGTTTGAGTCCCAGTTCACGCAGGCTGCATTTGCACTCAAGCCCGGACAGATCAGCGTCCCCGTGCGCACACGCCACGGATTTCATATCATCAAAGTCGAAGAAAGACGCGGTGGGGCCGGGCCGGAGTTTGATCGGGTGAAAGCGCAAGTTGAGCGGGAACTCATGGAAAGGAAGCAGGAGAGAGCACTTCGCGATCATTTGATCGCCTTGCGGCGGCGCCATAAAGTAATCGTTTATTATAATTGAGTGGGTGCTGAGATTCGCAAGAAACTGGAGATTTATCCTGCTCCTTGTGTCCCGGGGATTGCCGCGCCGGCTCGTTCTGCACTGTCGGCACTCCTGGAAAGCTGTCCGGCCCATGGTGCGGCGCTTTTTGCTCTTGGCAATATCGCGTTGCGGGAGGGATGCGTTGAGGAGGCTATTCGCTGTTATTTGCAGGCCCTTGAAGAGACTCCCGATGCAGCTCAGCTTCGCTGCAACTTGGGGATTGCTTACCAGCAGGCAGGTTTGCTTGATGAGGCAATGTCAAATCTTCGCCAATCCATGCTCCGCCAGGCAGATCTTGTGTTGAGCTGCCTGCATCTGGCCGAGATTCAAATGATTCGCGGCGAAGAAGACAATGCCATTGGTTCACTGGAACGGCTGCTGAGACTAAGCCCGGAAAACGCTCGGGGAAATCTGCTGCTGGCAGAACTTTACGACCGGCGCGGACAAAAAGATCAGGCGAAGCTGCACTATGACCAAGCTTATACGGCTGATCCCAAATGCAGCGCGGCACGGAACCGTCTTGGTGAACTGTGCTTTTTGGAGGGCAAGGAGCTGATCGATGCCGGCAAATACGAAGAGGCTTTTGCAGTATGGGCC
>JAKPSH010000045.1 GCA_029555385.1 Pseudomonadota bacterium
AGCCGGTTCCAGGGAGAAGAGAGTAAGCCGGTTCCAGGGAGAGAGAATCTCCGGAGGCTGATTGCGAGATGGCGGCAAAAGCGCGACCTAAAACTGGAGAAACAATGGTTGACTGAAGTACCATATCAGCCAACGCGAGGCGAAGGAACATATCGGCTGGTAATCCGTAGACAGCAAATAGAAGAAAGCCGGCAAGGCGAACTCTTTAAAATATTTCGCTACCGGTATGTCCTCACTAATTTGCCCCGAAGTTATTCCACGGAGGCGGTGATCCGATTAACGTATCAGCGCTGCGACCAAGAGAAGATAATTGAACAGCTGCAGCATGGTATCGCTGCAATGCGGATGCCGACGGGCAGTTTTCTTGCTAATGCCGCTTTTCTTACCTGCGCCAAGCTCGCATTCTACTTTAAAGCTTGGCTGGCGCAGCTTGCTCTGCCGCCAGAGGTATTGCGGTGGGAATGGAAGCGTTTCCTCCGTTCGTTTGTCTACGTCGCTGCGCGTATCGTCCGTTCCGCTCGCCAAATAAAGGTCGGCTTTGCCAAGAGCATTTGCAGTGCAGTAACCAAAGTCCAAACGTTGTCGCTTTTCTCAGTAATAAAAGAATGCGCCGCAGCCGCGCCTTGGCACGCGCTCGCCTTGTTGATAGCCAATCGTGCGGGAAAGCCGTGGGTCATACCGGCGACACCTTCCCGGCACTGTGGAAACGCCGTCGGATTCAGCTCACGGTCTGGCATCAAGCAACTAAGCAGCTCGGTCAATACAAATACAGCACCCTGCCGCATTTTATTCACTATTTACGGCCTAGGTATGCTAGCTGCTTGAATTCTCTCCTCTGCTGAGACGCAGCGCAATCGTGCCCAGGGCAAGAGAGGACGCGAGCATCAGCGCGCCCCAAAACGGAGAGCTGCCGGGCAACGGGAAAAAGATGCGCACCAGGCCGGCAAGCATGAAATACATCGACAGGGCGAAAGCACAGACCGTGCGCAGTTCATAAAACAAGCGTAAGAGCGGCAGGCGTCCGTCAAGACCGAGTGCGCGCGCGGTATTGGACCAGAAGCCGCTTGGCGACGCCTGCTGATAAAATGCACCAAGCACGGCGCTGTCAGTTGGGGGCGTCAAAAGCGTAATCAGGACAACCGCCGCGCTGGAGAGCAGCGCCATCGCCCCAAGCCTCAGCGGCTCTGAATCCGTAAGCGAGAGAATCAGGGGTGCGCAGAGCAGCGAGACCGCGATCGCGCCAATTTCTGAATACACGTTAATCCGCTCCCAGACCCAGCGAAGGACAAGCACGGCCCCTGTGCCTGCTCCGAAGAGCAGCGAGACATACCAAGCCTGCTGAATCGAGCCGAGAAAAGGAATGATGGAAAGCGCAATGCCCAGAATCAAGATATTGGACAGACGGGCAGCGGCAACAACGCTTCTCTTGCCGGGTTCGATGCACAAACATGCTTGACAGAGCAAGCGCTTATACAAGTCGTTGCAAAGGTAGCTTGCACCCCAGTTAAGGTGTGTATCCACGGTGGAGGCGAGTGCGGCAAGCAAGCCGACAAGCATCAACCCGCGGATGCCGGCCGGGAGAAAATCATTTATCCCTTGGACAAAAAGGAGCTCCCGCGAAGCGGCAAAGGTTTCCCGCGCGGCATCGTCTCTCGTGTAAGGATACAAAACCAGCAGGCTGACGCCAATGATCAGCCAAACAACGCTGCGCAGCACGATCTGGAGCCAGGCGAACACGACGGCGGCGGCGCGAGCATC
>JAKPSH010000057.1 GCA_029555385.1 Pseudomonadota bacterium
AAGGCAAGGCAAAAACAGATATTTCTACAGCTTTGAAACAAGCCTCGAAAGATATCTTTTCAAAGAGATTCCTTGTGGTATGGATGATCCTATTCTGCAATATCAGCGCAGGAATATCTATCATAGGCTTTCAGTCACCTATGTTCCAGGAGCTAATTCTCAATAGAAAGCCTTCTTCCACAGCGGAAGCTCTTGCTTCGATGGGAGCAACTCTTATTGCCGTGACTTCTATCTTCAATGGTGTAGGAAGATTGCTCTGGGGAGCTTTCTCGGACAGATTTGGAAGAATGAAGGCTTATCGTTTTTTGCTTGGGAGTGAAATGTTGATCTTCCTCCTACTTATATTTACAAGGAGCCCATGGGTATTTGCTATATGCGCTTGCTGGATCCTTTTCTGCTATGGAGGAGGATTTGGTATGATGCCTGCTACAATTTCTGAGCTGTTCGGACCTGAAAAAATGACTATTATGTACTGTGCTGTATTGACCGCATGGTCACTTGGCGGAGTAATCGGCCCTCAGATTACGGCATATATCAAAGATACCCAGCCATCCCAGGCCATCAAGATTTCCTTTATCGTAGGAACTGTTTTTATCGCTATAGGTTTTCTGTTTTCAATCATGATTTCTGACAAAAAGAAATAGGCCGCCTTCTAAAAGAAGGCGGCCTTATGGTCTAGCAGGGGGAGGACTCGAACCTTTTACGCCTTTGCAAGTGCTTTTAATGTATAGACTTAGTAAGCTATGCTGCCTGTCTGCCTACATATCGTTTACAAAACATAATTGCCAACGTTAGTACATAGTGCATAAGTCTTTATATAATATAGTGTAAAACGCACTTCTGTTCTGCATGCTCGTAAAGACATAATACTGATAATGCTATGTGCCTTCATCCTTTCTCTCTTGCTTTGTTAGCGTTAGGTTCTCTATATAGTCCAACTCTGAAATTCAGAAAAGTGGTCTTGGCAAATGGGCTCAGCTTAAATTGCCTGAACTGTCTTTGAAAATCTCTATCTCGGCAGTCTTAGAGATGACCTGTTCATCAAGCGCATTAGCGATAACCTCTCGCTAGGCGTGTTCAACTTCCCAATTTTCCAAGACTTCTTCGATATTGAGGTCAAAGGCTCGTGTCATAATATTTCCTCCGAAGATGCAGCCGTATCTCAATTGTAAGGATCGGCATACCGGCTCGATTCAGTAGCGAGCCGCGCATTAGACCGTCTGCTGCCACTTTTTGTCAGCTTCCCACCCTCCTCGTCTTACCTTACATCAAGATGTCTCGTATTTCGCCAGGGTTGTTCGCCACTGCCCAACGCCAGCGACCGAAACCACCGTGGGCATTCACAGCTTCGACCCATTCATCGAGATAATGGCGCTTCACTCTGTCTTGTTCAGTGTCCTGCCCTTTGGTCTCCAGAACCAGCATCTCCCCGTTCGTTATGCGCACCAGGAAATCGGGCCGGTATTTGCGCACCACCCCGCGATACACGTAGAGCACTTCAAAATTTAAATGGTCGTTCTTAGCCCAAGCAGCTACATTTTCGCTTTCATCTAGTACAAAAGCGTCCGATGCCTCCCAGGTGCTGTCGTAAACGCACACGTTGATGTGCGATTTCCGCGTGCGTTCGCATGGTTTGCTTGTGTACCAAGTGCGCATTTCGCTCGTGGAGCGAATGGGATGGTCGCGGTCGAAGACTGGCGTAAGCCTTTCAGTGTTCTGCTGCCGCACCGATTCCAAGACATGCTGAACGACCCGCGACATGTTGAGCGTAATAATCAATCGGCGGAGCAGTTCGTCTTGGTAGAATAGCGGAGGGAAGATAGCAATCCGGTCGGAACGGATGAATTGCTCAACAATCTGTACCAGCTGCGCCAGCAACACCTCCCTGCTACCTAGCCAGGTCTGCTTCATCTGGTCAAATACGTCCCGCGCCGTTTCAAAGATGATGCGCTGGGTGCGGAACTCCCGCGCTAACCGCTCTAGCTCGATGCGGTTGATCTTGGTCACATCTGGCTTGCCTTCGAGGATCGGCGCCAGCTCTGCTATCTTGGCAGTCCGCGCCGCGTCCAGGTGCAGCGTCCGAGCCTTAAACCAATCCAGCGTCAGCTCGGGTTGATACACGCGGTCGATCCGCACCACATTAGGCCAAAGGATCTCGAACTCCGCTTTGGTTGGATCAGGCTCAACTGCTATCTTGGGCTGAGGGGGCGGCGGGGGGCCGTCTTCCCCACCCTCATGTGGCAGGAAGGTAAAGGGCACACCGAAGATGTTGACGTACTCCGGTTCGAACAGGCCGGTTTTCGAATTCACCTCATAGGATGTGCGCCGCAGACCACGCCCCACGACCTGTTCACACAGGAGCTGGGAGGTAAAGGCACGCAGGCCCATGATGTGGGTGACGGTCTTGGCATCCCAACCCTCCGAAAGCATGCCGACCGAAATGACGTTCTGAATCTTTTCACCCGGCTGGCCGACCTTGCCCACCGTGTCCACAATCTGCCGCAGCTGTTCCGCCTGCTCCGTCTTGGTCAACTTGCGCTGCACTAGTTCGCCATTATCCACTTCTTCCTCGTTCTCTTCCGGGGTCTCTAATAGTGCGTCGGCTTCTTCCTGCGTTTCAGCTTGATCCAGCACTTTTGAGTCAATGTGCAGAATCCGCTTCGGCTCGCAAAGCTCATCAATAAAGACACGCCGGGAATCGAAGGCGTGTTTTACCCGCGCTGCGGTCTCAGTGCGGTTACAAACGGTAATCATTACTGGCGGGGTGGGCAGTCCAGCTTCGCACCAGGCCTTCCATGCCTCACGCCAGTCGTAACCCAGCAGGTAATACGCGTTAAGCACCAGGTCGGGCAGTGGCTCCTCGGGGTTGGCCTTGCGGTTCAGGTCGTCCTTCACTTCGGGGTCGTTATAGATGTGGTAAAGCCTAGATTTGTAGGTCTTTGCAGCCGGCACGGCGTCGTCGCGCACCACCACCCGCGGGGTCTTGACCAGGCCCGACTCAATGGCGTCGTTCAAGCCGAAGTCGCTGACAATCCAACCGAACAACGCCTCCTCACTGCTTCTCTTGCCGGATGGTGTGAACGGTGTAGCGGAAAAATCATAGCAGGTGAGGATGCCCCTCGAGCGGTGCAAGCGATCCAGGCCACCGATCCACACTGTCGCTTCCTCTGCGCTATCTTTGAGATCACGTTGGCGAAGGTACTTGCCTTCTGCCTCCCAGTTGACTCGCCAGGCATGATGTGCCTCGTCGTTGATAACCAGTAGATTGCGGGCGACCGCCATCTCACCCAGCACCTCGCGGGTGTAGGCCTCGTCGCTCTTGACACCACGCTTGTCCACACTGCGCCGCTTTTTAATCTGCTTCTCGCTCTCCCAAGCCAAGGCGTGCCAGTTGCGTACGAGCACCTTACCCTGCCGGAGTTTGTCGAGCATAGCCGAGGGCACGATATTGAACGCCTCGTAGTAATTCCCGAGCCTCGCTGGTTCCAGCACCGCAAGCCGGCTCTTGACCGTAAGCCCTGGAGCGACCACCAACACGTACTTTGAAAATCGCGCATCCTGCGGATTAGCCACTTTGTTAAGGATGTGCCAGGCAATGACCATTGCCATCACAATGGTCTTGCCCGACCCGGTCGCCATCTTGCAGCACTGCCGCTGAAAACTCCCACCGTCACCGGGAATGTCAATGCCCACGCGCTCGGCGGCGGGGGCTTCCGTCAACCAGATGAGCGTCTCCACCGCTTCTAACTGACAGAAGAAAAAGCGCCGCGAGTCGAACTCCTCCGGGTCGCGCCAGTGCTCCAACAGCCGCTTGGTGATGCTGGAAACTCCCGGATAACCCGCCTCGCGCCAAGCTTTGACACGCGGGCGAATCTGGTTGACCAGGGGAATCTCCACGAAAATGCCGGGGTCATCAAAGGACTTGGAACCTGGCGTTGCCACTACGTAGCCCGCTGGCCGACGCCCCTCCACCAGATCGAAGGTGCGCGTCTCGCGGTCGTAGCGCCAATGCTGTGTTGGCTCCTCATAGGGCGAGTTAATGATCAGGCGGTCGATGGTGGTGCGTCCCATCACCTCACCTCCATCACCTTCAAGCTCTCGATGCCACGGTCATCCACAATTTTAACAGCGATGCGCCTGTGCTCGCCTGGTTCGAATGGGAGCGACACCGTGCCCCGGTACGCTTCGATCAAATCTTCGTCAATCTCTGCCTTGAGATTTTTTGCCAGCCGTGCCCAGCCTTCGTCACTACCGGCCATCGGGAAAAAGACCTGGCGTGGGTAGAGGCTGCGTCCGTCGTAGTCGGTGTCGAGCAGCCAGATGGCGATCTTGTCCACCCCGCCCGATTCAACGCCACCGGTTAAGGTGTTGTAGTAGTCGAAGCCGTGCACCGATACGCGCAACTTGTCTTTATCATCCCCCTCGGTGATCCACTCAATCTGTACATCCGGCTGGCCGATGAGCCAGAACGATTCGCTGCTTGAGCGCTTCTTCTTGAGGTCGTCAGTCAGAAGGTCGGCATTCATTTGAGCTTTGAGCAGAGTCACGCCTGGCCACTTGGTCTCGTCAATGTCCTTGGCTGCCTCAGGGTCGAACTGGAAGGCGGCAAACACGATGAGCTTTGGCTTGGGCACCAGGGTTTGTGCCTCTTCGATGGCCTGTGCCACCTGCCGCTGCTCCAGCGGCGCGTGCTCAGGCCCAAAGGAGACCACCACGCGCATCGGGTTGTAGGCTGGCGCTATCTCACGTTCTGAATCCGCATCCTCGTCGTTGGGACGCGTCTCACCGTCAGCATGCAGCCAGCGGCAGCCGGGAAGCGGCTCCAGGCGTGCAAAGCGGATGTACTGGCCCGCCTTGCCGCGAATGCCGCTGCGGAAAAGTTCATCGCGCCATTCGGCCTGGCGCAGCGTCTCTCCAGATCGGGAGATGGAGGCATCCGCTGGTTCCGGCTTCGGCTCCAAAATCTCATCCACCGATTTTACGGCCGGTGCAGGCACCGCTTCCACCGTGAAGGGACCGGTCACCCGTACCTTTTTACGGTCAATGAACGGCTGGTCGTAGAGCGTCTCCTGGTCTGCGTGGCGGGCAATGGCATTGTCCATGGCCTGCTGCATGGCGCGGCGGGCAGCGTGGAAGGCGTCGAAGGGAGCGCGGGCTGTCTCTGGCCAATCCGCTGGAAACTCAAACGGAATTTCCCATTCCACAAGCTCATTTACTTTAACCACCTGGCCCGAGGGCATGGTAAAGGTGGCCGAATCCAGCGCGGCGAAGTCCACAATGTGACCGGCGCGCCCACCTTGTGTGACTTTGAACTTGAGCGGTTTACCTTTGAGCGTGGCGTTAAGCTCAGCCAGCGCCTTTTCGATGGCAGGATGCATGCGAGCATAAATGTCGTCAATCTCTGGGTTGTTGGCAATGGATTTGAGCGTGACATGCGGCACAGTCTTGTATTTGAAGCCGCTGTCAACGCTTTCATTGGGGTGCGCGAGCTCATAGTAGTCGAAGACCGCGGTCATCAGGCGCTGACGGGCAATGGCAAGCGCTACACGCGAGGTGTCGCAGGTGATCCAGCGCCGGCCCCACTGCTCAGCCACATAGGCCGTTGTCCCAGAGCCACAGGTGGGGTCGAAAACCAGATCGCCCGGGTCGGTGGTCATGAGAAGGCAACGTTGGATAGGCAGCTCATCCGTCTGAACGGCATAGACTGCGTTCTGCTCGCCAGCCGTATCATTCCATACAGAGGTGAGCTTGGAAACACAATATTCAAGGTAATAGCGTTTGAAAAGAAGATATTTGCCCTTGGGGGTTAAGCGATTTAATCTCGCAGCGAGCTTCAATTCCTCTTCTGTTACAGACCAACCCTTTGGTGGATGCGGCCAAGTTTTGGCATTCCATTTAAAAGCAAACATTCTATCTGGTGTTCTCGTCTGGAGTTCCAGCGGGATTCGCGTATAAATCTCTTCCTTAGGAGCAGGAAGAGGTGCATACCCACGCTTTTCCTCAGGTGTGAGGGCGACCTGTTGTCCATTACGATCAAAAAACAATTCAAGATTTGTCATCTCTTTATCGAGGTAGAGCTGGCGGTATTTCAATTTCGAAGTATCCTTGCAATACCAAAGCAAAAAATCATGAGTTTGCTCAGGGAGCTTTGGTGAACTAGTCCGCCCTTGACGCTTGCGGAACGGTATTAAGCAGCAAAACTGTGCTACCCCGAACACCTCATCCATCAAACACCGCACCAAGTGCACATTCTCATCGCTAATCTGCACGAAGATGCTGCCGCTCTCGGTGAGCAGTTCCCGCGCCAGCAGCAGCCGGTCGCGCAGGTAGGTGAGGTAGGAGTGTATGCCCAGCTCCCAGGTGTCGCGGAAGGCTTTGATCTGCTCGGGCTCGGCGGTGAGGTCCTCGTCCTTGCCGTCTTTGACATCGCGCTTGTTCACAAAGGGCTGGAAGTTGGAGCCGTACCTGATGCCGTAGGGCGGGTCGATGTAGATCATCTGCACCTTGCCGGCCATGCCCTCTTTCTCCAAAAGTGAGTTCATCACAAGCAGACTGTCGCCAGCCACGAGCCGGTTACTCCAGCCATGCTTGTGCTGGTAAAACTCGATGGCGCTGCGCAGCGGCTCTTTGCGCTCCTCATCAAAGAGCGACGGTTGCCATGCCTGGTCATTGTTATTTTTCTTGCGCACCGCCTCGAGGATAGTGCGGGCGTCAATGCGCTCGTGGACATGGAGCGAAACGGTCGGCACCTCAAAAGAGGTGTGTTCAGCCTTGCCTGCCCAGACAAGCTGTGGGTCAAGGTGCGGGTCGTAGGTGTAGGTCTTTTTCTTCTGCCCCGTGTCTGGGTCAGTGTCTGGCGTTACCAATCCCACCGGTGGGTTGTTGACGCGATCTTTGTCCCGATGCTCGTAGGTTTCGATCGGGCAATTGGTTTCGGAATTCTTCTTTTGTGCCATCATGTCCTGCCTTTCGGTTTCGTCATGCGACAGTTCGTGAGGCTAACAAACGCTTAACCAGGTAAGCCGTCATAGCACTGTGTAATAAGCACGGTACATGTATAAACACGAAACTGTGCCATAGGCAAATCAGGTTGAAGCGCTTGATAATCATAAAGGTTCCTATACTTACACTAAAGACTACACTTAATAAGGATTACCTTTATGAGATTATGTAAGAACATAATTAATTGTATATCGGAATCTATCTGCACGCAAGAAAAAAGTATGTCTGCAACATGAATACTGAAGGCGATGCCATATTATTCCATAAGATTATTGATGCTACAGCAAAATGCCTTAAAAAAGTCGTTGCACCGCTAGAACCGATATCGTCATGACTGTATGTGTGGTCTCGTGATTTTCCGGTAGAGCCCTGTGCAACTAGTTGCACCCCCCTCGAATACTGATTTATTCCAGCATATTCCCTTTTTCTCGCTTCTTCCTCAAGCATCGGCAAGACTTCCAGCGCAATCACTGCAAAGCGCAAGCTGTTTAAGTGCCTGTCTTGTCCTCTGTAGGTTTGCGCCGCTTCTCTCTATAAAAGCCGTCCTCGCACTTTTCCAAGCCAAAGCGCATAATGAATTGCTTGCCGATCGCTCCTGCATTCTTTATCACTTCCTCACTAATCTGCGGAACAAAATTTTCAAGCGAACGCTGTTCAGGAGTATCACCGCCGCCAAACTCGCCAAAAAGCCCTGTAAGACAAGCCTTTATTGCGTCAAGCTTGCCTGCATCACTGGTTCGCCGCTCTAGTGCCGCGATCCTCTTTTTCAATGTCTCATTCATGGTTTCCCTCACTTCGTTTTTCCAGCGCATCAAGCCTATCCTCAATCTGCTTTACTTCCTCAAGTTCAATGCCGGCCTTGAAATATGCAAGTAGAGCTGTCATGCCGTACACTGTGCCCCTGTAGACGCTCTCGTCGAGCCTGCCTCCATAGTACGCTTTTATAATCCTCGCCAAACTCCGCCGCGCGTGCTCTAGCGTGTCCATAGGAAGCCGCTCAGGTGCAGAAACTACCCCTCGCCGTTTTACTGGTACAATTTCATCACTCATTTTCAATACTCCCTCATGTTTTTAGCCTGCAAAATAAGCCTACTTGCCAGCTTCCTCCTTGTGCAAAAGCCATATATAACCTACACATATTCACTCCATTGCTTTGCGCATGATATGCAACATCTCAACACTTGAAGCATCATAGCGCTCTAATACAGTAACAAAAATGTTCCTCAACAGCTCTAAGCCTTTTAAGCCTTCAGTTGGTACGTTAAAGTGCAGTGCTAACACCTCAGCGTAGCTTTCAAGCGAAAGCTCTTCAAGTGTAAGCTCTTCAAGCTCATTAAGCGAATGCTCATTGTGTATAAGCTTGTTAACAATAGTCTCGCCAAGCTCTTCGTCCGCAGGTCGCTTGAGCGCAAGCTGTTCAAACATAATCTCTTCTTTAAGCGCAAGCTGTTCAACCGCAAGCCGCTTAGCCTCTTCAGGTGAAAGGTCTTCATCTACGTATCTGAGCTCTCTAAGTACAAGTTCTTTAATCTCTTCAGGTGAAAGCTCCTCAAGCTCGTCAAGCGTAAGCTCATCAAATGTTAGCTCTTTTTTCTTACTCATCCTCGTGCTCCTTATATTCTCCATACTCCTAAGCATCCGCAACACGCAACATTTACAAAGTATTTCTATATACCATATAAACATAAGCATGTTGCGGTTGTGTTGCTGTTGCGTTTTGAATCCGCAACATTTTAGCAATTGGTCATGCAGTAAGTTGCACATAGCCCTTCATTTGCTTGTAATAACCAAGCCCGTCATAATATGTCTTTGCCTCATCAAAAGCTTCGAATGGTACGCCAGCCGCGGCGCTTGCTAGCCGCCAGCCCGCAATGCATACGCCGACAGTATTTTTGCCAGTCCGTTCCCTTTCACTCGCTACAAGCTTGCCAAAAGTCTCACCGACAATTGCTAGGTCGTCATTCGTGAATGCTGGTTCATCCTCGAAGACTTCTCCAGTTGAATCAAATAGTTGCTCGTTGCTCTGAATGTTGCGGTTGCCATCCGCAACAGAAACATTCCCGCAACATTTTATTTCATTGTTAGGCAAAGACATATTAGCATTTGTTGCGGTGTTGCGGTTGCTAGGTAGGTATCGCGCGAATATATCTTTGAATGAATCAACGATATAACCCTTAGGCGTTTTACTACCATCTCGCAGTGTGCAAGTTTTTATCTCGAATCTTGCCAGCATACGCGCTAGGCGGTTTGTTGAAATGCCCTTATAGTTATTGAAGTCATGCCATGGCGCATCATCGATACTGTTTAACTCATCCACAAGCGCTTGACTTGGCCATTTCGTACGCTCAGGTTGCTCGCTGAAGATCCGCTGAATGTCAGAAAGCAAGCGAATTGTATTGTCGCCTTCATCGCTCTGTTTCGCGCACAATTCCAGCATCGCGATTCTCGATCGCTGCGGCCAGTCGCCGCCTACCAAGTCGGCAATACGTAGTAACTCGCGCCATACGTCAGCCTGTCGGTCTGAAAGAACAGAATCAATCTCAGGCTCTACTTTAAGTATCTCCTCGCAGTTGTCCATTGTCCAACGGGCAATTCTTGCAAGTAACGGCTCGAAGCCTTGATCGCGGTCGCTGCGTAGTCGCTCTATGGGTTCGTCAGGTAGTCTGCGCCGCATCCGAATGTTTATTGAACGGCTTTCAATGGTATCGGGTAAGCTTCCAATAAGTGCAATCGCTTTCGGCGTGTAAACTGTGAACGTCCGCGGCTCAAAGTCATCGCCGACGATTCTAACAACCTGCGCGGCGCTTTTTGTGAAGCCAGCATTGACAAGCGTTCGAAGGTCGTCGTTCTGTCGAAACATTGCATCAGCCTCGTCAATGAGCAACGTCGGTGTAAGCATTTCCACGGTTCTGAATAACGCCGCTACGCTTATGCTGGAAACAGAAAGCGGCTTCGGCACAAGCCTAGAAACTACATCCAACGCGGTACTCTTTCCGCAAGCCTTTACAGCAGAAGAAAATATCAGGTTAGGACAGACTGCCGCCTTTTGTGCTATATGAGCAAAGACTGTCCACAATGTAATTGCATCGATGCTTTTTGAGTCTGCGACAATGAAACGGCGTATCTGAAATGCAACGTCATTTAATAATTGTTCGCCGTTTTGAGGCTCTGCCGCTGGTATAGGCTCAGGTAAACTCAATGCTCGTCCTTGTAGTTTTTCTTGCTCTGGTGCAGGCTTTTTTCGTAGTTTATCCAATACCGCAGGTCGCACGCCTGCAAGTCTCGCAATTTCTCCCCTGTTTTGCTCAAATTCTAGATCGCCTAACTGTGGAACAAGCGACAACGCCGTTTTCACTGTGCCAGCCTCAAGGTGCATGAATATATCCTGTAATATTTCTGAGCGAAGCGCGGGAATAGTGCCGCCTGTTAATTCACGCGCAATCGAGTCGTATAGTTCGCTCATAGTGCGCCTCCAACAAGGTGGAGCGCGATTTTCCAGCACTCGCGCGCGTTAACAGGCTCGCTAGGCATCAGCCCATCAGTTCCTAGCGCTTTCAGTCGATCATCGGCTTCGGTGTAGGCTATCAAAAATGCCAAACTCAATCGTTTTGCATCTTCGGAATAGAAGGAAGGCCGCCCACTGTACATAATTCGAACAGCCTGCGGTGCACAATCGCGGTGCATGAACGCCCACATGGATGCCGCTTGTTCGAAGTCTTTACGTGACATATTCCACTTGTTGCAAAGCATGTTGACGCGGCGATACAGTGGTGCTAAATTCTTATTGTACGAAGAATTATGCTTTTCTCTTTGCGCTAATCCCGCCGCGTATGCGGGCTCA
The DNA here is from genome assembly GCA_029555385.1 of Pseudomonadota bacterium. Lineage (GTDB taxonomy): Bacteria > Bdellovibrionota_C > UBA2361 > SZUA-149 > SZUA-149 > JAKPSH01. The sequence goes on from JAKPSH010000057.1 coordinate 10,844, forward strand.
TTTTTTACAGGGGCATTCATATTACTGCCCCCTGTTATTCAGAAGTTCTACAGCTTTGCTTTCAAGCTCGTCGCGTGTGTCTACTCGGCCTTTAAGAATAAAATTCTCAAGTTCTTGCTGGTCAAAGAGTATCTTGCTTCCTAGTGGCTTGTAGTGCGGGATTTTCTTTTTATGGACTAGCTGGTATAAATAGCTTTTTTTGACGTGCAGAAATTCGCACGCCTGGTCAGTCGATAGAAATATAGCCATGATAGGTCTCCCCTTGAGCGGGAAACCTACCTAATCGGTTCAGCTCATTTTTGAATCAAAAGCTTGCGCGCGGCGCATAAGCGCTCTTTGGCGTTTCGCTTTTTTTTATTTATGCACGCAACGCGTGCTGTTTTCTATACCATGGCGCCTTCAAAGGCGCTCCGAACACCTTATCAAGTGCAATATCCGCTGCTCGCCATTCGTCTGCGGCGTAAGTAGAGCCGTCACGGCGCTTTAGCGGCGCTTTTGCGCTGAATTTTGAAACAGCTTGCTTTGTGTTTGTTGCTTGTCTAATGAATTTACTTCGCGATCTTATCTCTTCAACGCTTTCTGCTTCTATAACTGTTCGCAAGCATTGTAAATCTGTCCTTGTTGGTATCTCGTTATTATATAATATATTGCTCCAATGACTTGTACTGCCGCCAACGCAATAGCGAATAGTGCTCGCATCGAGGTTGTAGCCCCAAAAGAAACGTTTTGAAAGCTGTGTAATAAGTCTCAATGCCTCCGCGCGATCAAGCGCATTGCGGTTCGCTTCGTACATGCTTCCAGTGTATAGTAAACACAGAAATTGTCAATAGGAAAAGCAAAAAATATGCAAAAAATTATTTAACCTTGAATTGCACAATTTCCGCCTGCTTCGGTTCAATGTCAATCACTGGTAAGCTTGCGATCGCTGCTTGTTGACGCTCTGTGTCAGTCTTCAAATAGCGTGCGGTATGCCGTAAGTTCGTATGCCCTAGCAACTTCGATACAGTCGCAAGGTCGCTTCCGCCTTGCAAAATGAGCGTGCCGAATGTTCGCCGCGCCACATGAAAGCCTAAAGGTTTTTCAATGCCTGCTTTCTTTGCCCATAAAACTAAATACTGGTTCAGGCTTGTTTTTGTAGTCGCTGCATGAGGAAAGACATACTCCTCGCCAAGGTGCAAAGCTCCATCATCAATAATGTTGAACGCAATTTCATGCAAAGGAATCTGTACGGGTTCGCTCGTTTTTTGTTGCTTCACCGTTATGCTTAGCGGATCGCGTTGTATTTGCTTCCATTGCAAAGCTCGAATGTCGCTCACTCTTAGGCCAGTATACAGGCCAAAAAGAAACATCCGCCGCACTTCAGCGCCAAGTGTGCCGCCTAAAGGTGTTTTTGCAAGCTTTTCAAGCTCTGCCAGCGTCAAGCTATATGTTTGTGGTGCTGGAACGCGAATATTCTTGACTGAAACGCAAGGATCGCTCGGTATAAGGCGCTCCATCACTGCGCGGCGCATTAGTGAGCGAAAAGCCTCGAAGTATTTTTGTTGTGTCGCCGCACTCAATGCAGGCTGATCCTTTAGAAACTGTTTGTAGCGCTCCACAAAAGAAGGTGTTATTTGTTTCAAGCGAACATTGCCAGCAAATTCACGTAGGTATTTCATACTTTTAGGTAAAGGATTCTTTCTGTGCTCATGCTTCGCTTCAATCGTTTTCTCGGCATATTGCACTAAAAGCATCTCTGCCGCGATCCTGTCGATAAGCCCGTTCGCTTGCTCGTGCAGTTGCTCAATGCGCTTGCCTCTTGCAATTTCTGCAAGCATTCGCACTTCTTTGTCATGGTTTGCGTCTCCTGTCAACCAAAGGTCAAGAGCTTCCCAGTGCCGCACTCCATGGTCATAAATGTCAAGGAATATACGCCCTCTATTCTCACGAATTTTCACGCCCATTTACTAGCCTCCTATACTAACCTGCTAAATCTGCCTACATATTGCCTACAAATTCACAAAAAGTCAAGTAAAAAAGAGTAAAATAGTGTCAAATATATAGAAAGTTGAATACAACAGAAAAGCTTGTAAATAGTGCGTAAAATCAATAAAAAAGGCTTCCTTTCGGAAGCCAATTTTTCACTCTAGCAGGGGAAGGACTCGAACCTCCGACCTCCGGGTTATGAGCCCGACGAGCTGCCAACTGCTCTACCCTGCGGCGCAAGAAAAATTTACAGTAAATCGCAGAATATGTCAAGGGATAGAAATATTTTCTGATACAATAC
>JAKPSH010000071.1 GCA_029555385.1 Pseudomonadota bacterium
ACTGCTCCGGACAGAATTTCATCACCGATAGTCAATATTCTCGCTTGGCGCATGAGCAAAGCTCATTTTTGTTCAACAGGCGGGAGACAGCACGACAAATTCCGGTCGCCCCATGCGCTGTCAATGCGCCCCACCGCCGGCCAAAACTTATACTCCCTCTGAGCATCTTGCGGAAACACGGCACGCTCACGGCTGTAAGGAAAGTCCCACTCCCCGGCTGCCGCCATCAGGGCCGTATGCGGTGCGTTTTTGAGCAAATTATTATGCGCATCGGCTTTCTTCTCCTCAATCTCCGACAGTTCAGCGCGGATCGCAATCATGGCATCACAGAACCGATCCAGCTCCTCGCGTGATTCACTCTCGGTCGGCTCAACCATCAGAGTTTCTACAACCGGGAAAGACACGGTCGGGGCATGAAAACCGTAGTCCATCAGCCGGCGTGCAACGTCTCCCACGTCAACACCCGCATCGCGTTTATAACGCCGCAGATCGAGAATACACTCATGGGCCACGGTGCCGTTTCTCCCCTTATAAAGCGTGGGAAAGTGCGTCTCCAAGCGCTTGGCAATGTAATTTGCATTGAGAATTGCAGTCTTAGTTGCCAGCGCAAGACCTCCGGCGCCCATCATTCGGATGTACGCCCAGGCAATGGGCAGCACGCTGGCCGAGCCCCAGGGCGCTGAGCTTACCGGGCCAATGGCATGCTCGCCCCCTGTGCGGACTAGGGGATGACCAGGCAGGTAGGGCGCAAGATGTTTTGCGCATGCAATCGGGCCGACCCCTGGACCGCCCCCCCCATGAGGAATGGCGAAAGTTTTGTGCAAATTGAGGTGGCAAATATCGACACCGAAATCACCGGGGCGGCATAGACCGACTTGCGCATTCATATTTGCGCCATCCATGTAAACTTGGCCTCCGCAGTCATGAGTGATGCGGCACATTTCAACAATGCTTTCCTCAAACACACCGTGCGTCGAAGGGTAAGTCACCATTAAACAGGCCAGCGTATCCTGATGCTGCGCCGCCTTGGCCTCAAGGTCTTCCAGCTCAATATTGCCCGATGCATCGCATTCGACGACGACAACTTTCATTCCGGCAAGCGCCGCACTGGCCGGATTCGTGCCATGGGCGGAATGTGGAATCAAGCACACGTTTCGCCCGCTTTGCCCGCGCCCTTGGTGGTAAGCACGAATGACCAACAGCCCCGCATATTCGCCTTGCGAGCCCGCGTTTGGCTGCAGTGAAACCGCGTGCATTCCGGTAATTTCGGCCAGCATGTGCTCAAGCTGCTCGACCATTTCCCGCATACCGGCAGCTTGCGCCGCTGGAACAAACGGATGGATCGCGCTGAACTCCGGCCACGTAACCGGCATCATTTCCGCCGCGGCATTGAGCTTCATCGTGCACGAGCCAAGCGGGATCATCGCCGTGGCCAGGGACAAGTCCTTGCTCTGCAGCCGCGTGATGTAGCGGAGCATTTCCGTCTCAGAGCGGTAACGCCGGAACACCTCCTGCTGCAAAAAAGCACTCTTTCTGCGCAAGGCGGCGGGGATACGCCCCGCACTTGCCGCAGTGCCGGGGGATTTTACCTCATGCCCCACGTTTGCGCCGGCGATCACTTGCACAATGCGATGCACTTCGTCTGCCGTACTGCGTTCGTCGAGACTCACCCCGATGCTGCCGTCTGAAAAGACGCGAAAATTCATGCGCTCAACCTCAGCGCGGGCCAAGACCTGAGGCAACTGATCACCGAGGGGTTCGGTGCGCAGCGTATCGAAGAATGAGCCGTGGTGCAGGGAGACTCCGGACCGTTCCAGCGCATCGTATAGCTCGCAGGCACGCCGATGTACTTGCTGCGCGATGCTCTTTATACCTTCAGGTCCGTGATAAACCGCATACATCCCAGCACAGATGGCAAGCAGCACTTGGGCCGTACAAATATTGCTCGTTGCTTTCTCGCGTCTGATATGCTGCTCCCGGGTTTGCAGCGCAAGGCGGTAAGCTGGACGGCCAGCCCGGTCCTTGGAAACGCCGACAAGACGCCCGGGCAGCTCGCGTCTCGCACTGTCCTTTACGGCGAGATACGCGGCATGCGGACCGCCATAGCCGAGGGGCAGACCAAAACGCTGAGTATTGCCGCAGACCGCGTCCGCACCCCATTCGCCTGGAGGAACGAGCAAAGCAAGGCTGAGAAGATCTGCGGCACAAACGACTAAGGCGCCATTTTCATGAGCCTGGCGTGCCACATTCGCATAATCAACAACCTCGCCATCGGTGGCCGGATACTGCACGATAAGCCCAAAATAGTCATTGTCGCCTGCGTGGTTGGCCGGGTCAGCGATAATGAGCTCAATGTTGAGCGGCTCTGCTCTAGTTTGCAGAACCGCGATTGTCGGCGGATGCACGCGCGGGCAGACCAGAAACTTGCGTTTGCCGCACGCTCCGGCCAGGCGCCAGCACATGGCCATTGCTTCTGCGCAAGCTGTGCCTTCGTCCAGCAAAGAAGCGTTGGCCATCGGCATTGCGGTAAGCTCGCAGACCATTGTCTGAAAATTGAGCAACGCTTCAAGACGCCCTTGTGATATCTCGGGCTGATATGGCGTATACTGAGTATACCAGCCGGGGTTTTCTATAATGCATCGCTGAATGACGGGCGGCGTGACGCAATCGGCGTATCCCAACCCGATAAACGACCGCGCAATGATATTCTTTGCGCCGAGCGCGCGAAGCTCCGCTAATGCCTCGCTTTCGCTGAGCGCCGGCGGCAGGTTCAGCGGTTGGCGCAATCTGATGGATCCGGGCACTGTTTTTTCCACTAAGCCGTCAAGGCTTTGCGCACCGACAACACGGAGCATATCTGAAATATCCTCTGGCCGCGGCCCGATATGACGCAGGGCGAAACACCCCGGGGTAATTCCCGGCGCGATAGTGAAATCATTCTTGGACATAGTATGCCTCAGAAATACTGCAATTATACGGCGGGCTGTCCCCGGCAGTTGTCAGAAACTTTATTTCGCAATCTGTGCGACATATGCGCCGTAATTCCCGCTGTCCATCAGCTCTTCAAGCTGCGCCGGAGCAGTCGGTTTAACCAGCACAATCCATCCATCCTTCTCCGGCGACAAATTGACCAACTCCGGCTTTTCAGCGAGCGCTGTATTGACCCGTATAACTTCCCCATCAAGCGGAGCATATATTTCGCTGACCGCCTTTACCGATTCCACGGTTGCGAACGATTTGCCTTGGCCGAGCACCACACCAGCATCAGGAAGGTCGACAAAAACAACATCTCCCAGTTCCTTTTGCGCGTAATCGCTGATTCCAACATAAACCCCTTCCGCCGAATTCCTCGCCCACTCATGGTCCTTGGTATAACGCTGTATACTCTCAGCCATAGAAATCTCCTCACTGAAACACAGTTGTCCCTATCTCTTGTTAAACGGTTTGACAAAGGGGGCCTCAACAATACGTGCCTTGACTCGCTTGCCGCGCACCTCGACTTCCACCGTATTGCCCAGTTTCGCTTCCGGCGGTGAGAGATATGCCAGAGCCACCGCTTTATTCGTGGTCGGCGTCTTGGTTCCACTGGTAATCCAGCCAATCTCGCGATCTCCGGAAAATACCAGCGCATCCGCCCGGACAATACCCGGGCTAATGACTTCCAGCGCCGCAAGCTGAACGGCAAGACCTTTATCGCGTTCGCACAGCAGCGCCTCACGACCAAAGAAATCACCCTTCTGCAATTTGATGGCCCAGGACACGTTAGCGCTCAGTGCACAAATATCGTCGCGCAGCTCGTGGCCATGAAGAGGATAGCAGACCTCCAGGCGCAGCGTATCCCGCGCCCCTAAACCAACCGGCTTTGCCCCAAATTCGAGACCCGCCTCGGCAAGCGCATCCCAAAAGCTTTTTACGCTTTGCGGCGGAAGAAACACTTCAAAGCCGTCCTCCCCGGTGTACCCGGTGCGGGCGACAAGAGACTTTGCTTTAACACCGAACTCGTTTGGCAGAACGATTTCGCGGTAAGTAAAGTACGGAAAAGCGGCAAGTGCCAGGTTGTCCTCCCGCACCTGCAGTACCGCACCGAGCAGACGCGCAGCATCGGGTCCCTGCACAGCAATTTGGGCGTACAGCCCTGAGACGTTTTCAATCTTTGCGCCAAACCGGTTAAGGTTCGACAGGTGGGCAAAATCTTTCTCGGCGTTTGAGGCGTTGACGCAGATAAAGAACTCCTCGTCCCCAGTGCGGTAGATGATAATATCGTCAACCACCCCACCGTTTTCATTAAGTAAGAGCGAGTATTGCGCTTGTTTTTTGGCTAAGCGGGTGACGTCGTTCGTCGCAGCGTATTGCAGGAGCGATACCGCGCCTTTGCCCTTAACCGTGATCTCCCCCATATGACTTACATCGAAGAGTCCTGCACGAGAGCGCACAGTTAGATGCTCATCAATGAGTCCGCTATACTGCACCGGCATCAGCCAGCCGCCGAACTCAGTAAACTTGGCACCGTTTTCTACGTGCGTCTCGTAAAGCGGTGTTTTCTTCAGAGACGAATTGTTTTCCATGGTCAACTCTTGAGCTTGCGCCGGGCGGACTCGACGGTATTGGCCAGCAACATGGCGATAGTCATTGGTCCGACCCCGCCGGGAACAGGCGTTACTGCCGCGGCAACCGCCATCGCCTCATCAAAATTAACGTCGCCAACAAGACGGCCATCCGCCAAGCGGTTGATGCCGACATCTATAACAATGGCACCGGGCTTTATAAAATCCATCCGTATAATTTCCGGCTTTCCCACTGCTGCAATCAATATGTCCGCCCGCCGGCATTCTTCTGCGAGTGCTTTGGTGCGTGAATGGCACATTACTACGGTGCAGTGGCGGGCAAGCAGCATCTGCGCCACTGGCTTTCCGACAAGAATCGAGCGTCCGGCAACAACGGCATGCAACCCGGACAAATCGGAGTTCCTGCTTAGTAAGCGGCAGGCTTCGTCGATCAGCGAAAGACATCCTTTGGGGGTGCAAGGCTCCAAAGCATCCGCACCGCGAAGAAGCAGGCCCTGATTCAGAGGGTGCAAGCCGTCAACATCTTTACCGGCATCGATGGAGAGCAGCGCGCTAAATTCATCAAGGTGCTTGGGCAGCGGCAGCTGCAGCAGAATTCCATCGAGACCCGGACTAGCGCTGAGTGTGCGAAGCTGACCCTGTAAAGCTTCGTTCGTACACGAAGCGGGAAGGAAAAAGTCTTCTACCTCTATTCCACACTGACGCGCTTTCTTTGTCTTCGAACGGACATAAACCTTGGAAGCGGGATCGTCTCCGACCAAGACAACCGCCAGCTTCGGGGCGCGGCCCAACTTTGGAGTAATTTCCAGAACATCCCGGCCCAGCTTTTCTTGGATAGACTTGGCCAGCACCTGGCCGTCAATAATTTGCGCAGACATACCTTTCAGTTAACAATTTTCAGCAAGCAGCAGCGCGCTTAGAGGCCACTTTAAGCCTCCCCGTTACCGGTGTGTTTATGACTAATGCTGTTTCATACTCGGAGCGTTTCCAGTCTACTTCCAAGTGCTTATTCTCGATCAGGAAATAGCGCGAGATAACTTCGAGCAGATCCTTCTTAAACATCTCCATTTCCATTGAGGAGAGGCCTGACCGATCCTGCACCAGCACCATTTGCAGGCGGTTCTTCGCCGTTACCTTGGATAGTCTCTTGCCAAAAAAACGAGAAGTCAGTTCTTGAAACACCTTGCTCACCTGTTCTCTTTTCACGTTATAAAGCAGATTCTCCTTCATCAGGCCGGCCTTTGCCCTGCGGGGTCGCATTAAGCTGCGCGCAACCGCCGCCCGAGCCGCGCCCAGATGCTCGTGCCATAATCGGTTTCGTCAAGCGGGACTTCATTGCCAATCAATCGCTCAGCGATGCGCATAAAGCTCGTTCCGGCTTTGGACCGCGGGTTATACACCACAGGCTCCCCATTGTTCGCCGAAACCACAATATCATTGTCGCGGAAGATCAGACCAATCTGCGGAATCCCGAGAATATCGATCACATCTTGCGGCGACAGCATATCGCCGCGCCGCACCATATCACGGTCAACGCGGTTAATGACAAGGTTAGCTTCGATACTCTGCGCGGCCAAGAGTCCAATTACCCGATCGGCATCGCGAATCGCCGCTACCTCGGGCGTCGTAACGATCACCGCTTCATCCGCCCCAGCACAAGCATTGCGAAAGCCCTGCTCAATGCCGGCAGGCGAATCGATCAAAATAAAATGAAACTCAGTTTTTAGCTGCTTAATCATCTCAGCCATTTCCGCGGGCGAGACCACTTCCTTGTCATCGGTCTGGGATGCCGGCAGGAGGAACAAGTTGTTCGACCGCTTGGATTTGATTAACGCCTGCTGCGGCCGGCAGACCCCTTTGATCACATCGACCACGTTAAATACAATGCGGTTTTCCAGCCCCATGATCACGTCAAGGTTTCTCAGCCCGATATCCGCATCAATGATCAAGACACGCTTACCTTTAAGCGCAAGCGCTGCGCCGAGGTTTGCCGTCGCAGTTGTCTTGCCCACTCCGCCTTTTCCAGACGTAATAACAATTGCCTTGCCAGTCATGTCACTCCTCGACTTGTCTACAAATAATCAGTAATTCCAAATCAACACTAAAACAGACAGACTATCCGCAGCGGCGGAAAGTACTGTTATCTTCCCCTGCGCATAAGAAAATCGCGCGGACTAAACGGCTCAACGATAATCCGTCTATTCTCAATTCGCGCAATTTCCGCGCCCAAGACCTCTTCATCGCTGCCCCGGGAAATCACTGACCCGATGCGCAACTGCATTGGCTGCATGCGCAGCGCAATAATCACGTGCTCAAAGGAATCGTCGTCATAGGCGGAGGCATGCGCGGTGCCGCGCAGGTTGCCCAGTACTATAATGTCCCCTCCCGCGATTAAATCCGCCCCGGGATTGATGTCACCGATGACAACCAGGCTGAACGGCGTCTCAATACGCTGTCCCGAGCGAAGTGTGCCGAATACCACCTTGGCATTAGCATCTTCCTCGTAAAGCGCATCATCTCCGAGAAGCTTGCTCACTTGGCTCAAGTACTTCCGGCTTGTCGGGCTGATATAGCCGGGCGCACCGCCGCCTTTTACTGACGCCGCCCCGAACTTGGCGCTGCCGTGCTGCATACCCGCCTCAGCCCCATCGAGCGCGAAAAAAGGCGCTTCATAGGCATGCGATGTCCCAACGCCGGAAAATGAACTTGTGCCATGGTCGGCCTCTCTGTGCTCCGCACCGCCTGGCGCTGCCGCCGTCCCTGCACCGGATTCCTCGAATAGCGGGATGGTCGAGCCACCCCCTCCTTTCTTTTGGCTGCACACTTTATCGTCCTTTGCTAGGCGAATGTTAGCGCATTTTCTGCGCCGCACGACGACCTCGATACCGTAGTGTGTTCTGAGGATGTCTTCCAGCTCCTTGCTTTGCTCTTTTGTCGGCAGTTTTTCGAGCCACTCCAGTGAAACCTGGCCGCCTTCAAGAAAACGCCGGCGTTTGCCTAAAAATGCTTCTAGGTCATTGAGAATGTCGAGCCACTCTGCTTTGCCGTCGATGCGCAGCACCAGACCTTCCTCGGTGCCCCGGGCGGTGACGACGCGCGTCGCGTCGCCGAATAGCATGCCTGACGCAATCTCGCTGGAAAGCAAAACATCGCCGTTGGAAATTTCATTACCTTCGTCAATCGAATCAACCACAGCTCTTTACACCTTGGTCCTGGGTATATCTAACTTCAAGTCACTTATACCAGAGGTGGTAATCCGTCAACTTTTTAGCCAAACACCATCTCCGGGGTGTGGACAACTAACCGCACAGTTAGCATATCCCCAGCAATAAAGATCTTAGGGGGCTCCGGTGTGTCGAGTAACCCCTTGTGGTTTCGGAGGCTTAGCAGACAGGGCGATGCCGGTTAATGAGTCGAATTGAAAAACTGATAACTGAGGCGATCGGGCGCGGCGATATAACGCACGCAGAACATGAAAGAATCATGAGCTTGGTGCACAGGGATGGAAAGATCGATGCCGCTGAGCGTGAGCTGCTCTCCAAACTGTTTGAAGCAATGCAGAGCGGACGTCTGACTCTGACGGGAGCGCCGCAAGCGGCGCCGGATGCGGCCCGGCGGATTGCCGAGGCAAAAAGGGCTGCCGTCGAGCTAGACTGCAGCAAAGAAATTCAGGCTGAAGAAAAGCGCGCGGGGCAAACTGGCGGCCAAGCGCCGGCGGCACAAACGCCGTTCGCGGTGGGCAGCGAAGCTGCGCCAAAACACGCTTGCCCGCCGCTTGTCCCAAAGCCATCTTGCACGCCAGACGAAATCGAACCCATACGGCAGCTTGCGGCCGATCCTTTTCTCAGCCGCGCCAAAGGCCGTCGCAGCGATGGTGGAGCCTTTGCCCTGGAGACTGAGCGCCTGCTGGATATCCGGCTTAACGGCAAAGTATGGATCAAAACCGGCGCAATGGTTGCCTACTACGGTGCCATCAAGTTTACGCGGGAGGGGATTACTGAACACGGAATCACTAAGCTGTTAAAGAAGGCTGTTACGGGCGAAGGTACCGCTCTAACCAAAGCGGCCGGCCAGGGAAATCTCTATTTAGCAGACCGTGGCAAGAAAATTTCGCTGATCGAGCTGAGGGGTCACTCGCTGGTGGTAAACGGGCGTAATATACTTGCCTTCGAAGAGACAATCCACTGGGACATCACCTATCTCCGCCAGTTTGCCGCGGTGTGGGCCGGCGGCTTCTTTAATGTGCGGCTGAGTGGCCGCGGCTACGCCGCGATCACTACGCACTTTGACCCGTTGATTCTGAAGGTCAGTCCGCTTGATCCAGTAATGACTGATGTGAATGCCACCGTAGCATGGTCGGGCAGCCTCTCGCCGCAGTTCAAGACAGATGTGTCCGCGAGCACCCTCATCGGACGCACAAGCGGCGAAACGATCCAGATGCTCTTTGAGGGAGATGGCTTTGTTGTGATCCAGCCTTATGAGGAGCGCGGCGAGACTGAACCCGCCTCCGCGCCGGAGAAGTGAATCTCCGCATCTCCAAGTGCTGATGGAAGTTGAGGGGCCTTAGCACAAGCCCGTGAATTAGGCAACGAAGCGCAAGCGCCACTGCGCAGTATCCCCCGCTTGCTCTCGGCAAATCAGCCCGACAAAGCTTTGATCGGGATCAAACACAGCGCCGAAACCATCCGCGGCTTTACGCGGGCTAAGCAGGGCCAGCGCCTGCTGATTGCCCCGCTTCAGGGCCAGACAGTCCTCCCGGCTAAGCTCAAAGCGGGGAAGATGCGCGACAAGTTTGGCCAGCCCGATACCGACCGTTTCCAGCTCACCGGCCAGCACACAGCTCAAGCTCTGGGCGCATTCGATGCGAAACGGTCCTGCTGCAGTGCGCCGTATTGAGGCTACGCAGCCGCAGCTCCCCAGTGCACGTCCGATGTCGCGCGCCAAGGCGCGCACATACGTTCCCTTCGAGCAGCGAATTTCATATTCAAGCTCTGTTTTTTCACGCAGACCAAGGCGCAAAAACTCAATTTCCACGGCACGTGCCTCCAGCTCGCATGGCACACACTTGCGTGCAAGCGCATAGCTTCTCTTACCCGAGACGTGCACTGCCGAATACTGCGGCGGAGTCTGCATTGTCCGCCCGGAGAAGCGGTGCCGGATTAAAGCAAGAATTTCCTCGGGCTGCATGCGCCGTGCAAATTCGAGCGCGGCATCTTCTTCGCAAATGTTTCCCGTGAGATCGTCACTATCCGTACCGAGGCCAAGCCGCATTACGCCTGAATATTCTTTCGCTGATTCAAGAAACAGCGGCTGGAGGCGGGTTGCTTTGCCGAAAAGAACAATCAGCAAGCCGGTCGCCGCGGGGTCCAGCGTGCCGGCGTGCCCTACTCGCGAAAAGCCGAATCTGCGCTTTAGCTGGGCGACAACCGCCGCTGACGTAATCCCAGCCGGCTTATCAATTAAGATTGCACCGTTGCATTCCCTGATTTGGCCAGTCATCAACGCTTCGCCCAATTGACACCCACTTAGCGCGCCGCGGGCAGCTTTGCTGAAACAATAGCTAGAACAGCTTCTTCGACTTGCTCGGCGCTTCCTTGCACCCGGCAGCCGGCTGCTGCTTTATGGCCTCCGCCGCCGAAGGATGAAGCAATTTGATGAACATCAAGCTCGGGGGATTTCGAACGCAGGCTCAATTTCCACAGACCAGGTTCAAGCTCGCGCATCAACACCGCCGCGATAACACCAGAGACGCTTCGGGCGATGTCAACCAGGCCCTCCGTATCCTCCGGCCCGGCGCCGCACTGTTTCAGGGCTGCTAACGGCAGACGAATCACAGCGACTCTGCCGCCCAGCACGCAGCGCAAAGCGCCTGCCGCATAAGCACGCAGCCGGAAGATCCGCTCCGGAACCGAAAAATAAAGCATATTGGCGATGTCTTGCGGGACAGCTCCCGCGGAAACGAGCGCCAGGGCGCAGGAGAAAGCCTCAGTGCCGGCGTTGCTGAAGCAGAAGCAGCCCGTGTCATCGAGCAATCCGGCATAGAGCAAGTTTGCGGCCCTAGCGTCCAGCGGCACCTGCAAAGAGGAAAATAGCTCATGGACCAATACGGCAGAAGCAGGCGCCTCGGGGCGCACGTAGTTGCAATCGGCCCACTTGCCGTTTGAGTGGTGGTGGTCGAGGTTAAACGATCTTGCGCCCTTGTCCAGGATATCTGGCCGGGCACATGAGACGCGTTTCTTATCTGCCGTATCAACGCATAGCACAGCATCAAACTGCTCATCCGGAAAGGCAGCGCAAAAAGGTATACCGCGCAAAATTCCCAGCAGCGATTCGCTTAACGGGTCCGGCAAATGAAGCACGGCGTGGATACCGAGCGCACCTAGGGCCAGGCTGCATGCCGCAGCCGAACCTGCCGCATCGGCGTCCGGCGAAATATGGGACATGACAAGCACCGACTTATGCTCTTTTAATGCGCCGCAGAATTGGTCTAGCTCGCTGATCACGCCTTAAAACCCCGCTTTCTTCAGCAAATAATCAATGCGGTTACCCGCCGCAGAGGATTCATCGTAGCGGAAGTTCAACTCGGGCACATAGCGCAGCTCAAGCTCTTCACCGATTTTACGCCTGAGCAACCCGTTTGCGCCGCGTAAAGCATGCTCGGCATCCTTGCGCCGCTTGGCCTCCGCGTTTTTGCCCAAACTTTCAGCATTTTCGGGCGGCGAACTGCCGGTTTGCGGTGCGCATTCACCGGAGCACGGCGGCAGCGCCCAGTGTACACGCGCGGTCTTTAAGTCATTCGAAAGGTCTAGTCCAGTGAGCGTGATCAGCGATAGCCGCGGGTCGCGCAGGTTACGGACCTCTTCAGCAAGGAAGGCAAGCAGCAGATCACCAACACGTTGTTTGCGATAGCTGGCCATCAACACTCATCCATTCAGAGTATGCATCGCGGAGACAGGCGTTTGACCCGCGTCCACCCTCAGGGCTCGATTTGCTCAACTTTATAGACTTCAATGACATCACCGTCTTTGATATCGCTGAACCCTTCGAGTCCGATACCACATTCATATCCGGCGGCGACTTCACGAACATCATCCTTAAAGCGCCGTAAGCTGGACATCTTGCCTTCATACATCACGACACCGTCGCGCAGCAGGCGCACGAATGAACCGCGATGCACAACGCCGTCAAGCACATAGGACCCAGCGATCGTTCCTTGCTTTGGAATGCGAAAAGTTTGCCGCACTTCCACGCGCCCCAGCGTTTTTTCCTGGAACTTGGGCGACATGCGCCCGCGCAGCGCGTTCTCCACAAGATCGACCAGTTCATAAATAACGCGGGAATAAAGAAGCTGTACGCCTTCGGCCTCGATTAAATCATTGGCCCGGGCGTCTGGCCGCACGTTAAAGCCGACAATGATTGCTCGTGATGCCGCGGCAAGCTGCACGTCGTTTTCGCCAACCGCACCGACGCCGCGGTGGAGAATCTTTACCTTGACTTCTTCGTTGCTTAGCTGTGCCAACGCTCCGCTTACTGCTTCGACAGATCCTTGCACGTCCGCCTTAACAATGAGCGGCAGCTCCTTAAGCTCGGTTGATTCGCTGATCATTTCGGAGAACCGCTCCAGCGTAAGCGGACCGCCGCCGAGCGCATGACCGCTCGCCTGCGCCAGCTCCTTTCTGCGGATGCGGCCTGCGCGATCTTCCGCTACCTGCCGCGCCTGCCCTTCCGTCTCAAAAACAACAAAATCATCTCCAGCCAGCGCCGTGGTCGATCCGCCCAGCACACCAACCGGGATGCTTGGTCCCGCTTCCTCAACAAAACTGCCATCATCGGCAACCAGCGCTCGCACACGTCCATAAACCGAGCCGGCGACAAACGCATCGCCCCGGCGCAGTGTGCCGCGCTGAACGAGGACCGTGCTAACTGCTCCGCGCCCGCGGTCAAGCTTGGATTCAATCACCGTGCCGAACGCTCTGCGCTCCGGATTGGCCTTTAATTC
>JAKPSH010000077.1 GCA_029555385.1 Pseudomonadota bacterium
TGCCCGGAACGGAGGGGGGCCGGGAACGGAGGTGAGGCAATGCTTTCCACGCTCTCCTCCCGCGGTCCAAGCCTTGTTCCAAGAACGCTCAACCGCTGCTGCCAAACCCGCCCAGCGCGAAGGAAGTTATGAGCATGCGTCATGCGCAAAGCGCAGCTCAAAACAGCCGGAGCGTCTGCGGGCGCGTGAAATACTTCGGTCCACTGACGGTATGTAGAATACTGCCGTTTCGCAGTTAAGTTTTGTCTAAATCGATTAATGTGCTAGAAGGGCGGGGTTTTATGTGCCACGCTGCTGTGACGCATTGTTCTTTGGGTGTTTTTGCTGCGCTTGTTTTTTAGTAGATGCGCGGCGGGTTTTTGTTTCCAGCGAAAGGGGAGACGACATGTCGAGTCAGGTTGTAGTCCTCGTTTTTCAGGCCGATGTGGGATGTGCGCAAGCGTTAGCAAAGATGCTTGCCAGACAAGGGGTGAAAGCCGTGGTTGTTTCATCTCTGGCTGAATGTCCGAAGGCGGCAGAAGAGCATCAGCCTGCGGCAATTATTATGGCGGCAGGTTTCAGGGGCGAGCATATGAGGGCAGCCGTGCCCCATCTTCCCGGAATAGGATGCCGCTTGATCTTCTTCACAAGTTCACCTCCGAACGAAGACGAAATACCTGAGCCGCTTCGCCCGCTTTGGATCGGGACAGTGACGAACACTGTAGAGTCGAAAAACGTCGATGACTTGGTTGCCTTGGCACGCCAAGCCGCGTCCGGCCAATCTTAGCCCGCGGCGACGTCTGCTTGAGGCTGCCAGCTCTTCTGCGCATAGTGTGCAGAAGTTATCCGCTGGCAGCCTCGGTCCGCGAAACGCTGGGAAGAAATGTTCTATGCACGGCAGCTTTGGTACTCCCGCAATCGGAAGGGGGCACCCCGGGGGCGGGCTCTTCCCCGAGGAACGGGTTCCAGGTTGGCGTTAAAAAATGCGGACCATCATGGACCATCGACTTTTGTGCTAATTTATAGATCCGTGTTGGCCGGCAGGCGTTCGTCTTTCAACGTTATGTAATTTTCATTGCGAGTTATATTTTGCGTTAATTCAATATTGGTAAGCATTTGGATAGGAGTTGACTCGGCTAAGCGACGTCTACCGATTCCTGTAAAAAGGTAACCAGATTCCCGTTTTTTGTGGTGCTTACGCTTTGACCGAATTATAAGCGTCTCTTTTAGCTAGACAGCAAACCGCAGCGGCGCTCAAATAACGCATGAGCAAAACCGCTGCTGCTTGCTTTATTGATCCAAGGCCGCGCCAAGGGCTCAGGCCGCGGACACTGGCGCGATCTTGGCAAGGAAAGGCCGGCGGAACTTGGTCAGCCGCTTCTCCCTGCGCAAGAGCGTCTCTCCGAGAGCGAACCACCGCTGATATTCCTCTCTTGCATACGCGCTGCTGCCTGGGCTGAGACGAGGCGTTGTCTGCAAAGCAGCGTAGAGCACCATTTGAGTCAACGCCGGTCCCAGCATCCCGTCAGTGTACAACTCTTCGATGCTTCTGCTTCCGATCTGCATGTCTCCTTGCGAAGGGTGATGCATGGTCAGCGTGATGGTCTCCATCGCGGCATCGAGGGCAAACCTCGGCAATCCCACAGGGAAGCCGCAGGATGCTTCGGTTACTTCGCGCCGGAAAGCGTTGAAGGTGTCGGGGCGCTGTATGCCAGGGACTTGGCCGATGATCATCAAGGGCAGCATGAGCCGGTCAGCCAAGAGCTTCCTTTCAGTCTGCGGACTGTTCCGGCCGTCCGGATACCACTCGGCCTCGAGAAGGAAGAGCAGGGTAGAGACATATTCGGTAAAAGACATAAAGCATTCCTCCAGTACTTAAGAACCTACGGTACGTTGAGCGCCGCCGGGCGTTCGCAAGATCGGCTGCGGCTAGAGCTCTTGCGAACGCCGGCAATAGGACTACAGAGACTATTTTGGAATCGCAGGTTGGACTCCGGCAAAAGACCAGGGCTGAAGTAAAGCCAGGGGGCAGTATGACAGGTTTGAAAGAAGCCGTAAAATACTCAGAAACACAGCCGGCCATTTTTTGCTTACTGGCCGCAAAGGGTAAGGTGGGACGAAATACTTACGTACCGGGATGTTACAGGCAGAAAGGCTTCGAGAACCCCGGAATCCGGTAACCAGGTACCCGAATCCGAGGGCAGTCGCGCGCTCCCCAGTCCGGGCACCTGGTTTCTGGGTTCCTGGCTGAAATGCAGGTTAAGTTTCCTTTACTCTTTTGCCTTCGCCAGCCGCTTGCGACAAAGGCTGGAGGACCCCTCACAGACGATACTGATCGAGTGCTTACTCTTATAGTCAACCAGTGCTGCCATCGATTCTTCGCTGCAGATAGCAATTAGGATGCTCAATAGCTTTCCTCTCAAGGCGTTTCTTATGCCCTCTAAATTGTTCGGTCCGCACCAGACTCGCAGATTTTGAATCCTTTCCTCAGGAAAAACAGCATCAAAACGATCTAGGAGATTAAGGATTTCTGGCAGAATATTCTCCCCGGCATGGGCAAAGGCGGCAGTGTTTGCCCAAGACAGAGGCTCGGGATCGCGAAGCAAATCCTTGACAGTTGCGTGAGCCTCCGGCCTCAAGCCGCTGTAAAGCAGGATTGTGAGGACAAGTGATTTTTCGCGTTCTCCGAGCTGTTGCGGCTTTAGCGCTAAGAGGGCATCGGTTAAGAGCTTGGCATAAGGTTGGAGCTGTTCTTTGAACTCAGCAAGTGTTCGCAAGTAATGGACAAGGTAGTGATCGTGTGTTTTTTTGGAAAGAAAAATAGGCACCAAGAGAGAAGGTGCCGACTGCGGCGCTATTTTTGGCACCGCGGCTAGGATTTGCGGAGTGAGTTGGAGGTATTCGGGCGTTTGCAGTAATTCAAGCAAACGCGGTATCGCAGCGGCAGCCTGCGGCCCGAACTTGGCCAGAGCATCTATTGCGGTCGGGTAGGTGGCTTTACTGCCAGGGCGGCATCCTACTGCTCCCCAACTTAACTCACTCTGGTCCTCTGAGTACAAAACCTCAATTAAGGGTTTAATTGCCGCAGGATCTCCACGCTCGCCGAGTTTGCGAGCAATATCTGCTCGCACCAGCCTTGGTCCGTCACAAGTATCGAGATTCCTCTTGACCTTAAGCTGCTCAATTAAATCATCACCGTGTTGCTGGCAGGCTGAAAGAAAAAAACCGGCTAGGGCCAAAATAAACATGAGAAACAAATGCAGAAGAGGCATCGGGTATTTGCCTTTGCAGCGTGGCGGACTAATAACTTCATGATACGACAGAACGGTCGGTTGTGGTAGAACCTAGCCCGCACTTTGATCGAGTTTCAAGAATTGAATTTAATCGAGGGCTCCGACCACAGTTAAGAAGAAGTTCGGGGGGAACGGGTTCCAGGTGCCCGTCAAAGGGGGGCCCGTCAAAGGGGGAGTCGTGTAAAGAGAGGGACAGTGATTTGCCCCGGGGGACGAACGCAGCAAAGCCCGGCTAAGAGCGGAGAGCTTGGTAAGGTTCGGCAGTAATTTTGCGTTTTGTGTGAAGCCAAGAATTAAGGTATCCGCGCACGGCAGCCCAGAGGCGTTTGCGTTTGACTGGGTCGGTGAGAAGATCTCGCTGTAGAAAATGACTGCGCGAGTGATGCCACAAAAAGCGTGGGAGCAGACGGAGCGGCCAATGCTTGCGAAAGAGTGTCATATCGCATTCGTAAAATACCGGGTTATCATAAACACAGCCGTAATCGCGGACTCCGCCGCTTGGATGAACTAAATGTTCTAGCGACATCGCCGCGACGTAGCGGATCCGTCCGCGCTTTGCCACCCGCATACCGATATCGGTATCGTCCCGGTACCAAAGCAGACGCACGTCAAACCCGCCGATTTCTTCCAACACAGATTTACGAAATGCCATACCGCAGCCCTGGACTGAGGTGCAGTCCTGGTCCTGTGCGACATTCCAAGTGCCGGTAATTACTCCTCCGAATTTAAACTCGAGGGGACGCTCGCCCGGAGCCCAATTCTTAATTCGTCCGGCAAGAGCGGCCACGCCGGGATCGGAGAAGGCAGCGACGGCGGCTTGCAGATAACCGGCATCAAGCAAAACGTCGTCATCTAAAAAAAGGAGCAGTTTGGCGCGGCTTAGCTTAATGCCTAAGTTACGGACAGCGGTAAGCGCGGGCGGCCTTACGGTGAAATACCTAACGCGCGAGTCCGCCAGAGAGTCGAAATAAGACATCACCTCGGTGCTCGGAGGATCGGTCTGGTCGAGAACGAGCAGCTCGTAGTGCGCAAAATCCTGTTCGAGTACCGATTTCACTGTATCGATGAGAACGCTGGAGCGGTTGTAGGTGGCGATGATAACGGTCAGTTGCGGCTTTGATGCTTTCAAGGTTTTACGTTTATGGTTTCTGCACTTAAATAGGCGGCTCAGCACCTGAGTATCGCACGCGTTGTTTATGGCTACAAGATAGAGGATTACGTCATGTTTGTGCGAAGGATATTTCGCATTACACGGCGGCGCTGTCTTAGAGTGGCCTTTCCGGGATTTGACGCAGAGAGATGAGAGCGGGAAACTATTCACCGTAGAAACACCGAGCAGAGGGAAAACGATGGTCCCTGCTTGTTTCGCAGCAGTCTAGTCTCTGGGTTCTAGAAGGCTGTGCGATGGCGATCTCGCTATCCCGCATCTTGTCTTCTGGGCGGGTGAATGTTAGCGTTTCGGCATGAAAGCCAAGAATCTTTTAGTCATCGTTGATCATGACTCCATGGCGACGTTTGAAAAGCATGCGGCCAGGCTGCCGGGGGTAAACATTGCTGTCGAGTATGTGGGCGAGCTTGAGCAAATCGACAAACAGGCGGCAGCGGCCGAGATCGTCCTTTTGCTGTGCTGGAAGCCCGCCAAGCATACGTTGCAGCGGATCCTGCAAGCGAATCCGAAGATCGCATGGGTGCACACCTGGTGGGCGGGTGTGGACAGCTTGATTTTTCCGGAGCTAAAGAACTATCCGTTGATTCTGACGAACGCCAGAGGCAGATTCGCCGAACCGCTTGCCGAGTTTGCAATTGGCGCCTGCATCTACTTCGCGAAAGACTTTCCACGGCTGCGGCGAAATCAGAAAGCCGCCCACTGGGAACAGTTCGACGGCGGAATGCTTGCGGGAAAGACACTGGGGATATTCGGCTACGGCGGGATTGGCCGGAGCGTTGCCCGCCGGGCCAAGGGCATGGAGATGAGAGTGCTTGCGGTAAGAAGACGAATTGCTGCGGACACAACAGATGCGAATGTCCACTGCATTATGCCGGACAGCGCGCTGCCGGAGATGTGCCGTGAGTCGGACTTTATCGTCGCGTCAGCTCCGCTCACTCGTGAAACGCAGGGCATCTTTAGCAACCACATCTTCCAATCGATGAAACCTGACGCTGTGTTTGTAAATGTCGGGCGGGGACCTGTCGTTGACGAAGCAGCGTTAATCAAGGCTTTGTCGGACGGGACGATCAAGGCTGCGGCGCTGGATGTCTTTGAGCAAGAGCCGCTGGATCCTTCTAGTCCCCTATGGGCGATGGAGAACGTGCTTATCTCACCGCACTGTGCGGATCATTATCCCGGATGGATTGATCATACTATTGATTTTTACGTTGAGAATCTTGAGCGTTTTGTGCATGGCCGGCCCCTCGAGAATGTCGTCGATATTGAATCTGGTTATTAGCGGGAATTGATCCCCGGATGCGTGTTCCGGGTAATGATTCTTGGATGTGAGAAAGCGGGTTTCTGCATCCAAGCCGTTTGTCAGCCTGGTCTTATCGACAAGGCGGCATAACGGTGGACAACCTTCAAGAGATGGCTATCCTTTTCAATCTGTGCCGAGGTGCGCTGGTTTCAGTGCGAGGCGCGCCATTCCTCTTCCAGCTCATCCGCCGGCCTTCGCTGCTTGCGCACGGCAGCCGGGGGAAGCTCTTCGGCGTCAACCCGGGTGATCATGTAGACTGGGCCTTCGCGGTTCGGGCCAGTCCCCTGAGGATCCGGCAGGGTTCGGTAGGGGAGATACTCGGTCAGGCCGAGCCGCCTTTTCAGGGCTTCCATGGTTCGCGCGAACTGGTCGCCGTTTCCCATGATGGCCGTCCAAGCCATCCACCGGCCCCAGGGCGTCCAGAGCCGCACCGGGATATTGCCGTCGCACTCGAGGAAGAGCCCCCCAACCGACTGAGTCTGATACCCGTTCGGCGTCTGACCCATGTTGTTGCTGCACGAAGCACCGCTTTGGCGCAGTTCAGCGCACACCACTTCCGCGGCTTCCCGCGTTAAACGCAACAACCTCTCATTCTGCATGTCCATCGGTTCGCTCCTGTAGGTCGGGGTTTTTGACAGCAGCTTCCACCATGCCGCGCTTGGTCGAAGTTGCTGTCAAAATTAAACCGGAACGGCAAAACTGTGCCGAGCACTGGCTCAAAGGTTAAGCCGTTCGAAATTCAGGAGAAAATGTGATGAGGGCAGTCGAAAGAGAGGGCCGGCTCGCGGTTGCGACTGGCGCAGAGCGCGAAATCAAAACCTTCTTACCGCTTTCTCAATCATCCATCTGAGCGTTGATCTGCACGCACTCAAGCGGATGATTGTTCTACCACAAACTGCCCGATATCAGAAAAGAGTGTTGCCCCTGCTTGGCAAAGTATTCCCGGGGTACGTTTCAGTTATACATGCCGGGGCCCTTGTAGTGCTGAATATTGTGTATGTCGTTGCAGATTAAGGGTAATTGCAGAGCGGGAACGGGTTCCGGGGAGCGCAAAAGCGGATTACGGCCAAGGTTTCCAAAAAGTGTTCTTT
>JAKPSH010000085.1 GCA_029555385.1 Pseudomonadota bacterium
TAGCTGCGGGTCTTGCTGCGTGCAGCGCAACGTCCCCCGCTCCCATACCAGACGTGGAATCAGCAAAACGGGATGCGGCGGCGGCTCCGTTTGAACTCGAAGCAGCGCCCGCGCGCATCAAAAACAAAGAAATGGCGCAGCTTCAGCAAGCACTAAACAAAAACGGAGCAGCTTTGAAAGTCGATGGCATATTCGGCCCGCAAACCCGCTCCGCGCTCCGCCGGTTTCAGCACAACAACAACCTGCGCATCACCGGGAAAGCCGACGCCCCGACAAGAGCAAAGCTCGGCCTGTGACCGCTCGCCGCGGCTAAGATGGCGATAGAAAAGACAAGATTCAAAGCCTCGGCTTTTCGAACCCCCGCCTGTCACGTTTTGCCCCAATAAGCGACTAAACAGAGAATACTGGCCTGGATGCCTCGAAGAGGTAATACGATGATCGTGCGCGGAAAAATAAGTATTTTCGTGATGATCTTTCTTTTAACCGGGGTGCTGCGCTCCGCTGCTGATGGAGAAACGTTGATGAAAATCAATAAACAACCTGATGCTGCTTGTGATTTTCCAAGGGATGAAAGTGAATTGCGCAAGCTCCTCTCACCGGAACAGTTCTATGTTACCCAGCAAAGCGGCACGGAGCAGCCGTTTAAGAATGCGTACTGGAACAACAAGGAAGAAGGGCTATATGTTGATGTAGTATCCGGCGAGCCGCTTTTCAGCTCGACCGACAAATTCGACTCGGGGACGGGATGGCCCAGCTTTACAAAACCGGTGGCCAAGGATGCCTTGCAAACAAAAAGCGACGCAAGCCATGGGATGGTTCGCACCGAAGTGCGAAGCGCAAAAGCCGATTCCCATCTCGGCCATGTCTTTCCTGACGGGCCAGGACCAGGCGGGCTGCGCTACTGCATAAACTCCGCGTCGTTGCGCTTTATACCCGTGGACCGTCTCGAAGCGGAGGGGTACGGAAGATTTTTGGACTTATTTAAGCCCCCGCCAGCAGAGAAAAATAATGACGCGGCGAAAAGCCCGCTGCAGACGGCAACCTTTGCGGCTGGGTGCTTCTGGGGCGTGCAGCACCTTTTTGACTCCGTGCCCGGTGTGATCAAAACCACCGCGGGGTACACAGGCGGTCATCTGGACAACCCCACATATAAACAAGTGTGCGGCGATGACACCGGACATGCGGAAGCTGTGGAAGTTGTCTTTGATCCTGCCCGGGTTTCTTACGAACAATTACTGGACGTCTTTTGGAAGAACCACAACCCCACGACCCTTAACCGCCAAGGACCTGATTTCGGTTCACAGTATCGTTCAGCAGTATTTTTTCACTCTCCCGATCAGGAACAGGCGGCGCGGGAGTTTAGAGCAAAGCTTGAGCAGTCCGGACGCTACCGCTCGAAGATCGTCACCGAAATTACTCCGGCCTCGACATTTTACCCGGCGGAAGAGTATCATCAGAAATACGTAGAAAAGCATCCGGAGCATGCCTGCAATTATTAGCGTAAGCATTGCTTTCTTCGGGCTTGAGTAAACAATGCGTCATCTTGCCGCTGCACTCGCCGCAGCTCTGATTATTACGTTAGGCGCAGGCTGCGTCCCTGCCGCACCGCTTCTCACCGTTATGCCGGGTCAAGCCGATGATTACACTGGGAACGCCGGCTGTCTGATAGAACACCGCGGCAAACTGCTCGCCGTACGCCATCGTTTCGGCAGCAAGTTGGGGCTTCCCGCAGGCACGGCCGAACCAGGAGAATCCGCCCAGCAGACGGCCCACCGGGAGACTTGGGAAGAAACCGGCATTGAAGTCACTGTCGGGCGGCTGCTCAAAAAAAGCGGCAGCGCTTTTCTTTATGAGTGCCACCCCAAAGATCCATCGAGCCTCGACGACATAACGCGCTTAGCCGCCCATGACGTTTTAGAAATTACTGAAGTGATCTTGATCGATCCGCAGTCAATCCGTCCAGAGGATTGGCGTTTCCCTACCTACCTGCAAGAAGTGCAGGATATTTTCGCAGCACTCGATTAACCGCAGGCCGCCGCGATTTGGGCAGCTTTCACATGCGACAATCGGCGATTTCCGGTGAATAACAAATATTGAACTTAAGATGCGAGATTGCATCGAATTAAAGTTGGCCGCCTGAGACTGCCGCAAGTATGCCGCGAGTCATAACAGGCCGGGCATTAGACAAGCTAGGTTGAGATGTCATGGGCCAGATCAACGAAAAAGCACACAACATCTGCCGCATCACGCCGCGTGTTATCGCCGCTGCTGTCGTGTTCTGGTTGTGTGTTCCCGGAGCAACCGCAATTCTGCTCTCAGCATTTCTCGCCGCTCGATCCCGCACCACCCTATCAGGATGCTGAAAGACTAATTTTCAGCACCCTGATAGACCGGTGCAAGAATGCACCGGCAGTTTTCAAGCACGTCAAGTGCTTGAAAACTGGAGCGTCGCGAAATCACAGATTTCGCTTGACGCGACGGAAAAAGTCCACGGAGGGACTTTTTCAGCAACCTGCTAGATGTCATTAACCGCATCTACGCTTCTTCTCGCGCAGATGCGGTTAATGACATCTAGAGACGATCGCATAAATAAGCCTACAGCAGGAGTCTTCGCTACGGGAGATTTTTATGCTGGTTACCCGGCAATCTTCTCCACTACTTTGAGCAGCTTAATTTGCGCGTCGGTTCTCAACCAAGCAGCAAACATTATCGCCAAAAGAACGCCGCCGAATGAAAACCCGAGAATCAAGGGCAGAGAAAAGTATGCGCGGTGGCCAAGCATTACGGCAAATTCCACCAGCATCATCAGCAGCAGCAGCAGCACAATAAAATATTGCTGGCGCCGGGTAGTTGAAAGGGACCGGATCTTGTCCGCCCGCGCCTGGGAATTAACTGCCTGTTCGACAAAATTTGCATCATGCTCATCAAATCTCATGGTGTCGCTCCTGAGTAAAATGAATAAAGCTGCGAAAACCCATCCGGCAATCAGGACGCTGATTACATGCGCACAAAAATCGCGCGCAAAAACTTCCGACTAAACACAGCAAGAATGTCGTCTATACGTTGGTAATCGTATAGCACAGGAAAAGCTAATAATCAGCTTCGATTTCGACCGGGAAAGGACAAAGCAATCCGGCTAACCGCGATATCTCACAAGGCGATATCGCGGCTAGGTAAGTTATGTGAAAAGGCCCATCCTTGGGCCTTTTCACGCTGCTCCAAACTGTGTCGGGGGCCCCACGTGCCCCGACACAGTGTCGCAGCGAATTTCTTCGCTGCGCTCGAAATTCGGCAACGCCGTCCGGGCGTTGCGCTTAGCCGTAATATCTTACAGCCCGAGGCTGTGAGATATTACGGCTAAGCGGAGTCATTTAGTTTCCCAGGAACCTCACTCGTCCGCAACAAGACGGTGCGCTGCGGAAAAGGAATCTCGATGCCGTTTTGCCGGAAAAGTTCAAGAATACGGCAACGGATATCGCTTTCAACCGCAGGCCGCGTCCGGGCCGCCCGCAGACTGAGCCAGAAATAGACATTAAATATCAGCGCGCTGTCACCGAACTCGGCAAACACAGCAAACGGCGCTGGCTCACGCAGAACATCGGGCTGTTCCAGGACCGCTTCAAGCAGCAATTCTTTTACTTGCTCGGGAGCGGAACCATAAGCCGCGCCAACGCTAATCCGTGAACGCGCCATCTCATCACTGAGCGTCCAGTTGACTACGGTTTTCTCCAAAAGCAGGCTGTTCGGCACAACAAGATCAATGTTGTTGAAGGTAATAATCCGCGTGCTTCGTGCACCGATTTTTTCCACCCGACCCTGATAAGTATCCACTTCAACCAAGTCCCCCGCACGAATCGGCCGCTCCACCAGAAGAATCAAGCCGCTGATGAAATTATTCATGATGTTTTGGCTGCCAAAGCCAACACCGATCGCGACCGCGCCGCCAAGCAGCGTGAACACCGTGAGCGGCACGTGCACCACTTGCAGTGAAAACAGCACAAAAAATACGACCAAAGCATAAAACACCAGCGCTTCGAACGCCGCCGCTTCCCCGGCGTTGATGCCCAGGCGGGGAAGAACCCTCAACGCGAATTTCCGGCTGAGCATCCGGGAGAGTTTGAAACCCAACACAACAATGATCAGCGCGACAACTATTTTGTGCAAAGTGATCGGATGATCGGCCACGGCAAAAAGCTCGTAGTTCCATACACCGGAAAGAGCGGTCCAAAACACCTGCAAGCTATCCCAAAACGCCGCTTCCCCCTGCACCTCGCTCAACTCTGCCGCCAGTTTCTCGGCAAGTTTTCTCAGCGCCTCGTTATCCTCGGAGTAATCCCCGTAAACACTTTCTGTTTTCCGGAGCTGCGTGCGCTGTTTAGCAAGCAAACTGCCGAGATTCCCGCCGGCATCGCGGTCGGCATCAATGCGCGCGGCAATACGCTTGAGCTCCCCGCGAAGCGCCGTCTGGTGCGAGTTCTGCATGCGATCGCGCTGCTCCACACCTTTAAGGACCGCGCTAACCTCAGCATGCCAAATTTTCAAGTCCGCCCCACGGTAATCACCGTGATGCAACTTAAAGCGCCGCTGCCAAATCTCGCGGCTCGAAGCCGCCATCGCCAAACGCTCTCCGAGAATACTCATCTCTTCTTGCGCGGCATCACGGCAGACACGCTGCGTCTCGATTTGCTCACCAAGCTGCTGCTCGATCTGGACTCCCGCCTGTACTTTGGCGCGCGCTTCAAAAAAACGGCGTTCACATAAAGCAAGCCTGCCCTTGGCCTCCTCTAGCGCAGAACGCAAAGACTTCTCCCGCGCATCAAGCCCGGAAAGAGCCTGCACCAAGTCGTTTTCGCTCATTTGAACCTGCGGCTTGCTTGCCGCAATACGGCGCTGAATCAACTCCAAGCGGAGTTTGGCGGCCTCTAAGGCCAACTCCCAGTTTTTTCGTTCGCTTGCCCGCACCTCGACAATTTGGCGCTGAAGCCTGCTTTCCAGCACGGCGGCGCGCAGCAAGCCCTCGCGTTCAACCCGCTGTATGGGCAAATCCGCAGTATCTGCCTCTTCTTTCGCTTTCCTTCGCGCTGACTCTTTCTGCTCCAAGACAGCAGCCGCATCTTCAAGAGCACGCGCTGAGCTTGCCAGATTAAGTTCTATTTCGAGCTGACGCTCACGCTGACCAGCAAGTTGGCTGCGTAAATCTTCAAGCATGCTGAAGGTTGGTTTATCTGCCGGTTTCGGGGGAGCCGGCACGCTGGCCTTCTCTTGCAGGAGCTGAGCACGCTCCGCTTCCAATTCAGTCATGCGCTGCAAGGCCGACATCTGCTGCAAAAACAGCAGATCGAGCCGCGACACCAGCTCAAGCTCCTGCACAAGCCGCGCCGCCGCCGCATGATCCGCCGCCTGCTCGGCCTGCAGCCGCTCGACTTCGAGCTGCTTTCTCTCTGCTTCAAGCCCTGCCCGGCTTGCACGAAGATTTTCCTCAGTTTGCGCAGTCGAGGAATCAACCGCCGGCGCAGTTTGCGCAGAAGCCCCGGTCCTGAGCAAAGGAACTGCGGCAATACCAATCAATAAAACTGCCGCGACAAGAAGATGTTTCAATAATCTGCCCATTACCCTTTTTCTGCCTTATCACCGTGAATACTGCTGTTGTTACCCTGCCTGGTGACTCCTATACCACCGCATGCGGGCGGAGAAAACACGTGCCAAAAACATACAAGTTTTGCTCATCTCTATGCGGCGGTAAATAACTCGCTGCCGCACAGGGCTTCTTTAAACGAACATCAGCACTTCGGTATTTAAGCTTCCGCCATGTAGGAAAGATAAAGAAAGCAACAACCAGGAACCATACCGCACATAACAGATAGCACCACGGCGCATCTGTAAGATGAGCTACAAAATTCGCTGCCGGTAAACAAAACACCGCGAAGAAAACATCAGATAGCGGCATGCCCCGGTAAGACATGGCGAGACCAAACAAACCGAGCAGCAAAAAAAGAACATCCAAAAAGACATATCCGGCAAGCTTATAAGCACCCAGGGGATCTCGTTGCGGCCAAGCCAACCAGCAAGCAAAAGCGCGAGGCGCGACGCCTGACTAACTGGCCGCACTTGCTCCGTAAACGCATATACCCGCGCAGCACCACATTACTGGTTTTTGAATTAACGAGCAGCGCGACCCAGACAGCTCCAGCGATGTCCCACCGAAAGATTATACTGATTATCATCTTTATCACGCGCTGGACCGCAAAGCACTTCAGCCGTTGCCTCAAGTTTTTTGTCCTGTTTTGATAAATAAATCGTGTATTGCGGGCTGCATGAGCGGGCGCAGCGCCGGTAAAGATCTTTTCCTTCCACCCCGCTTCCCGTGGAGAAATCCATAAACCAGGAGCTGAATTCGTCGAGGCTCGCAAATGTCCGTCCGGTGTAGACAAAAGGAGTCTTCTTAGTTTGTTCCATCATCTTCGCACAAAACTCAGCATCCTTGTTTTTGTTCAGAAACATGCGCGGCTCCGCGCGAAAAACAACAAGCGGACGCTCCGCAACGGTGCATTCATCACGGCAAAGGTCTGCCGGAGCATAAAGTGACTTTTCTTTCTCCCAGGCCCAAGAAAGCAGTCGCTGGGTTTCAAAGCGGAGTGATCCTTTTGCCTTTCGCAGATTATCGAAACTCCCCGCAGTGGCCACGGTTTCCTGTCCGGCGATCTCATCAAAAGCCGCCGAACATTCTCCGGCGGCTTGCGCTGAGGCACGTCCAGCACACAGCAGGCAAGCCACAACGCAGATGACAAAGAACCAAAACATCTTTTTCACAACGAATTTCATGCAGCCTCCGTTGCCGTACCCGTGACCCTGCCCGTTTCCACATCGAATTATGCAAATCGACCCCGCGCTACCCACCGCTCTATACTCTCCCGCCGGTAGATCAGCAAATTCAAACTGGTAATTTTGACGCAACTTTGGCAGACTCTGTGCAAATCAATACACTTTTTCTGGGAATCAACGTGTTCGATATTAAAGAATTGACCAGGTTTCTGCTTGCGCAGCTTGTGCTTGCAGGTGATTACGCACTGCGCATTCAGCCGCGCATTAAATCTGACGACGAGAAAGGCGGCAATATCTTTCAAACCGCGCTGACCGATGCGGATCTCTCGATTCAGGCCATGGTTGAAGTTGCACTTCTTGGACGTTTTCCGGATGTCAGCTTTCACGGCGAAGAGGAAGAAAAGTCGTTGAACACTAAATACTTCCCCAAAGACGCTGAATACGAAGTAACGCTCGACCCGGTAAACGGCACGCGGCTTTTTGTCGATCAGTTCAGCACATTCGACATTGTCGCCGCTGTAACACAAAATGGTGAAATCATTTGCGCTATCGACTATCTGCCGGCAAAAGAGCAATGCTACTTTGCGCTGCGCAAAGCCGGAGCTTTTTGTTTGTCGCGAAATGAAATTTTGAATGGAGCACCGTGGCGTCCTTTTGTGCTGCCGCAGGGCGGCGAACGGGTAATGATTTTCGAAGACGAAGATCTGCACCGGCGTCTTGACACCAGATTTAACACGGTAGACCTCGTTTGCGAATACCTGCGCGCGCCGTCCGGCCTCACTCTCAACAGCATTCTTCGGGGAGAATTAAGCGGCTGGGTCAGACGCAATGCGCACCTGATTGACCTGGGCGCTATTGCTTTCATCGCCGGAGAAGCCGGCGCACTTGTGACAGATTTTCGCGGTCAGCCGATTGGCCCCTATTTGCGAAGCCGCGAGCGCAGCGTCCCGGAACTCGTTGCCGCCGCCACGCCGGAGCTGCACGAAAGAATCCTAAACGCCTTGGCTTGAACCGCGCCCGCCGTCCGTGGTGGCTGCCGCACCGGTATCTGCCGCAACCGGCCAGCCGATATGTTGCAGCTCTATCGTTATTTTCACGGTGTCCTCGATCTCCTGAATAAGCTGCGCAAGTTCTGTGCAGTAGGGCTGTGTCTCATGACACGCAAAATCTGACCAATCAGCATGAAACATCTCGCTACTCCACGAAGCTGCACTAATTGACCGCCGTTTGCGGCAGGACGGAGGCTTGAAAACCGCGGACACCTAGCAGATAGCGTGCAATCCGCGAAACTGCGCCGCTTGAAGAACCGCTGCTTGCACCCGCAGAAAACATCAGCAGTTCTCCGGCGACATCGCTTTCCAAACCGCTTGTTTCGTGGATAACAAGCAGCGCGAGGGTCAGCGCGAAATAGGCAGCTTGCGATTCACCGCATTGGCGGGCGATACGCGCATAGCGGCGAAGAATCCCCGCAAGCTCATCTTCTTCATAGCGCTGCGGCTCCTCCGCAGCGTTGGCCAGCGCGGTCCCCGCAAAATGCAGCGCTTCTTTATACCTGCCGCATTGCAGCAGCGTTTGGGAAAGAGAAAGAAAAATATCAGCTTCGTCGGGTGCGCTGCTCCGGCAGTCTTCAAGAACAGCTACCGCGCGCTCAAGAAAGAGCGTGGCGCTTTCTTGATCTTCGAGCAAGTATGCAGCACGCGACATCAGCTCCAGCACGGCCGCCGCAGTAAATGCAGCTTGCGGATCGCCGCAGTCCAGCTGCCCGAGAAGCACGTTCAATCCTTGAAGCACTTGCAGCGGCAGTCCGGAACACAGAGCTGCTTCGTATTCCTTCAATCGCTGACGGATGGCTTTACAGGCAATCATTTGACAAACTCCATGTTAAACTTTCGCCCCCTGCTCTTGCTTATGATTCCCGACTCTAACAGCGGGATTGAGTAAATACGAGCGTTTCACTCGAGTTCTGTTGTCTAGCCGGACTAAACAGTGCGTACGATAGACCCCGCCATCCGTACGCCGCATGGTTAATATCCTAGCGGGCACTTCTCCCGAGCGATCTTATATTTCAATAAAGATACTAGAAAGTTATGCGAGTTTTTTAGAACTGCACCTCCTGACTATGCGTGCGCTTGATTTAGTTGTGTATTCGTAGTAATGAACGCAAGTTTCTTTTTTGTGCAGTTTCGAACGGAGGTCTTATGTGCCCTTGCGCTACGGCGGTAAGAGTAGAAGCCTCAACGGGGCAGCTCGATACCATTTTAGAGGCGCTTCGGGATTTCGGGCTGAGCGATGCCGAAACAAGTGTGCTCGCTGTGCTGCTGGAAACGGGTGCGCGGCAAGCGGGAAGTTTGGCGCGCATGGCGGGAATGAGCCGGGCCCATGTTTACGGGGTTCTCGACCGGCTTGTCGGCCGGGGGCTGGCGAGCGTTCATGAGAAACGGGGCGTGCGGCATTTCAGTGCTCTGTCTCTGGAAGAACTTTGTCTTGCGCTCGAACAAAAAGAAGCCTCGCTTGCTAAACGCCGCGCCCAACTCGGCGAAGTAATCCTTTCTTTCCGCCAGACACCGGAGAGTCTCTGGACTGATCCGCGCACCAGATCCTATCGCGGAGCTGAGGCCCGGGCCCGGCTTTTTCAGGAACTTACTCGCGAAGAACCAGATGGGGCGGTTTTATTCTGCTGCGCTCATGCAAGCCTTGTCTTCGAAGAATCGGCGCCAACGCATGATTCGCTGACCCAGCTTCTGCACCTGGCGTCTTCCAAACTGCGTATTGTTATTTTTTCGCATGACGATTCGGCAGCAAAACTCTCCCAAGCCGCGGCAAGCAAATCCGTCGGCTTTATCTGCGTCGAGCTTCCAGCAGAAATGGTTGTCTCCGGCCCCCGGGTGACTTTGCTCGGCAAACGCGGAGAGGCTGCCTGCTGCCTGACGATTGAACAGCCGGCTCTTGCCAAGACACTGCAAATTCTTATCCGCACTGCCAACTTTGCTAACAGCAGCCTTGACGGCTGCGCCTGTAATCAACGGGACAATCATCATGAAAACTGAAAACGAAAACGTCATTGAAAAACGTCTGGCTAAACTTGAAGCACAGCTTGCTCAACTGCAGCAGGATAAGACCCAAAGCACGCAAGCCGGAGATTATGCGCTCAGCCCCACCGGGGATACGCTGCTCATCCGTGCCCATTTCGGCCGTGTAGCACTGGAGCGCAAGCCTTTTGTTGTGACGCTGGAAGGATCAGAGCGTATTTCGCGTACGCTGACGCCGGTCCGGGCGGCAATCATGCTTGTGCTGCTGATGGACTTGGTCGAGCGAAGCGAAACCGGCAAATCTTCCGGCGATACGGCAACGCGCGTGCGTGAAGCGCTCGCCGAACTTGCACCGGAGGAAAACGCCGAAGCATCGGCGGATGCTGTCCGTGTCGCACTTTACCGCGCCGGGCAGTTTGTCCGTGACGAGTTTTCACAAACCATAGATAGTGAGATTTCTTTTGCCGTAGAAAAAGGTTCGCTGGCCATTCTGCGGCGCGGGATTCCCGTACCCGCTCAGTCGCTGCAAGTTGAGCTGACCACTTCCGATCAAACCATATCTTCGTTTCTCGATCGTTCTCTTGCGACATCCCCTCTCGCCCGTCTGCGCAAGGCAAAAGCACTCTATGTGCCTCCAGGAAACGACGGCCAGGACCGGCTGCTGCTCGAATTCTTTGAGCATGAGCACCCGCTTAGAGAAGTCTCCCTTTTCTACCGCCCGACCATTCAGAGCTTTCCGCAGGATCTGCTCGCCAAGTTTGTCTACGCCAAGAACCGCCGCCGCCGTCAAGAGATTGCGATCCAGGGCTACCAAAGCGGCCGGATCCATTACATAGAAATCCTGCCGCGCAAGGCTTTATGGGAAATGATTAAGCGGATTCCTGGAAAAGGCTTCAGCGCCTATCCTTCAGGGGCTACCCCCGCCGATGTGGTTTCGCATCTCGACCATCTGCAGTTTCTTGTCCGCTCCATGGCAGGATATGAGCTTGTTTTAACTGATGCGTTTATGCCTTTCTATATCAATACTTTTGAAATTACGCGTCCGGAAGCCGTCGAACGTTTTGTGCTTTTCTTCCAGCAGGCAGAGCAAGACAACGTACGCAACGTAAGCACGTTTGCCCTGAAAGATGATGCAGTTTTTTTCAGCACTCAAGATCGCATCATTAAATGGGTCCTCTCGCACGCGACTACTGTGCGAAACCGCGAAACGGTGCTTTCTGAACTTGAAGCCGTGCGCAATGCGCTGATTGAGATTACAGAAAATCCCCGCATCGAGCTGCTGCCCGATTCCCCGGCTGCGGTGCATAGCGTGCAAAAAGCGGTATAAGCATGGAAAGCGATGCCGGCGAAAAGCGCAGGCGGAAATCGAGCCAGTCGGCGAGGACCTTCAGGATTAAGTCCTCGTAGCTTACACCGAGGTCGGCAAGCGCCACCGAGAGCAGCCCGGCTTCCTTCGGATCAGGCTG
Source organism: Pseudomonadota bacterium (assembly GCA_029555385.1). Taxonomy (GTDB): domain Bacteria; phylum Bdellovibrionota_C; class UBA2361; order SZUA-149; family SZUA-149; genus JAKPSH01. The sequence continues at coordinate 11,318 of JAKPSH010000085.1, forward strand.
GGCCAAGTCAGGCTTAGGATTTACTTCCAGCACGGAAAGAAGCCCGTCGGCACCCAAGCGCAGATCGATGCGAATGGGCAGGGCAAGGGCCAAGCCTTTGAACAGCGCACGGGCGATGTAAGACATGTCATCGCGAAGCGCGGCTTCTTTGTCACTCAACATCCGCGCCGGATCAGCGATGCCTATTTGGTTTTCTTTTTTAAGAAAAATCCGTTCGCGAAACGGGAACAAGCGCTCGGAGTGGCCAAAGCTGACAACTTCCTGATGCCCGGCCACCCTGCCGTCACGCAATTGCAGGCCGCGCGCCGCCCAGACACAGTATTCTTGCCCCGGGAGAAACTGCTCGACGATCACGCGATCGTTTGTCTTTGCTGTCAGTTCAGCGATAAGCGGAGCAAGCGTGCTGATGTCGTCTACGACCTGCACATCGACTGAACCGCGCCCGAGGGCAGGCTTGAGCAAATACGGCCCGGCAAAGCCTGGCCCGAATTCGCGCGCATAGTCCGGGTCCGTGCGCAAGACGAGGCTGCGCGAACCGCCGGCGCGGACAATAAAAGGAGCTGTGGGCAGTCCTACACCGCGAAGCCACTGTTTGAGCAGCACCTTGTCATCAAGCAGCGCCGCCTGGAGCGGCTCATGGCCGACATAAGGGAAGCCGAGAGATTCGAGCATTGCCGGCGCGTGCGCAGTAGGACCTTTTCCCTGAAGCCCGGCGGAGTTGAGCCACAACAGTTGATACCGCCGCCGCTCAAGAGCGCGCTGCAGTTCCGGCCCTTCGCTGACAAGCTCAACGGACTTAAAGCCTTTTTGCGACAGAGCCTCAGCAATCTGACCGGCAACCTTTTTATAGCTCTTCCACGGACGGGCATTCGCCGTGCGTTCAATTACGTTTCCCGGGGCGTCAGGATCGCCTGAATAGACCACCCCGACCGCCGCGCGCTCGCGAAGAACATCCAGCATGGCGCCGAGATCGTGCGGCGCGGCAAGAACAGTATCTGAGGAAGCGGCCATGTGCTTGTGAACTATTACAGAGTTGATTAAGGGTCAAATCCGGAGACTGCGCCAAAGGCCATAAATTCCACATAACACCTTATATTTTAAGATTGTTTCTTTACTGCTCCGCCATTCCTTAAATTAGCGGGCAAACAGCAAACATCACTGGAATACCCGAAATTGCCATACCTTTCTTTGAACAGCCTTAAGCGGAACAGCGGCCTGCTGTTGGGCGGAGATTCAGGAGATTAAATGGCGCACCGGGGCTGCCCTCTTGTTTTGCGAAACCGCGCACCACAGCCGTGCGAAACTCTTTCCCTGCCTCCGCCCGCAGTCGAACAGTTCTCTGAAATTCAACGCTTCAGCCTGGAGCACGCACGGGACAATCCCCGCTTGAAGAAAGAGCTGCAAGAACTCAATGCTCTGCTTAGCGCAGCAAACGACATCGAGCGCCGCCACGAAACCGTCCGCACTGCCGATGCGCAGGCAAAGCTTCGCGGCCCTGCCGCGCACTGGGCCATCTGGCAAAACACCATGGAGCAGCTTGCCGAAAAGCTTTCCAGCCCTCAGCTTGACCTTGATGCGGCTGCCCTGGAAGTCCGCGCTCAAAGAGAGCAGGTGCAAAAACTGCTTGACTTCCAGCAGCGAAAGGGCGGACTGGACCGCGCAGAGATTGCGGGAAGAGTTGAGCTGGCCAGACTCGCCGAATTGCAGCGCGAGAAAATTCCAAGCGCTGACCGCACATCACTGGAAAGAAATCTCGCAGCGTTTGAAGCAATGGCCAAAGAAGCGATCGCGGCCCTTCCGGCGATAGAAGACAAGCAGAATCAGGCAAACTGGGCCTCCTACATCAATAAAAAGCTGGGCCGCGTAGCGGAGATTCTCAACCAGTCCGGTCCGCTTTCCGATGCGGAGGCGAAAGAGCTGAATGCCATTTGCGAACAGGCGCTCAATCCCGGTCCGGCGGGCAAACCGACAATGCACGACCTTGTCTCCTGGCAGCGGAGCACGGGCCAGATTAATGCCGTTCGCATCAGCGAGGATAGGTTTCTAGTTGAACTTCCGGACAAGGACTTCGGACAGTGCCCCAACACCTGGACTTGCGGCATGCGCCGCACGTTCTCGATGACCAACCGCGGATGCACGGCAAACGGCCGGCTTTATGAGATCTACTTACAGCCCGGATATGAAGCGACGGTTTCGGCGCAGCGGCGAAGCGACTGCAAGCGCATTGAAATCCGCATTCCGCCTCCGGGCGGGTTGCTGAGCGCAGACTTCCCGCGTGCGCGGCTCGATGCGAAACCAGTGCTAAAGCAGCCGGAACCCTCGCCGCCCGTAGTGGCCGCGCCTCCCGTTTCGCCGCCCGCACCGCCAGCCGTATCTAGACCCCTCGACGAGCCGCAGCCTGCGCCGCAGCCCATGCCCCGCACAGAGGCAGGGCCGAAACCTCCTAGTGAGCCAGCGCCCGCAGAAGAGCCAGCTTCCCCACCACCTACTGTTCAGCCACAAGTCATTCACGTGAAGCAGCGGATCACGGTAATCACGGATGGACAGATTTCACCTTACGGTGCCGTGAACAGCGTCAAGAAGCATCTGGCTGAAATCAGCCGGCTCCAGGACGGAAAACAAATCGATGAGGCGATAGCTCGACTAAGACAGGAGATCACTGAACAAAAGGGAACTCTCAGCGAAGCACTGCGCAGGTCTGAAGAAGAAGAGCAGCGCCGCGAACGGGAGCTGCAGGAATTCAAAGGCCCAGAAACGGAGAAGAAAAAAAAGGAGCGTGCATTTACGCTGCTCAGAAACCGCGATGCACTGCTCCAAGCAGAATACGATGCCCTGATTGAAATCGAGAAGAAAATCGAGCAAGCACTGACGGCGGAAGCTGGAACAAAGTAAACCCGGCGGAAGTCTCCGCAACGGGCCAAACAACAAACAAAGGAAACGGCAGAGCGGAACCCCAAGGACAAGCCTTGAGCGGAACCGCCCTGCCGGAGGCTATTTGGACGACGCAGACGGAGGGTTTTGGATATTTACCTCCGTCTCGACGATCACCGTTACCCCTGGCAGCACGTGCTGCTGGTTTACGCGGTAACTGCGAACGTCGGGCTGCACAGCGATTTCTCCGAGCTTCGCTCGAAGCTTCGCGCGCGGACCATTATCGTCCACTGGCGGAGCCGGGCTCTCGGCCGCCGGCCGCTGCTCCTTCGGCACTGCGTTTTGCTCTGCGTTCTTTCCGTGGAAGAAGAACACAATCAGCAAGAACAACAGGACGCCCGAAAGCACAGCGATCAGCGCGCTGTAGAAAGCGCGAATCGGCGCCCGCCAGAAAGCCTCAAACAGGTCGGAGAACCTCATGAGTCACCTCCTTTCTACGGGGGTTCCGCTCTCCGAGGATCTTTTCCGACAATCAGTCGAGATTCAGTTGTGTCTGTCCCGAAATGACGATTTTGCGGCGAGATTGGTCGAACAGGAATTGCCCGCAGCGCAGCAATCTCCTTTCCGGCCAAGATCATCCGAAATCGGCACTTCGGGACAGACACGAGAACGACGGGGGATGCTGGAGTTGCCTCCAGTAAGACCAGCAGACGCTGTCCACCCCACCGAAGTGTCCAAGCGGGCGCTTTGTGGGCGCGCGCTCGGACTGCGTTGGATCCGGACTGGCACTACTTGCCGCCGGGGCCCTTGTCACCGCCCTTGCTGCCGCCACCCTTGCCCTCGTCGCCCTTGGGGGGCTCCGTGGCGGTCACGGGCGGGGAAGCGGGGGGCGGGTTGCGGGGCGCGGCCTTCCCGGCGCTGTGGAACAGCACCGTGACGCCGTCTCCGGCGGGGTTCGCCACCTTCACCGAGCCCGCCGACTGGCGGACCTCGATGTTGACGTCACCGGAGGCCGTAGCCTCGGTTAGGGCCGTCTCGGTGGCACCCTTGACCGCAGTGTTCGTGCCAGCGACCAGATCCTTCAAAACGCGCGAGATGTCCATGGTTTTTCTCCCGTGGGACATAGGGTTGTAGTCGCCTTCGGCTTGTTAGATAGAGCTACGTCTGCTCACACCAGCCTCAGGCGGTTGCATCCTAAGAGTAAGTTCCTCTCACGATGCACCCGCCTGCGCCGGTGGATTTTCGACAAACCAGAAAAAACTTATTCCAGCATCCACACCATGAACGCATGCAGCCTTCATGGCGCAGATGTAAATCGTCTACACAATCGTTTTCACAAAAGGGCGAGGTGCGGGTCTCGAAACTGCGAAATCCGCGCGCCCCTGTACTACCAGAACAAGTACCACGCGAGGTACCCGTTGAACGCCGTAAGCAAGGCGATCACAACTCCGGTAGCCAGGTGCATCCTCAGCCCGTTTCTCTTCGCTCCACCATTGGGCGGCGGAGACGGCTCGCCGGACCGTTGAGTATATTTCAACTCACCGGTCGGGCCGCGAAGCGTGACGCCAAGCGGCTCGTCACGAAACTGGAGATCGTATTGACCCGACTCCATTTCGTGCTTTGCCAAATCGGCGAACGCCTGCGAGACGAGCCGCAGAAACGCCCGGAGAAGCCGGTCCATAGACCACCTCCTTTCCTGGAGAGGATGCCGGCACATTGGGGAAAACTGGTCAAAACGCGCTCGACCCGTCACCCCTCATGTATGAAAGAGTCAAAGAACTGCTAAGGCCGGACCAGAAATATACATGAAAACGATGCTTATTTCAACCTAACGGCAAGTTTAGACTTACAGCGATACACGCCGGGTTCACGATACCGTTGTTCTAGGGGAAATAGTTACTCCGGGGTCCTCCTTCTACATCACAAAGCCTCAATACACATTGTGAGGGAATTGGCCGGGGGCTATGCAAAAAAAATGCGGCGCGGCCGAAGTCTGTGCTGCCACATCGTGCTTGCACGAGGTCACAATGCCTCGATTTCTCGACTTTTCTCTTATGGAGGCAAGTTATTGAAACCATATCCGCGAACCCTCATGCGACCAACAGCAAACCCGCCCTTAACTAACCTTGAGCGCTCTGTTAAGCTTGGAACATCTTCCTGTACTCCGGTCCTCCGGTCTTTTGCAAACCCTGCCCTGGGAAAGGCGGAGCATGCTCAGCCGCTTTATTTGCAGCGCCTGCTTCCCCCTATTATTCTCCGCCGACCGCCATCTTGCTGGTAATACAAAGAGAAAGGAATAATATAGACTGCGCGAGACACCGCATTTCTTTTCCTTGACTTGTGAATTCAACTTCAGATGAAAGCTCATTCATACAAATGCCTGCACTTCAAGACCGCCGCGGCTTGCTGCATTCATTTCTAAGGCGCGGCAAAGACTTGCCGCGCTTGAAAGCACGGCAATCGGAGATGCCGGCGCAATTGGCACGCTGTGTGCAGTAAAACACGGAGAGCGAAAACGCGGTGCGCCGCGCATCCGGCCGCCGCACGAGCAGTGTTGTATCGACAAGCTATTTAGCATCACGTGGGAGCCGCCATGATATTCGAGATCTGTTCAATGCTGGGCATAAAAACATCCGGTCAAACATCCAGGAGCAAAAAAACCAAAGCACGGGCAGAAAAACCGCGCACGGAAACTATCGAAGGCTGTCTTGGTCTTGGAAAAACGACCATTTATTCGATTAATGGCCGGGACTTCGTTATTGATGACGACACTTGGCTCTTTGGCACCCCTGCCGTCGGCGTTCACGTACGTATTCTCTGCAACGGCTTTGCCAACTCCGTCCCACGGGCGAAAACTGTGCAGGTTCTTTCGGGCACACACTAACCCGAAAATAAGCGAATAAATTTTGCCTCGGCGGTGGTCCAGTAGCTTCGCCCAGAGCGATGCTGCCGGATGTTGAAGGTGTGAACTTTTTTACCCGGCACAACCCTTTGCCTCCCTTCGCTGTCACCCGCTTAGCCGCGATATCTCACAAGGCGATATCGCGGCTAGGTAAGTTACGCGAAAAGGCCCGTCCTTGGGCCTTTTCGCGCTGCTCCAAACTGTGTCGGGGGCCCCGCGTGCCCCGACACAGTGTCGCAGCGAATTTCTTC
>JAKPSH010000087.1 GCA_029555385.1 Pseudomonadota bacterium
AATGGGTGCTTGTTCGTTGCCGGGCGGGCTGCTTCAGCCGGGGCAAAGTAAGCCGGTTCCAGGGAAAGAGAGCCGGTTCCAGGGAAAGAGCCGGTTCCAGGGAAAGTGGTTCCAGGGAAAGGTTCCAGAGGAAAGAAGGGAACGGGAAAGGAGTCGGATCCAGGGAGGAGCTGGTAGATGTCCTTGCCGGACAGAGCTAATTTGCTTAGGCTGCCAGCAGTTCTTTTAAAAAAACTTACATGAGTGTCTCGCGTTTCTGCTTGTTTTACGGAGGGTTTTGTCATGGGGTGGCACATCTTTGGAATTATAGCTGGAGCACTAGCTCTGCTGGCCGCAGTGTCGCTGTTTTTGTCGCTGATTTGTTTCTGGCCTAAAGTGAAGGCGTATTCTGTTGGGGAAAACGAGGCAAAATACTTTACCTTTTGGCAGAATGTCCGTTTGTTCGTTCTCCTTCTCGCCATGGTTGTGCTTCTTCTTATTTTCGGAGCAGCACTGATCGTGAGTTCGTGGAATGGGATGTCTGGTGGCTAGAGCTTTCCCTCAGCGCAGTGGCTGGGAAGTGGTTAAACATTCACCTAGTTAGGAAAATCTGGCGAAGCGCAGAGTTTTACTATGCGGCTTTGCGATACACTATCGGGAGCGTTTTGAATGGATGCGAGATGCTCTCCCTTTCATGGAAGGGAGTCACTTGCTACCGACCCTTATCGAAGGAGTTTTTCAGAACCTTGCGGCGAGCAACGAACTACAAGGTTCTAGAAATAACCCTGTCCGCCAAAGCTTTCAGTTGGCAAATGCATTCGCGCTGGAAGCGCCTTACTTATGGTTCGCGTATGCGGACTTTCGCCTTAGTGGCATAAGCACCAGGAACCCGGATTGAGGTGACAAACTGGTTTGACGCAGTTGTGCCGTCTTTTCTTGTCACTTGAACAGAGACGGTCACAGAGGCGTCGCGAAAACACGCATGCCCTGAGGCTGTGCCGCCCAGCGAAAACGAAAGATCTTGCGTGTTGAAAAAGTAACCATAGTCATCCATCAGTTCAGCTTCGAGCTTCTTCTCGACTACGGCCGGTCCCTTGCGGATGGAAACGGAAATGTTGCTGTTGGTAATTGTTTTGTCTGCGGCGATGTCAAGGTAAATGCGCGCGCGAATTACCCGCGCGACATCCTCAAACTGTGTTGGCTCGCAAATCACGTCATAAACAAAGTAATCGGCCTGTGCCTGAGAACTGGAAAAAAGCATGACAAATCCGCACAGCCAAACTGCAAGCCGAGTCTTCATAACTACCTCCCTGAACAACTGCTGAAAATATTCTTATCGCCCTCAGGAGTCGTAATACCACGCACACGGTCTGCTTGGGAAATACCGCCGCCTGGCGATTTCCGGTATTCTTACCGGGTTGTGGGTATAATGACCGTATGTTTTGGCGGTTTTACACGGGTAATACGTTTTGGTAACTATACCCTCTGCTGCTGCTCTGGCGCAGCGTTGTTATTTTAAATCTCCGTACACGAATAGGCCGGGTTCAAACTGCGCTCCGCGAAGATTACTGGAACAGTCTTTCTTCCCGGGTGCATGTCATTATAAGGTTTTTATTCTTGTCTACCCGTCCCGCAGTCCTCCGGTATTTGAGTGAACAACAGAAGATGCTGCGAATGTTCTTGCCCTCTTCTGTTGTTCACTCAACATCTTCATGAACCGCGAGCGAAAAGGAGATCCCATGTCGCGACGGAGAGACAAGAAGAAGAATGCCAAGCAGGACGCGCCGCCGGACGGCTCCGGTGGTTCACCGGTGCGCCGGTGCGCAATGGATGTCGTACGCGAGATCGCTGGTCTCGTGGCTTTTTTCGACCGCGATGAGGTCGTCGTCAAAGGCAATGGCCGCCCGAAGGATAAGATGGTTGGGGCCATTGGCCGCCTTCGTGCCGCGTGCCGGTCCGCACTAGATGCCGCCAGGCCCGATTACCGGTCCGTCGCTGTCGCGGCGCAGCAAGTTGAGGAGGCTTGGTCGCATCAAGTGCATCTCTGGGGGCCGAAAAGTGGTATCGTCCGCCAGCAGTCGAACAGGCTGTTTCGGGAATTGGATACGTTTCCCGAATTCAATGCGTAGGTTAACTGGATAGTCCCAGAAGGAAAAGCAGGGCATCGGAGGCGAAAGATGGCACGCACCCTGCTCGAAGCCCGATCACTACGATACTAGTACGGAATCGCTCCCTCTTTACGACTTACCGTGCTTACCGTATTTTAGTGGCCTCAATTTCAAGGGCAGTTCATTACTCGTGGGGAATAGATGAAAAAGCAAGCGATTGTCAGTGTTTACGACAAGACGGGATTGGAAGAGTTCGTTGGCGGGTTGGTAGAGTTGGGGATCGGTATATTGTCCACCGGCGGGACCGCAAAGTTTCTTAAAGAGAAAGGCATTCCAGTGCAGTCAATCAGCGACTACACCCAGAGTCCGGAGATCCTTGAAGGGCGTGTAAAAAGCCTGCATCCCCGCATTCACGGCGGTATTCTTGCACGACGCGATCGTGAAGACGACCTGCGTGAACTCCAAGCTAACGCAATCTCAGAGATCGATTTTGTTGTAGTCAATCTCTATCCGTTCGTCCAACAAGTACGAAGAATTGAAGAGGCGGGAGACGCTGGCCACGAATCATTGGTGGAGTTTATTGATATCGGCGGCCCGACAATGATACGCGCCGCGGCAAAGAATTGCCGTTTTGTCGCGCCAATTTGCGATCCTGCGGACTACCCGGTGATTCTTGCCGAACTCCGTCAGAGCGGGAGTATCGCGCACGAAACCCGGCAGCGTTTGGCGGCTAAAGTGTTTCGTATGATGGCGGCGTATGACGGCGCGATCGCGCGTTACTTTTCGCTCGCCGAGCGGCTTCTGACAAGCGACGGGAGCAGGGTCAAGCTTGCGCCGGTTGAGTCGATTACGCTGCAGCAGGAAATGACGCTTCGTTATGGTGAGAATCCGCACCAGACAGCCGGCCTGTACCGGCGGTATGAAGCAGGCGAAGGCAGCTCTTCATGGTGGCGCCAGATTCAGGGCAAGGAAATCTCGTACAACAACCTGCTTGATATGCATGGAGCTTTAGACTTGTTTCTTGAAGTGAGCACGGGGCTCGACGGCGCGCACGCTGCCGTGATTATCAAGCACACCAATCCGTGCGGTGCGGCAGTGCGCAAGACAGCGCTCGAAGCATTCCGGGCTGCGTGGAGCTGCGACCCGCTGAGCGCATTCGGCGGAATTGTTGCCGTGAGCGGGGTGATGACCAAGGAGCTTGCGGAAGCTATCGTCGAGGGTTTTGTCGAAGTTGTCATCAGCGGCGAGGTATCTCCCGAAGGGGCGGCGGTCTTCGCCAAGAAAAAGAATGTGCGGCTCATTGAATGCAGCCTGGAACGCTATCGTGCCGCGCGCTCCAGCGGAGTCATGACGATGCGCAACTTTTACGGCGACTACCTGGTGCAGACTGCGGACAACGAACTTAAGGATCTCAGCGGGGCTAAAGTGGCTGCCGGAGAGACGCCCACTGCTGAGCAAATGCAGGATTTTGAACTGGCATGGAAAGTCTGCAAGCACGTCAAGTCCAATGCTATTGTCATTGTTAAAGACCGACGGGCGATCGGTGTCGGCGCCGGACAGATGAGCCGGGTGGATTCGGCAAAACTTGCGGTGCAGCGCGCCGGATTTCACGGGCACAGTGTCGCGGGTGCTGTTGCGGCCAGTGATGCGTTTCTGCCGTTTCCGGATACGCTCGAAATTCTCAATGATGCCGGTGTTGTCGGCCTGGTTCAGCCGGGCGGCTCGATTAAGGATGAAGATGTCGTGGAGAGCGCAAAGAAACGCTCAGTGGTGATGCTGGTTACCGGGGAACGGCATTTCCGTCACTGAGCGGCGCGGCAAGGGGAGATTTCTTGCCGGTTCTCAATTTGCATGATGAAGGAGGTCTTTGATGAAAGTCTTAGTTGTAGGTGGCGGCGGACGGGAGCACGCGCTGTGCTGGAAAATTAAGCAGAGCCCGTTATGCACCAAACTCTACTGTGCGCCCGGTAATGCCGGAACGCGAGAAATCGCCGAAAGCGTCAGTCTTCAGCCAGGCAATTTGGGCGCGCTCGCGCTGTGGGCACTGGAGAATCGAATTGACCTGACCGTTGTTGGGCCGGAAGCGCCGCTGGCTGAGGGCATCGTCGATATGTTTGCCGAGCATGGACTGCGCATCTTCGGGCCGACGAAAGAAGCGGCGATGCTGGAGAGTTCCAAGAGTTTCGCGAAAGAGGTCATGCAGCGCGCCGGCGTTAAGACCGCGCAAGCGGAAATCTTTGAGGAATTCGAGAAAGCTAAACAGTACGTTCTCGATCGCGGTGCGCCGATTGTCATTAAAGCCGACGGCTTGGCGGCAGGTAAAGGCGTGGCGGTAGCTAAGACAACAGAGGCGGCCTTGAAGTTTCTGGAGGAGGTCATGCTCCGCGGCAGCTTCGGCGCATCGGGCAGCCGTGTAGTGGTCGAGGAGTTCATCGATGGACGGGAGGCGTCGGTGATGGCGATCGTCGACGGGCTGACCGTGCTGCCGCTGGTTGTCAGCCAAGACTACAAGCGTTTGCTTGACGGCGATCAAGGGCCGAACACCGGAGGTATGGGTGCAATTTCTCCGACGCCCGTGCTTGGCGATCAGGGTGTGGAAAATCTGGTTGGCGAGATTATGGTGCCCGTGCTGCGGGAACTTGCCAGCCGCGGTATCAATTATACCGGTTTTCTTTATGCGGGGATTATTGTTGATGCCGGGCGCAATGCCAGCGTGCTTGAATTTAACTGCCGCTTGGGGGACCCGGAAACGCAAGTGATCCTGCCGCGCTTGGAGAGTGACTTGCTTGCTGCTCTCGATTGTGCAGCGTCAGCGCGTTTATCGTCTGTTGAACTGCGCTGGAGCACCCGTGCTGCGGCCTGCGTGGTGGCAGCCTCCCGCGGTTATCCGGGAGTGGTTGAGGACGGCAAGCTGATCACGAGCAGTTTGACGGCAGCCGACAATTGCGTGCTGTTTCATGCCGGAACCATTGCCGATGCTGAGTCGCCGGAACTGGTGCGTTCCAAAGGGGGGCGGGTGCTTTGTGTGTCTGCTTTGGGCGATACGGTGGATGATGCGCTGCGGCAGATTTACACAGGGATAGAGAAAGTTCAGTTCGAGGGAATGCATTACCGGCGTGATATTGGATTGTGAACGCTGTGTGCTAGAGGAGGGAACGATGGAGAGAAGGCCGTTGGTTGGCATTGTGATGGGCAGTCCTACTGACTCAGAAACCATGCTGGCCGCAAAAAGTGTGCTGGATGAATTCGACATTAGAGCAGAGGTGCGCATCATGTCTGCGCATCGCACGCCTGAAGAGGTGAGCATCTGGGCTAGAGGTGCAGCCGCAAAGGGACTCCAGGTGATTATTGCCGCTGCCGGGCTTGCCGCGCATCTGGCGGGTGTCGTCGCGGCGCATACGGTGCTGCCGGTGATCGGAGTGCCGATGGATGGCGGCCCGCTGCAAGGTCTCGATGCCCTGCTCTCCACGGTGCAGATGCCGCGGGGGACCCCCGTGGCCACGGTAGCGATCGGCAAGGCTGGTGCGGTGAACGCGGCGCTGCTGGCGGTGCGCATGCTTGCTTTGCATGAGCCGGAGCTCCAGAAAAAGCTTGAAAGCTACCAGCAAAAAACCGCGCAGTCTCTGCTTGAGGCTGACCAAGAACTTAACGCCAAGCTCGGGTCTTGAAATGGCTCAGGAACTCCTGGCGGAAGCAGCGCGGCGTCTTGCGGCGGGGGAGCTTGTTGCATATCCCACTGAGACTGTTTTTGGAATCGCGGCCCTGCCCGGTCATGCTGAGGGGATGTGCAGACTGCTTGACTTGAAAGAGCGCTCACTTACTGCCGGGGTGCCGCTGATTGCAGCGGAGGCTTCAGAAATCGAAAAATGGATCGAAGATGCCTCAGCGCAAGCAAGGACAGGACGCCTGGAGCTGCAGGAGAAGTTCTGGCCCGGGGCGCTGAGCATTGTGTTTTCCACAAATGCCCGGGCAAAACAAGAGTTGATGGAAGGCGTGTTCGGTCCGGACGGCACGTTAGCCGCGCGAGTGTCTTCATGTGATCTTGCGCGCGATTTAGCCCGCACATGCGGCGGCTTGATTACGGCGACAAGCGCAAATCCCAAGGGGAGGGCGCCAGCAGAAACGGCGGCCAAAGTCCGCGCATATTTCCCGGAGATGTTTATTTGCTGCGCAGCCGGCGCAGCACAGGGCCGTGAGCCTGCGCAGATCCCTTCAACACTAATTGATGTGCGTTCAGTGCCGTTTAAAATCCTCCGGGAGGGAGCGGTAGCGCGCAATCTGCTTGCCCCCTGGCTGGGTTGAGCGAACATGGTGCAGCCAAATAAAAACCTGCGTCTAAGTGCCCTTGATCTCTATCTAAATTATTGAGCGCGAGAGCTTCCGCCAATGCGGTTGAATTTAAACGTAATATAACCGGACTCTTAACCAGCTCCATAATAAATCCCGGCGCTGGCCGGGGGGGGTAATTCACTCGGGCGAAGTATGCTAAAGCTGCCTAAAAATCTGCCGCGGGATATCCGTGCGGCCCTGCAGCGCTGTCTCAGCACATCTTTGGTCAGTGAGATGCTTGCGCTGCTAACGGAGTCTTCGCTGGAGCTCTTTGGTGCGGCAGATGCGCTTTTGTCATTCGAACAAAGCGTCATTCCTGGGGTCGAGGAAAAGAAGACCATGGTCTTGCGCGGAAAAACACTGGCCCAAGCTCCTGCTGCCACCGCACAGTTTGTCGAGCGTTGGCAGGATTCGGGCATCCATCAGTACTTGCGCAAAGATCTCGAAGCTCGGCTTTCTTCTATATCGTTCAGCGCGTTTAGCTGGCCTTATCCCCAGCTAAAGTTCGACGCGGAGGGGGGTAACTTTTCAGTGCCCCGGGAATATTCTCTTTTGCTTCCGTTTTCTTCGGAGCTGATCGTTTCCACGCGCAGTGAGCCGGCCTTTTTTGGCTACCTCGCGCTGTTCTTCGAAAGGTTTCCTGATTTGCCTGAAAACACTATTCAGTTGATTATTACACTGCCGGAAATCATGTCTGAAATTACCGCGGGATATGTGCGGGCTAATATCCAGAACCGGGACGGCGACCTCAGCAGCTACGCGCACGACATCAAACGCTACCTGCTGGTTAGCCGCGAGTATCTTGAACAAGTGAAGATTGCTGATGCCACAAAGCGGCAGAAGGCAGCAGCGGGTATGGAGCGTTCACTGCTTCGTGTGCTGAACGAGACTAATTCGATTCTTCTTGCTGATAAAGACAGCCAAGGCAACTTGCAGGTGAATCCAGTGCCGCTTGGGTTAGGCGAGCTGGTAGAAGAGGTCGCTGCAGATATGCGGCTGATCTTTGAAGCCGCAGATGTCCAGCTCCAGTGCCGCACCGAGCCGCGCCTTCCGCCGGTTCTAGTTGACCCGGCGATTTTCCCTTCAGTACTCAGCAATATTTTAGATAATGCGCTCAAATATTCACCGCCCGGCAGCAAAGTTACGGTGCGCACATATGCAGATGGCGGCAGCGCCGTGGCAGTTGAAGTTGCCGATTGTGGGGCAGCGGTTCCTCTGGATGAGCAAGAGAAGATTTTCTTGAAAGGGTACCGCGGTGTAAATAGTCAGCCAGGAGGCGGGAATGGTTTGGGACTGTACCTTGCGCGCCGGATTGTTGAGGCGCATGGCGGAGAAGTAAAGCTCGATCAGAATGGAGAAAAAAAGTTTATCGTGCGCCTGCCGGTTAAGCGCTAGGGTGAACAACGAGTAATGAAGCCAGAGAGCAACAATCAGCTAACACGCCTTTGCTCACCGGGGATGCGGCGGCTTGTGCTCCGTCTGGGTCTGGCCGCGGAAGATCAGATAAAGAAAATCGAACACCAAGCATGCGGACGCATGCTGCTTGCCGCTTTGGCTGACGCAGGGATGCTAAATGAAGACAGCGCGCTGGAAAAAGTGGCGAAAGACCTTTCGCTTCCATTGGTCCAACTGAACGATCCGGTAGTTGTGCGCCGTTACAGAAAGAGCAGTTTGCTCGCGCGCTTTGATCATAATTTTGCACAGAAATATTGCTGTGTGCCGTTGGAAGAGAAGGAAGGAACTGTGGTGGTGGTTATGGCAGATCCGCTCGATGGCGAAGCAATAGCCGCGCTCAAATTTATGCTGGGCGGGAGTCTGCAGATTGCTTTAGGCAAGGAGAAGGAAATTCTCGCACTGCTGGGCAAGTATGCTGACTCGCGCTTAATGGAGGAGGCTGCCGCAAGTGCTCAGTCCGATTCGCGTCAGGGCGGTTCAGCGGAGAGCGAGAGCGAAGACAGCGAACAATTGATGATGGCAGGTTCTGAATCCGCTCCCGTCGTGCGCCTGGTGCAGAAGATTCTCAATGACGCTGTGGAGCAGCAGGCAAGCGATATCCATCTTGAGCCAGGACCGGAAAGCTTGGACGTGCGCTTTCGTGTTGATGGTGTCTTGGGTTCTCACACAATGGTACCAAAGAATCTTCAGAACTACGTGCTGACCCGTCTGAAGATTCTCAGCGGCATGGATATTACGATCCGCCGTCGACCACAGGATGGGCGCTTTACATTGCGTTCGGGGCAGAACGCAGGAGGCGACGCCCGCGTGTCATCGGTGCCGACTCCTTACGGTGAGAAACTGGTCGTCCGTCTGCTGCAAACCGGCATTACTGGGGTCTCGCTGGAGGAATTGGGTATGCCGCCGGAGATGCTGGCGCAGTTCGCCGGTGTACTTGCGGCCCGTGATCGGATGGTCATTGTCACCGGCCCTACAGGGTCCGGCAAGTCGACGACGCTTTATGCCGCAATCATGACACTGCAAAATGGCGCCCACAACATTATTACCGTCGAGGATCCAATTGAATACCGCATTGAAGGCATCACACAAATGCAGGTCGATCAGAAGTCGGGCATGACATTTGCGTCCGGACTCCGTTCTATCCTGCGACAGGATCCGGATATTATTATGGTCGGAGAAATACGGGATGCGGAAACGGCGCAGATTGGCTTTCAGGCGGCCCAGACAGGGCACTTGGTTTTGACTACCCTGCATACAAACAGCGCAGCTTCAGCCGTGGTCAGACTGCTTGATTTGGGTATCGAGCCGTACATCATTTCGGCTTCACTCGGTGCCGTGCTTGCGCAGCGGCTGGTGCGCCGGTTGTGCAGCTTCTGCTGCCGCGAGCTGAGTGAGGCAGAAGCAGCAGCGCTGAGCCGGAACTGCGGCATTGCCGGACCAAATCTGCGTGCTGCGGTAGGTTGTCCGCAGTGCGAGAATACCGGGTACGGCGGCCGGATCGGGTTGTACTCGCTGCTTGTGATTAATGCCGAAATGCGCGAGCTGATTCGCCAGGGTGCGAGCGAGGCGCAGCTTGAGGAAAACGGCAACCGTTATGGTTTATTGGAGTTAACAGATTCCGGACGCAAACTTGTGGAGCAAGGTGTCACCACCATCGAAGAGATGGAACGCGTGCTAGGAAAGACTGTCAGTCCGGGCAAAACTGCGGCGGAAACAAATATTTCTCCACCGGCAGCAACTGGCGGCGAGGTATCCACCATGGACGAGTTGCTCGGTTCATTTATTTCCGGAGTGGAGGGAGTGCTTGAACATGAGCCGCTGCGGCAAAAGCCAGGAGAGGTGAGTTGTGCCCCGGGTGCCGCAGATGGAGATGAGACCTCAGTAACGGAACTCGCCCGCACATATCGACTGGGTGCTTCGCCGGCTGCGGCACGGCAGCGCGTGCTGCTTGTTGATGATGACGATGGCGTGCGGTTCGTTATTGCCCGGGCTTTGAGCAAGGCGGGCTATGAGGTATGCGAAGCAGTTGATGGCATCGATGCACTGGAAAAACTGGAGAGCTTTGCGCCAAATATCATCGTTAGCGATCTGCTGATGCCGCGTTTGGATGGAGAGGAGTTTGCTCTTCGACTGCGTGTGCTGGACAAGACAAGAAGTATTCCCTTGATTGTGCTCAGCGCGTCGGACAGTGATGCAAACGAGATCCGCCTGCTCCAGTCCGGGGCGTCCGATTTCGTCAGCAAGGCGTCATCGCCTGCGGTGCTCATTGCGCGGATTCAAAAGCTTCTGAGAACCTAGGCCGGGGCAGTGTACGTTGTAAGGATTCAATAGTGTGGCGCTCCGGGTACATCAGCTTAACGGCAGCAGCGGAGGCTGCCGGACGGCGAGCTGGCCCTTCATACGCAGCCGGTGGGAGCGATCCGCTATAACTCTGGCATGATGCACCAGGCGCCAACTAGGGCATAACATCATTAGGGGGCGCGGGGTGTGTCATGTTAAGCTCCTGGAATTGCTCGGAAAAGGGTTGAAAAGCGGCCAAGGGTTCGGGGGTTATGAGTAAAACCGGTCAAAAAGTTCAAGTCTCCGGCGAGGAGCTTGAGGTCGAGGTCGATGGATCAACAGAACAGCATTATGTCTCGGTCTCCGGCATCCGCATCCGGTTGGCCAAGCCGTATGTGCTGGACTTTGAGTGGGTCGGCAACAAGCCGGTGCTGAATCAGCTTCGCGCCTCGTGGTTTTGCAGCCACGAAGGCGAGAAGCCGATGAACCCGCGGCTAGTAGGCAAACCAGGTGTAGGAAAAACAGCGCTGGCTTATGCGGCTGGAAAAACACTTGGTCTTCCGGTTTACTTTTTTCAGGGAACGGCTGATACGACGCCCAACGACTTAATGATCACGCCGCTAGTTGTCGAAACCGCCAAAGATATGTCCAAAGTCGAATATATCGCGAGTACGGTAATTTCGGCGATGATTGTCGGCGGTGTGTGCATTCTCGATGAAGGCAACCGCATGCAGGAGAAAGCCTGGGCGTCTCTTGCACCGCTGCTTGATTCCCGGCGTTATATTGAGTCAGTATCCGTCGGACTGATGCTTAGGGCGCATAAGAATTTCCGCTTTGTGGCGACGATGAACGATGATGCGTCGTGTTTTGACCTGCCGGAGTATATCAATTCCCGGCTTCATCCGTACATCGGTCTGGATTTTCCGGATCGCTCCGAAGAGCGGAAGATTCTCGAAGTCAACCTGCCGTTTACAGATCCGGTGGTGCTTGACTACACTGCCGACTTTTTGGCGCTGGCCCGCAAAGAGGGCGAGGAATATACGCCCCGCGACGGCATTCATATCGCCAATTACGCGGGAAAGTTGGTTGATTTCGAAGCGCACTCCGGACGGGATCTCGACCCCGGCGAAGCCGTGGTGCTCGCCATCGAACAAATCCTCGGCATCCGACAAGCCCGCTACATGAAGCAGATTCTGTGGCGCGAACGTGCTGTGACGAAAAGTTAAACATCTTTTACCGATTGTTCGGGAACGCTTATCGGCTTGGCGCCGCGAGTGCGCGGGATGCCTGCGCAAACTCAAGTTCCACAGACAGAGCTTCGGCGAGTTGTTCCCCGGTAATTGTTCCTTTCGCCTGCATGCGCCGCAGGACGGTGTTAAGCTGCCGCCGGCGAACTTGGCGCTTTAAGTACTGAGTGTTCCAAGCCTTGCGCGGCGAGCGCAGAATACTTGCCAGCCAAGCTGCCTCGACCAGCGAAAGCTCTGCCGGGTCTTTCGCAAAATATGCGGCTGCTGCGTTTTTAGCACCATAGATTCCAGGACCCCATTCGACGATGTTTAAATAGAGTTCAAGAACCCGCCCCTTACCCAATTCGCGATCGAGTTCCACCGCATACAGCAGCTCGCGCAATTTGCGCGCATAGCTGCGGTCGTTGTCGAGAAACAAGTTCTTGGCAAGCTGCTGGCTGAGCGTGCTTGCTCCGCGAAACAAGCCGCGTTTGGTCTTATTTTGCTCCATCGCTTCAGTAATGTTGCCGAGGTCGTAGCCGGGGTGGTGGTAAAACGCGCCGTCTTCTGCGGCCATAACTGCCTGTGCCAGCAGACTGCCGAGGGTGCGCAGCGGCATCCAGGACGGCGTTCCTTCCCCGCTGATTATCTTTTGCGGTTTGCCTGATGCGTCTTTGCCGGGATATGCAAACTCTCCATGGCGGTATCGTTGCTCGTCGACAAGTCCCGCGACGGCAAAATCTTTAATCTGGGGTTTGAAAACAAGAAAAAGCTCCGGCCACTCGAAGGTCCCAGCCGCCGAGATGACTCCTGAGACTTTTGCCTGCGCTGCTTCGGGAACAATCGAGCGCAGAGCATGGTAAATATCTGCTATTGGTGTTTCCGGGAGGACAAAAGAACCTGTTGCCGCATTGAGTTTCCATGTTGTTGAAAGTTCGCCCTGGATACCCTCAAAGTTGATGCGTCCATCAAAGCGGTTGTGTTTAAACGTGCCCTCGATAAAAGCGCTGCTTGACCTTAGTGCCGCCGGTGCCAAACGGGAATTGCGGTAACGGCAGTCGATGCAAGAGGCATGGATTGCTATGCCAGACGGCGCATGCCCCGTCTTAAGCAGTATGCGGCCAAAGGGTGTGGGAATCCCGGATTGCTGCTCTGCTGGTGCAGCCTTGCGATGCGTCAGGTAGCGGATGCCGCGGGCATACACTCCAGGGTCACGCAAAGCGAAGTAAAGCACGATCGTGCAGAGCACTCCGAGCAAAAGAAAGTATAGCTTGTGCAGAAACGGTGTCATGGGCTTCAGAATTCAAGTAAAGGCGGGAATTGCGCAAGCTTAAGAAAGCAAAGCCGAGGAAATAAACGGATAAATTTACCTGGACTCGCCGAAAAAGGGGCTGTGGCGGCGGGCGCAATCCCCTGCGGTTAGTCCTCAGGGCTATTGCGTACTTTTAACACCGCTAAACAGCATCCAAAGATCTGTAAGTCACCTTTACTCGCCTTATTGGGCGCGGTGATATATATATTGAGCAAAAGAGATGTTTTATGGCATTGGTCCTTTCGCTGCCTTCGAAAGGTAATCAGTCATATTGTGTAATTACAAGGACTTCGAATTTAGGCTGTAATGCGCAGCTTTTGCTATTACTTTCGGCGGAAAACGTTTAGATAGACCCCGTGGATACTAATTTTATCGGAAAATATGAGATTGTCTCTACGCTTGGGCGGGGCTCGATGGGCGTAGTGTATAAAGGGCGGGACCCTGAAATTGGCAGGCTTGTAGCAATTAAGACGCTGAAGTCGATGTTTATGGGCAATGACCCCGCAGGAAACGAAGCGCTGCAGCGTTTCCGGCAGGAAGCCCGCTCCGCAGGGCGGCTGCACCACCCCAATATTGTGACAATCTTCGAGGCAGGCCGCACCGATAACGGTTCGCCCTATATCGCGATGGAATATATCGAGGGCACAAGTCTCGAGGCCCGCATTGCCGAACAAGGGCCGTTGGATCCGCTTGCTGCGCTTCATTATTTGGCCCAGATTGCCAGTGCGATAGATTATGCGCACATGCAGAATGTAATTCATCGCGATATCAAGCCGAGCAATGTTTTGATTGATGGTGCGCAACGGTCGCATCTGCTTGATTTTGGCGTGGCGAAGATGAGCGACACATCGCTTACTCCCGCCGGGACAGTGGTTGGGACGCCCAGTTATATGTCGCCGGAGCAGATTCGCGGGCAGACACTCGACGGCCGCACTGATATATTTTCACTTGCTGTCGTGACTTTTGAAGCGTTGACTGGCCTGCGGCCGTTCCCCGGCAACGATTTCACGACTGTGGTCAGCAACATAATTCACAAAGAACCCCTATCTTTTCGTGAAGTCGGCTCAAGCCTGCCGCCGGAAGCGGAGAAAGCGCTTAAATGGGGACTGGCGAAAGACCGTCAGGAACGCTGCGCAAGCGCACTGGAGTTCATGGCCAGCCTTGCGCGCGCAATCGGGCAGACGATAGACGGCAGTGGATTAATCGGCGGATATGACGGGTCAAAAACCTGGAGCGCCGACGCTAAACCTGCCCAGCATACTCTTGGCGGTTCCTACCAGGGAATTGCGAGTCTTAACCTCGGCCAGAACTGGGCCAATGAGAAAGAAGCGGCGGTTGCGCCGGATAAGCCGCAGGAGATCCCATCCGCTGCACCGGCAGTAAAAAGCAGCAGGCCAGCCAGGAAAGCACCGACGCTTGGCGGCTCGC
Organism: Pseudomonadota bacterium; assembly: GCA_029555385.1. Taxonomy (GTDB): domain Bacteria; phylum Bdellovibrionota_C; class UBA2361; order SZUA-149; family SZUA-149; genus JAKPSH01. The sequence goes on from JAKPSH010000087.1 coordinate 14,118, forward strand.
GGCTGCGGCTTCGCCAGACAATTTATTATGGACTGGCGGCAGGCTTTCTTGCAGCAGCAGCATTATTGTTCTTATGGCAGCCGGGAGGATTGGTGCAGTTTGACCAGGCGAATGAGCAGGAGCAGGTCGTGGTGCCCGCGGGGGAGCTGGCCGGTCGGGACGTAGTCGCTCCACCGCCGGCAATGGATGCTGCGCCAGCGCAGACTCCCGCAGCGCAGGCCGAAAACGTCGTCCGTCAGGTGCCGCCGGGAGGCTTTTCGCCGGAAGTCGTTGCCGGGTTGCGTGATGATGAGCTTGCTGTTCTGCTGCGCTGGAACGGGACGGATAGCGCAACGCTGCGTCTCCTTGCTGTGGAGGCCGCCAAGCGCGCCAAGCCGGATTTCCTTTCGGCACTGCTTAGTATGCTGCGTCATCAAGATTTTGTCGTCCGTGCCGAGGCGGCCAAGGCGTTAGCCAAGGGAAGTTTTGCGCAGGATGAGCAAGCGGTGCAGGAGCTTGCCCGCGCTCTGGAAGATCCCGAACCTGCTGTTCGTGGGTTTGCTGCGCGGGCTCTCGCTGTTTCCAAAAACGCCAAGGCTAGGACGGCGCTTGAGGCGCGCTTGCAGTCTGAGACTAGTGAGGTGGTGCTGAAAGTAATTAAAGATTCTTTGGTCCGGCTGCGGCAGCAGGGATGACCGGGAAGAGGGAAGTATGAATGAGCAAAGTGGGCAGACAATGAAAAACGAAATAACAGTTAACAATCCTCGCCATTTTCTGTTTTCATATATCAGCATCGGGCACTTAGTTTGTACTCTGTTTTGCTCGTTGTTGCTGATGTTGACCGCATGCGCTCCCGGTACATCACAGCCGGAGGCGCCGCCTGCCGAGCCGCCAAGAGCGCCAGATAACCTGGTTCACGTTATCCAGTATCCCGGAGAAACGCTGGGCATCATTGCTAAGTGGTATACCGGGAAAACAGAGAACTGGAATCTGATCGTGCAGGCGAATCCCGGAATTAAGCCGAACCGGCTGCGGCTTGGTCAGCATGTTATTATTCCGGCTGAGCTTTTAATTAAACGTGAGGTGCTGCCGAGAACAGCGGTAAAGATCTCTGTGCCGAAAACTGAGCCTTTAGGTGTTGAACCGCCGGCAGCGGATCCGTTTGGTATGTTGCCGACAGAAGGAGATACCGGAGCGCCGGAAACAGCGCCTCCAGTCGCACCGCCGGTGCAAGCGGCGCCTCAAGTGGAGGCTCCGCGCGAAGTGCCAAAACTTGAGCTCGAAACTCAGCCTGTTCCATCAGCGCCCGCAGCGTCCCCTGATGCGGTGGCTGTTCCGCCAATGCCGCCTGAAGCCGCGAAACCGCGTCCGGCGGATCGAGACGCAGAGCGGGAACGGTTGTTGGACGAGCTGCTTTCTCAGTAGCCGGGGATGGAAAGATCGCTGGATAGTTTTAATATCGGTCCTGGTTCGATCATTGCGGGCCGGTTTGAGGTTTGCGAGCGCATCGGTTCCGGAGGCATGGGGCAGGTTTACCGGGTCTTTGACCGGGAGCTGGATAACCAGGTTGTTGCGGTTAAATTGCTTCATCCGTTTTTGGCGCAGGACGAGAGTGTCTTCCGGCGATTCCGCAACGAGGTTCTTGTCGCCCGTTCGCTTTCCCATCCCAACATCGTGCGGACCCATGATATGGGTCACACCGGAGAAGGCTACACGTATATCTCAATGGAGTATGTAGACGGAGTCAGTTTAAGGGAGCGTCTTTGTCAAAGGACGGGCGAGAGTCCCACCGAGAAGATCTCGCCCCAACCGATGCCGCTGCGCGATGCGGCGGCGACAATGCTGCAGATACTCGCGGGTGTCGCCTATGCGCATGGCAAGGGGGTCATTCACCGGGATCTTAAACCAGCAAACGTTCTGATCAGCAGTCACGGTGAGGTTAAACTGGCTGATTTCGGCACGGCGCGGATTGTCGGCATGGATACAAGCATTACGCGGACTGGCCAAGTAATCGGCACGCCAGATTACATGTCGCCAGAACAGATTCGCGGCGAGTCGCTTGATACGGCCTGCGACATCTATTCCCTCGGTGTGATCAGCTATGAGCTGGCGACCGGAAGAATTCCCTTCGCTGCGGACAGTCCAGTTGCTGTTGCGTTCAAGCATTTAAATGAACCACTTCCGGACTTCGGCATGAGCTTGAGCGAAGTTCCACAGTGGTACCGGGAAATCGCGGCCAAAGCGACAGCCAAGCAAAAAAGCGATCGCTTTGCCAGTGCCGCGGAATTTGCTCATGCCATTCTGGAACATATGCCCGACCTGCGCGGCGGAACAGGTTTTTTCCCCAACGATGCCGGCCATTATTTCGCTTCAAGTTCTTTTCCTTCTGCGGAGCGCGCGACATCCCTCTCGACCAGTCAAACGCTGGAGCAACCAGCATCTTTTCAGTTGGGGAGCCCTGACAACGGAGGCGGAGAAACGTGGCGATTGGATTACGGCGACGGCGAGAAAAAACCGCAAATCCCTTCCAGTCAGCACAAACCTAGAGCCGTCCGCGAAGCCAGGTCCGGCTCCCGGTTTTTCTTTTGGTCGACGTTCATTGTGTTGGTTGTGCTGCTTGGTGTGGGCGCTGTACGCTGGATTCCTGGTTTGAACCAGCGCGCACAAACACTGCTTGCGCCTCAGGGTATGGAGCAAGAAAGCAAATCCCCGCGGCTTGCCGCTCTGCTTGGTGTCTCAACCGGGAAGCGGCGTGAACCGCACGTTCGCGCGCCAAGACCGGTGCGCCAAGACCAGGCTGCTTTGGCGGCACGAAAGGACGATGCGGTTCAAAAACAGTCGGCTGAAGTCGATGTAAAGAAACAGCCGGTGCGGGAGGCAACGGTTGATGTCGTGGAGCCGGAGCCGAAGAAAGAGGTAGTGGGCGCTGCGGAGGGGGAGAGAAAGCAAGCGGCGGCAAGCGCAGCGCCCGAAAAAACGCCGCAGCCTGCCCAGACTCCGCACGCTGTCCCCGGCATAACGCCAACAGCGGTTCCGGTTGTTGCGCCGGCAGTGCCGGAGCGTGCAGCGGAATCCGCAGCGGTAGCGGCGGCCGCGCAAAAGGATGTACCGACTATCCAGACTCAAGCACCGGTGCTGCCGTCTCCCACGCCAGAATTGCAGCCGTCTGCGACAGCGGTTCCGTCCTTGCCCGTGCAAGCGGTAATGACGCTTCGCCGTGGCGACCGGGTGCTTGCTGTGGAAGATTCTTTTTCTGCTGATTCTTTAGCGGCGATCCGCTGGAGTGCGGCAGTTACGGGTCTGGCCGTGGGTGAGGGCAAGGGAGAACGTGACGGGGTGCTGCGCGAGTTTAGTTTGAATTTTTTCAGCGTGCGGGATGCCCGGCTCTTGGGCCGCATTGCTCCAGAAGCAATATCTCCCCAGCCTGAAGCGAAATCTTTGATGGTTGAAGGTTCCTTGAGCGGTGCCGGCAGGTACGATCCCGGCGTGGGTGATTACCGGCTTGACTTAGTTTACCGCGGTGAGGTGCTTACCAGCCGGTCTTTTTCCTTGTATAAGGCGCGCGTGACTGCCGGTGCGGCTGTGGATGCAGCATCGAGTATTTCTCCAGGAGGTGCGGTGGCTGTTGTGCGAGGGCCGGCCGCCGGAGGACCGCCGGAAGTTGAGCCCGCGCGGGAGCCGGCAGCGACAGAGCAAAATCTGGCGCACATCCGTCCCGTTAAGCCGGTGCTGCCCTCAACGGGCGAGCTGGCGCCTCCGGTTTCTGGTGTTGGACAGAATGAGACGCAAGAGAGTTCGACTTTGCTTTCGAGCTATGAAACCGCGCGAAAAGATATGGAGCCGGGGTATCCAGATTTGGGAGGGCTTCCTCCGGCGCGTGGTTCCAGCCAGGGTCAAGCGCCTTTGCGCCGGCAGGCTCCGCCGCCGCAGCTTCCGTTTGGGGAGGGTATGGAAAGGTTGCCCCAGCTTCCAGCAGAACAGCCGCCTGTGCTCGCGGGCAAAATGGCGGGGCAGCAAACGCAACCGGCGATTACAGGGGAAGAGAATTATCGCGGCAAGCTGAATCTTGTTGGGGACAGCGGACTGGAGGAACCGCGGGAAATGACCATGGCGCTAGTCGTGCGCGGTGACGAGGTGGAAGGTTCGGCGCGTATTGCCGGCCTCGGCGAGTTTAGTGCAAGGGGCAAAGTTTATCCGCGCGGGATCGAGCTTACTTTAGCTGGCGGCGGGTATGCGCTTCAGCTTTCGGGAGCACGTTATGCAAGATCGCTTCGCGGCAGATACTCACTCCCAGCGAGAAATCTGCGCGGCGTCTGGAGCGCAGATCGGATTGATTAGCAGGGTGCTGAAGACTTTTTCCCTGCCCTGTTAATCCATGCTGCTGTCTGTCAGGACGGCCATCTGCGTTCCTTCATCCAAAAGCTCGATATATGCCGGCTGAGTAAAGATGATCACGCCTGGCAGGCCGTGCTGTGTTTCGATTACCGGGGTGATGTTTCCGTAACGTTCCAGAAATACCTGGCCTAAGCGGTTTGCCGCATCAGTCGCCGCCGACGCAGCCGCATAGTCCACGTCGCGTCCTTGTACACTGAATCCGTAATTTTCAGGATCCGGGAAACGGCGCTCGGCGCGGTTTTCTATACGTTCGCCCAATGCGGCGGCGGCGCTCACTGCTGCAGTTGTCGCGATAACCCGTCCGAGGTGATCAATCAAGCGCCCCGGCATGCCGCGCGAACCATCCGGGCCAATGACCCAGCCATCGACATCTACTGCGCTGCGGCGGCCGTCAGCATGGCGCAGCGCAAGTTTCTGCAGGCGGAAAAGGACGCGCATATCGCTGTCCGAACCTTGTGCGGCGGCGAGCAGATGCGCCTCGCCGACATCCAGGCTTGAGCCATCCGGCCCGTAGATCGGACCAGTAAGGCGGAACATCGCCGGATAAGGATTGCCTTCGACGGGCGCGGTAACACCGCTGACGAGGACTGCATCGGCATAATCCCCAGGCGTGATCACGCTGGCGCGCAGGGGTGATGGCGCAAACGGGGCCGGCGGTTCGGCTTCTGGTTCAAAAATCACGTCTATTCCGTCGGGACCTTCTTCGATCTTTCTTACAGTTTCTGGCAGACCCTCCGGAAGCGTGCGGACGGCTGCGGTTAAGTTGTCGACTTCGCGCGAAAGCTGTTCAAACTGATCGACCAGCGTTTCAAAAATGCCGGTAGTCTTCTCCTGGTATGAGCGGAAGTCTGTCTTTTGGCGCTCAAGCTGGGCAAACATTTCCTGGTTTCGCTGCTTATTCTCCGCAATGTCCCGTCCGTAGGCCGCGACAAAGTCGTTAAGCAGCGTTTCTGCGTCTGAACCAGGATTGCTCGCTTTTGTGCTTGGGGAAAAGTGCATAATGTGCGGTCTGTTCACCGTGCTGGTCGAGAGCCAAATAAGCAGCGCCGTTGCACAGAACACAGCAGCAGCCCAAATGCGGCGATCGTGCCGGATCAAAGCTTTAATATCGTCAAGCTGCTGTTTGATCATCCTTGGTCTCCAATTGATCACATTGTCTGAAGGGCTATCTTGATCACGCAAGCCGAACCTATGAAACGGTAAATATGCCGGATTGCATAATGCAAACCGGACGTAAATTAAATGATAGCAGCGCGGCGGCAGCGAGAACTATGCCGGGAAGCGTAATATTTGCGTCAGAGAGGTTACGGCGATTTTACACTAGGCGTAGATATTCTTGCTGCAGACTACACTGATGAATGGACCCAGAAAGCATTATCCGCCCGCAGTTTTTGCCCGCCGCGCTCTCCGGAGTATGAAGGATACAGGCCAGTTAGTATATCGAAAAGCTCAAGTGATACAGATAAATAAGAATGCTTGATGAGTTTTATCGAGGATCGCCGTGCAAAGTTTGCTGAGTAATGACCATCATGTTCCAATCCCCTCCAGACAGCTCTTCTTTGGTGCGGACGATTTAGAAATGGTTTTCGTTCCGGACTTTGAATTGCTGAAACTTGGGTAATTTGTCAGAGAAGTGGCGGCGGATTCTCCGGCCAGCCTGGTATTGGATCGACAAAAACGTTAATCGGCAAGGGAGGCGGCATGATGAAAATGGCTGCGCGCGGCAGGGGTCTGGTCAAAGAAGTGGTTTTATCGCTGTTTGGTGCAGCGGTTACTGCTTTAACAACAGTATTTGTGATCATCGAGCTGAAATCGATTCTTGCGGAGCAAATTAATACGCAGCGCTGGAGTGCGGCGGCGATGCACTTGCTATTTTGTGCGATTGTCGTCTCCTTAATTTATGGCGGTTTTGTCTATCTCTTGACGCGAGCCGCTTGTTACTTCCGGAAATCACGGTACAAGGCTGCGACTAATGGCGATCTTGCCCGGTTTCTCCGGCGGTCGTCATTGCCTGCACTTTCAATCCTTATTCCTTCTTACCGGGAAGAGCCGGAAGTTGTACTACGCACGCTCTTGTCCGCAATGCTTCAGGTGTATCCGAATAAACGAGCAGTTCTGCTGATTGACGATCAGCCCCGGCCAAAAAACCGGACGGACCAAGAAGCTCTCGTCCGTGTCCGCCTGTTGCCGCGGCAAATAGAGAGTCTGCTGGCAAAGCCGCGCGGCATCATTGCTGCGCTTGATGGGTATTTCGTGTCAGCAGATGGCGTGTATCGGTTTTCAGCGGAAGAGCGCAGGCGGTTTTTACGCGAGGCTTTGATGGAAACTGCTCGATGGTTCGAAGAGCTTGCGCATAGTTTCTGCCGGAATAATCATGAGGAGGCACTTTTTATCGACAAGGTTTTGTTGAAACACCGAGATAACTGCCGTGTGCGTGCCGGGCATGTTGCTGAGGCCGATATGCGCCAGAGGGAGCATGCCGGGAGCTTGGATGATTGTCTCGCGGACCACCTTTGCTTTCTGCGGTCCGTATTCTCAGGGAAGCTGTCTTCGTTTGAACGCAAGCGTTTCGACAATTTATCGCATGAACCGAACAAGGCGATGAATCTCAACAGCTATATCGGCATCATGGGCAGTGCTTTCCGGTTTGAGAAAAAGGGCGAAAAAGAGCTGCTTGTTGCTGCTCCGATGGAGTATGCCGATCTTACGGTGGAGGAAAGCGAATATATCGTTACACTCGATGCGGATAGCATCATTCTTCCCGATTATGTGCTGCGTCTTTTGTATATGATGGAGCAGCCGGGGAATGAGCGGCTCGCTGTGATTCAGACGCCGTACAATGCTTTTCCTTTCGCGCCGGGACGCTTGGAGCAAGTTGCTGGTGCGACGACCGACGTGCAGTACATTATTCACCAAGGTTTTACGGCGTTTTCAGGGACCTATTGGGTGGGGGCGAATGCGCTGCTGCGCAAGCAAGCGCTAAACGATATCGCCGTTTGCGAGCGCGAAAGGGGCTATTCAGTTGTGCGCTATATCCAAGACCGCACGGTAATTGAAGATACGGAATCGAGCATCGATCTTGTGGCGCGGGATTGGCGGCTTTATAATTACCCGGAGCGCCTGGCCTTCAGCGCGACGCCTCCTGATTTCGGTGCCCTGATTATTCAACGGCGCAGATGGGCAAACGGCGGCCTGATCATTCTGCCGAAATTGCTGCGCTACCTCCTGTGCAATGCTTATCATTGGCGAATATGGTTCGAGGGGTTTTTCCGGGTGCACTATCTTATCTCGATTGCCGCAGTAAACGTGGGGTTGCTTACCGTGCTGGCGCTTCCTTTTACCGAGAGCGTGCGTTCCTGGTGGCTGCCGCTCAGTGCGCTGCCGTATTTCGTGCTCTACGCAAGAGATCTGCGGCTGTCTGGTTACCGCCGCCGTGATGTATTTGGCGTTTATGCGATTAACTTGCTATTGATTCCGGTTAATCTCGCAGGGGTGTTTAAATCAATCGAGCAGATGTTGAGCAAGAGCAAGATACCATTCGGCAGGACGCCGAAGGTAAACGGCCGGACGGCGGCAAGCCCCTTTTATGTCGCGGCAGTATATTTTCTGTTCGCGCAGTGGCTCCTCGGCGCATTGGTGGATGTATATTATTCGCGATGGCTCCACGCCGCTTTTGCGTCCGTTAACGCCGCCTTCCTTGCCTACGCTGTGGTAGGCTTCGCCGGGTTGCGTGAGACATGGGCGGATTTGGTTGTTCCGCTTCGCGCATGGCGCCGGGATTTTCGGCGCCGCTGGGTTTACCCGGCAGGCCGGCGAATCGGCTTGCCGCTTCGTCCGCGGTATCTATATGCGGAGCGGGGAGTGGACTGATGCAGGAACGGCGTCGAAGTGATGAGTGGTTGCTGTTGATGCTGCTAAAGGCCTTTTTGTTTTGCTCCGTGGTGCAGGCGCAAACAGTTATTCCAGAAGCGGGCGGCACATACTACGCAGATAGCGACGGCAATGATCGTGTGGATACTATTGCTGGTTTTGAGGTTCCATTTGAACAGTCTGCCGGGTTGTTTGAAGCCGTGAGACGATGGGCGGAAGACGATGCCGGGGAAGAATCGCAGAACCAGGCTGCCGCTGGCTTGCGCTACAGATTATCAAATCAGTTGTTCACTCAAGCAACCGCCGGTGCGGCGTTTTACGGCGATACGGTACGGGGGGCTGGCCGAGGTTCGGTAGCTTTCAGTGCGGAACACTATCGGGTCGAATTGCGCCTAGAGCGAAGTGCGCTTTATGAGACAGTAGAAATTTTACGCAACCGTATCATGTATTATGGAGCCGAACTGCAGGGCACGGTCAAGGCGGCGGAGCGGTTCTCGCCGAAAATTCTGTGGGTGCTGCGAGACTATTCTGATGATAATTCGTCACTCCGCTTTCGCGCCGATCTTCCTTTTGCGTTATATACAAAGCCGTTGGTTTGGACTCTTGGCTGCCGTCAAGAGTACACGAGTTATGAGCGCCAGAGCCGGGGAGGATATTTCGATCCCGATCGGCTTAATTCATTTCAGCTTGTTACCGCACTCTCCGGCGAACAGGAGGACTTCTCGGGCTATGCAGAAGTGTTTGGCGGATATCAAGATTCCCGGCGTTACGGCAGCAATGCCTCTGATAATTTTGCCGGGTTTTATGGGGAGATGACTTATGCAGGGTTTCGCCCGTTTTCCGTGAGCTTCGTTGGAGAAGGCGGCAACTACGCACTGATGTCGGACAGCGGTTTTAAGTATTTGCAGGTGACGTTAAAGCTCAGTATGCCGATTTAAAGAGAGAATTGCGGTGCAAGCGCGAGTTATCAATATTTTGCTTTGTTTCTGTGTCTTTTTGCTGCTTTGGGCAGGAGCCGAGGCGGTTGCTGCTCTGATGCTGTATGCCCGGGGAGAGCCGTTTAGGTTTCCGGAAAGCGATGAGCACCTTTTCGCATTGGAGAAGAACAGTTCTTACGGCTACGTATTGAAGAAGGAGGTGCGTCATCTAGCTGTTAAACAAAGCAAGGACGGCGTGGAATGCTACAGAGCACGCTACCAGACCGATCATTTCGGACGCCGGAAGGTCGGTCCCGATCGGAGCGCGGAATCTCTTTTGCTGCTATTCGGTTGTTCGGTGACGTTCGGTGAAGGCATAGACGATGACCAAACACTGCAATGGCACTTAGGCCGCAAGCTGCCGGAGCGCATGGTTTATAATTATGCAGTGCATGGCTATGGACCTTCGCATGCCTTGGCCAAGATTCGCTCTGGGGAAGTGAGCAAAGAAACGACAAGATCACGTGCCGATGGGCTTTATGTTCTGATTCCCGATCATGTCAGCCGTGTGATCGGTGATACGCGCGCTTACTGGATCTATTCATCTCCTTATTTTTATCATACGCCAAACAATGCGCTTGCCGGCGGCCGGTCGTTTTGGGAGAGACGTCCTCTTACTACGGCGTTGTATGCATCGTTGTCATGGGTGAAACGGCACTCGCCTCTGCTTTCTTTGATCAACTTCGAGCTGCCGGAGCGTGACACTGCTGCGCATCTGCACTTGACGGCGGATATACTCATTGCTGCGCGAAGACATTTTCGCGAGCAATTCGACGGAGAGTTCTTCGTCGTGTTTCATCCGTCTTGGAATGAGAGGGCGCCGGGCCAGCAGCTAGTGCATCGCCTGCTCAAAGCTGTGCTTTCTGAGGCTGGGGTTCCGGTGCTTGACTACAGTGCGGACAGCATGTCGGCGAATGAAGTTGTTAATCCGCGTTGTGACCTGCATCCCGGTGGGCGCTTGAATGAACGATTAGCTTCGTTGATTGCTCGAGATTTGTCCACTGTCTCGCGCCCTGCGCCGGACCGCGGAATTGGTGCGGTGGTTCTTACCTATCATCAGTTTACCGTTGATCCACTTAAGGTCAACGAGGAAACCGTGCTTGCCGCGGATTTTGAAAAACAGATGATGTTGCTTAAGGAACGTGGTTACCGGGTGTTGAGTTTAGGTGAGCTGCGAAACTATATCGAGGGAAGGGCGAGCTTTGATGAACCGGTAATTGCGCTGACACTTGATGATGGGTGGAAAAATCAGAGGCTGGCACTGCCCATTTTACGTGCCCTTGGTTTCAAGACATCATTTGCTGTTTTCCCCGGTCTGGGTATTGGCTGGGACTATTTCGAATGGGGGGATGTTAAAGAGATTGATGCCGAGCCGCTGTTTGAGGTGTTTTCGCATACAATGTCGCACCCTTGGGACGTTAAAGAAAACTTGGTGACATGGATTGATGGGCGTGGCAGCAAATACGATGAAAGCAACGTGCTCTATGAACTGGAGGAGTCAAAGCGTGTGCTCGAAGCGAAGCTTGGCCGGCCGGTTGAATATCTTGCGTGGCCGGCTGGTTGGTATAATGATGCGCTTATTCGGCATGCTGCTGCGGCCGGTTATCGCGGCCTTTTTACAATAGAACCTGGAGTGAACTTGCCAGGTGGTGATGTGCAGCGAATCAAGCGCATCATGGTCGATGGCCGCTGCACCATGAAACAGTTTGAAGAGATCCTGACGCAGTACCAGTACCCAGATTGTTCAGGAAGCGGTGCCCCCCGTATTTCGCGCACTCCCTATGGTTCAAAAAATGGTGCGTCCGGCGTAACGCGTTAGGCAGCATGCGGCGCCGCGAGGTAGGGTGGCGGCGTATCCGCAACTATCCGGTTTGCCGCGGCCTAGCCGTATAGTAATGTATTAATCTGGCTGGTGGTCAAAAATCATCTGCTGCACTTCTACGCCGTCCAGTGCGGTTAATTTCGCAGCAAGCTTCCGGCATTCAGCCTCATCGCCAAACATTTCCAGCAGAATTAAGCCCTGATGCGAGCACACGTTGTTATCCACGTGATGCAAACCGATGCGCGAGCGGATATTGCAGCCGTATTCTGTAAGCAGCGCCTGGACATCAGGCACGCGGCTCAAACGGTCCTGAACATGTACGCCATAGATGATATGCTTCTCACGCTTGTTTTGCATATACCGTCTCCCGCTGCGAGTTGTACGAATCAATAGAGATTACCACAGCATACACTGCAAGCAAGAATAGAGGCTAGGTTGCGAGCTGTGAGTTTTGACTTGTTCAACACGCAGCCGGCTAAAGCGCATCGCAGAATTGCAGCAGAATAGCCCCGGAAAATAGCGCCATAAACCGCAGGTGCGACTCTGGTAAGAAGCTGAGACTGTGCAGTGTGATATGTCATCGAAAGATCGCTTACCCTGATAAGAAAGTGTGGGGGAACTGGGCCCATGAAAATCAAACACAAGTTAGCCGTGTTGGCGCTGATGCCGATGCTTGCCTTTTGCTTCCAAAGCTGGCGCAACATCAGTGCGAACATTAACGAAAACGATGTGGTTGATATTATGCGGCGAAACGCCGCGCTCGTTCGCTCGGCCTCAGAACTGGCGGCCGAGCTGCAAAAAGAACGGGGTAAGACCAGCCTGCATCTGGCCGGTGGATTGGATCTTGGCGCAGTGCAGGAGCAGCGCCGGGCTTCCGACGGGAAACTTAAAGCATTTACCGCGGCACTTGAACAAAGCAGACTCGATGATAAAACCGCATCCGAGGCTTCATCTATCGGAGAAACGCTTGCTTCTTTGCGGGCATCATCGTTGAGCATGTCTGGCACCAGCCTTCGCGACAACTATGCCAAGCTGATTAAACTGCTCATCGATACGCAAGCCGGCGCCGCACGTGCGCCGACTACTCGGGGAGTGGGCAAAGTTTTTGGTGCAATCGTGCTGATTGAGACAGCGAAAGAAAATGGCGGAATGTTCCGCGCACTTCTTTCTTCATTGATTGCCCAAGACAAACGGCTCAGCTTGGATGATATGAATTTACTTGTTCGCTTCAAGAGTTCGCTTGATGCAAACTTAAACTCCCCGGGGCTCTCCGGCAGCGAAAAGCTGCGGCCTCGTCTTGCCGAAGTACAGGAGAGTGATGCCTGGCGGGATGCGCACGCAGCGTTTGTCACCGTGCTCGGCAAATGGAATGAGGGCGGTTTCGGCCTGGACGGCAGAAAGGTTTTTGCCACCATCACGAGGGTCATTGATGATGTCGGAGCTGTGGTCGCCCAAGAGCTTGAGATCTCCGGTGCGAACTTAGAGAAAATTGCCGGTGATATACGCCAGGAACTGTTCTTTTCGCTTGTGGTTTTTGGTTTGATGCTGGTTGTATCGCTCGGCGCGATCGTCGCGCTGGCTGGTGCAATCACCAAGCCGCTTGGCCGGGGTGTCGAGTTCGCCGAGGCGATTCGATTGGGTGATCTCTCGACGCGGCTTCGTCTTGGAGGAAAAGATGAAATAAGCAGACTTGGTGCTGCGCTTGATGCCATGGCGGATAGTCTGGAAGGAAAGGCGAAAGCAGCGCGGCGCATTGCTGATGGCGACTTGACCCGCGACGTAGAACTCGCCTCAGACCGCGATGTTTTGGGAATCGCGTTCCGGACAATGAGTGAAAAGCTGAATGTGATGCTGTCGCAGGTGGTTGCCGCTTCGAGTAAGGTCAAAGCTGATGTGGCGCAGATTTCAGACGCCACGCACACGCTTTCTTCCGGTTCCACCGAGCAAGCCGCCTCCGTGCAGGAGATCTCCGCATCAATGCTGGAAATGAATTCGCAAATTCATGAGAATGCAAAAAATGCGGCGGAAACAGCATCGCTGGTGCTGGCGGTCAGCCAAGATGCGGGGCGTGGCGCAGGTCAAATGGACAAGGTGCTTGAGGCGGTTAATGTAATCCGGACAACCAGTAACGAAGTGGCCAAAACGATCAAAGTCATTGATGATATTGCCTTTCAGACAAACCTGCTTGCGCTCAATGCGGCCGTTGAAGCGGCGCGTGCCGGCAAACATGGCAAAGGATTTGCGGTTGTAGCCGACGAGGTGCGCAGCCTTGCAGGGAGAAGCGCCAAAGCGGCGCGGGATACGGCGCAAATTATCCAGCGTTCAAATGCAGAAGTTGAAAACGGCGTTGGTGTGACCAAGGCGGCGGCTGAGCTCTTCGCGCAGATTGTCACCGGCATTAACCGGGCGACCGGTCTGTTGGAGACAATCGCCGCAGCTTCCCGCGAGCAATCGCAAGGTGCGGAGCAAATCAACCTTGGCTTAGCGCAGATTGACCGGGCGACGCAAAATAATTCAGCCAATACTGAAGAGATTGCCTCAGCCTCGGCTGATTTGGCTCAGGAAGCTGCGCATTTGCATGAACTGGTACTACAGTTCAGGCTAAAAAGATAAACGGCACGTGCCCGGGCTTATGCTAAGAATTGCCTGCGCAGACCAATGCTTTTTTGCCGCGGAAACGCAGCGACAACGCCGTTTCCAATCCCGGAACGGAAGCGCAAAGTGAGCCAGCAAGCCAAGCTGCGCCAAGTTCAAACGGCACTAGTTCACCGCCCAGACAAAAGAAGACGCCAAGAGAGGCCAGCGACAGGCCGAGGAGCTGCAGCAGCCGTGAGCGGCGAAGCACGCGCAATTCTTCGGGCTTAAGCATGCTGCCGGCAATTAGCGCACTTGTGCCGAGAAAAAAGGCGCCGCAGGCGGCCATGCAGCCGACGGGACCCAATTTCATGAAAAAAGCCATCAGTCCCGCATGATGTGCGGTGAAGCCGAGGCCGAATTGCGGGCAGATAAACAATGTTGCGGACCCTGCCAGCGTATGAACAAGGGCCAGCCGGGAGAAGACGCGCAGTTCGGACGGCTGCAGGTCGTACTTTATGCGCCCGCAAATCTGTGCGCTCAATTCCGTAGGAGGTGCGTCTTCGGCAATTGAGGCGAAGTGCTCAAATTCCGCATACCAAGAATCTTGTTTTGGCTTAGCCATTGTTTTCCCTCGCTTTCAGCAGACCAGCAACCCGGCGCACGGCGCGGCTGACGAGCTGCCGGGCGTTTACCGGAGTGGTGCCGAGCCGCTGAGCAATCTCTGCAAAAGACATGTCTTGCTCAAAACGCAGTCTTAATAGATCGAGCTGCTTGAGCGGCAGCGGTGCATTGTCCAAGATACTGCCGTCTTTCAGGGGAGACGCCACGGTTTCACTAGCCGCAAACGCGGATTGCGCGGCTATGGTGCGCTTATCTCGCGCAGCTTGGCGAAAATAATCAGTGAGGACGCTGCGGCAGATGGCATAGAGCCAGGGCATGACTGTGTAATGTGCATCGTAATGCCCGCGTGAAGCGTGGAACTTCAAAAATACCTGCTGAAACACATCATCAGTTTCTGGTTTGGTATTCAGGCGGCTGCGTAAGTAAGCGTAGGTACGCGGCGCCAGGCGCTGGTAAAGCTCGTCGAAGGCATCACAATTTCCTAACTGATATGCTTCCATCAGTTCTTCATTAGTCAGGAGCGTATTTTCTTCTTTGTGCCCGGCTTTCATCGTCTTTGCAGCGGTGCGGCGGCTTTTGCTAATGGAACTAACGCAGTATGCTCCAGGTAATATAGAAAAAGTGCCGCTTTCTAGCAAAGACAACTAACAAAAAGCATCATTTGGGCATGCTTACGCACTATATTTACGAGTTTGCAGTCCGTTGTGTGACATGGGCAACGCGAAAAAATAAAAAAAAGATTGTCACAATACTTGAATTCTCAGCGTATTAACGCCCAGGTATTGCTGATTGCGGCCTGGTTTCCTGGCCGCTTGACGCATCATTGTTAGGCAATGGAGGAACATGAACCAGAAAATTACTGGGAGCTACATTCAATTGGCGGCATATTTCGGCCTATTTATCATGCTTGCGGCGGGGTATCTAGTCGTCTATCCCTCAGTGTCTGTGTGGGCCGATGAAGCCGGTGGAAAGGAACAAATATTACAATATACGTGTCCAATGCCGGAGCATGCGGATGTTGTTTCTGAAAAACCAGGGCAATGTCCCAAGTGCGGTATGAATATGGTGGTGCGAGCTGAACCCGAAAACGCAAAAGAGAAGAAGCATAGCGCCCACGGCGAAGGCGCCAGTGATAAGTGCGAGACTAAGAACGAAAAATCCGAGTGTGCGGCACATGCGTCCTGCCGTCATTGATGCGTCCGTGCGAACCAGGAAGTGCTGCAAGCTTCTGCAGATAGGCGTGGTATGAAGACGATGACTAAGTTCAGAACGCGGCTAGGCGTGCTGCTTGCCGCGACAGTATTTGCTTTTGCCTCAGCCTTCGTGCCGCCTTGGTCGTTTGCGCAAGGCCAGAGTGCAGAGCCGCTTAAAACACATTACACATGTCCAATGACAGAACACGCCGATGTTGTTCTGGACAAACCGGGACGCTGCCCGAAGTGCGGCATGAACTTGGTGCCGGTCACCGCTCCCGAGCAGCGCAATACGCCAACTGCTGCGCCGGCCAAGGTATATTACTGTCCGATGCATCCTAGTTATAAATCAGATCGCCCGGGCGAGTGTCCGATTTGCCATATGTCGTTGGTTCCCTTGGCGGACAGCGAGCAGGCGCATTCTTCGGCTGTCGACGGTTATGCGGCGGTGCAGATCGATACCGGGCGCCGCCAGCTTATCGGTTTGCGCCTTGGCTCTGTTGAAAAGAAGGAGGTACAGCAGACCATCCGTGCGGCTGCTCGTGTTGAGTCAAGCGAAGAGCGGATTTCGGCGGTAAGTCTTAAATTCAGTGGCTGGGTGGAGGAGTTGAACATTGGGTCCACCGGAGCTTATGTCGCACCGGGTGAGGTTTTGTTTTCGGTCTACAGCCCCGAACTGCTCGAAGCGCAAAAGAACTACCTGGCTGCTTACCGCGCTCAGCGCGTGCTTGCGCCAGGTGCGCCAAAGGAAGCGGCCGCTTTTGCCGCGCAAAGTGTGCGCAGCGCCCGGGAGCGCCTGCATCTCTGGGATATTTCAGCGGAGCAGATTCGCGAACTTGAAACGCGAAACGAACCTCTTCCGCGGATGAAGATCGTGTCGCAAGCAAAGGGCGTGGTCACGAAGAAGAATATTGTACGTGGTTCGTATATTGAACCAGGAGCCGTTCTTTATGAAGTGACCGATTTGTCAGTGGTTTGGATTTACGCCGACCTTTATGCGGCTGAAATAGGCGCTGTCGTCGAAGGTCAAGCCGGCACAGTCGAGCTGGCATCGCAGCAATCAGCCAGGTTCCCGGCGCGGGTTATTTACATTTATCCCTATCTTAATGAGATGACGCGTACGGTACGGGTGCGTTTTGAAGTTGATAACACAAGAGGGTTGTTGCGTCCAGGCGATTTCGGCACTGTTTCGATCGAAGTGCCGCTCGGCCGCAAGCTGGTTGTCGACGAACGTTCGGTGATGTTTACGGGGGAGCGGCAGATAGCCTTTGTTGACTTGGGCGACGGCAAGCTCGAGCCGCGGGAAGTAAAGACCGGTCAGCATGTTGATGGCTTAATCGTTATCGAAGACGGATTACGCGAAGGCGAGCAGGTGGTGACAAGCGGAATGTTCTTGGTGGATTCTGAGAGCAGGCTTAAGGCCGCCCTGGCGCAGGACGAGCCCGGCGGACACCGGCACTGAAAGTAAAAAAAGAGAAGAAGCCAGATGATTGAACGTATCATCGAGTATTGTGCGCGGAACATCTTCATTGTGCTGGTCTTTACCGGAGTGGGGATCGCCGGTGGGATATATGCGCTGCGTAATATCCGCCTGGATGCCATCCCCGATCTTTCCGATACGCAGGTAATTGTTTATTCACGCTGGGACCGCAGTCCCGATATTATCGAAGATCAGGTTACCTATCCGATTGTGTCCGCTCTGCTGGGAGCACCGAAAGTCAAGGCTGTGCGCGGCTTTTCAGATTTCGGGTTTTCCTATGTGTATATTATTTTCCAGGACGGCACGGACATCTACTGGGCCAGAAGCCGTACTTTGGAGTACTTGAGCAAGATTCTGCCGCAGCTTCCCGATGGAGTAAGGACAGAGCTCGGACCCGACGCGACGGGGCTGGGCTGGGTCTATCAATATGCGTTGGTGGATAAGAGCGGAAAGCGCGGACTTGACGAGCTGCGCAGCTTTCAAGACTGGTATTTGCGCTACTGGCTGCAAAGCGTGCCGGGCGTAGCCGAAGTTGCGTCGGTCGGCGGATTTCAGAAGCAATATCAAGTCGAAATAGACCCGGCATCGCTGCTTGCGTACAACATCTCTTTGCCCACTGTTATCGAAGCAGTGCGGCGGGGCAACAATGATGTTGGCGGACGTCTGGTCGAGTTTTCGGGTGCTGAATATATGGTGCGCGGGCGCGGTTACGCGGCATCAGTTCAGGATGTTGAGAATATTGCTGTCGGCGCCGACAAGAGCGGCACGCCCATTTTGGTCCGGAATCTCGGGCGGGTGGTGTTAGGACCGGAGATTCGTCGCGGTCTTGCCGATCTCGATGGCTTAGGCGATACCGTGGGCGGCATCATCGTGATGCGTCACGGAGAGAATGCGCTTAACGTCATCGACCGCGTGAAACAGAAGATTGAGGAAATCAAGCCATCACTTCCAGAAGGCACGGAGATCGTTACCGCTTACGATCGTTCCGGGCTTATCCGGGAGTCGATTGCCACGCTTACTCACGAACTCGTCTTTGCGCTGATTATTGTCAGCCTCATGATCCTCATTTTCCTTTGGCATATACCTTCGGCCATCGTGCCGATCATCACCATCCCTATCTCGGTGCTGCTTGCGTTTATTCCGATGTATCTGCTCGGCATCACTTCGAACATTATGTCTCTTGCGGGGATTGCCATTTCCATCGGTGTGCTCGTTGACGGCGCTATTGTCGAGGTGGAAAACGCTTACAAAAAGACGCAGCTCTGGATTGAGAACGGACGGCAAGGGGACTTTCATGAAGTGCGTCTCAGTGCGTTGAAGGAGGTGGGGCCCTCGGTGTTTTTCTCTTTGCTCGTCATCGCCGTGGCGTTTATGCCGATATTCGCCCTGGAAGACCAAGAGGGGAGGCTGTTCAAACCGCTCGCCTACACCAAAAACCTGACGATGGCCATTGCGGCGATACTGGCAGTTACTCTTGACCCGGCAGTGCGCATGTTGTTTGCGCGTGTTGACTTCTTTTCTTTTCGCCCCCGTATCGTCAGTTGGCTTGCCAACCGCGTATTGGTCGGCACGTATTATCCGGAAGAGCAGCATCCGATATCACGGGCTTTGTTCTGGGTCTACGAACGGCCATGCCGCTTTGTGATCCGCTATCGCAAGTGCACAATTGCCGCAGCTTTGCTGGTCATGCTCAGTGCCGTCCCCGTCTATCAACGCCTGGGGACAGAGTTTATGCCGCCGCTTTGGGAAGGTGATTTGCTTTACATGCCGACAACTCTTCCCGGCATTTCTGTTACCGAGGCGCAGAAGCTGATGCAAAGCATGGATCAGGTTTTGCGCGGTGTTCCAGAAGTTGAGCGGGTCTTTGGCAAGTCGGGGCGTGCGGAAAGTTCGACAGATCCGGCGCCGTTTTCGATGATGGAGACGACGATTATGCTTAAACCGCGCGCTGAGTGGCGGACCAAAGCGCGCTTTTACTCAGAGTGGCCGGAGATTGTGCAGAAACCGCTGCGCTGGGCGTTGCCGGATCGCCTCAGCAAGGAAGAGCTTGTGGAAGACCTAAACCGGCGCATGCAATTCCCCGGCGTGACCAATGCCTGGACCATGCCGATCAAAGCGCGCATTGACATGCTGTCAACCGGGGTGCGCACTCCGATCGGCATCAAAGTTTTCGGTGCCGATGTGCGCAAGATTGAAGAAATTGGTGCGGCCATCGAGAGAATCCTCAAGGATCTGCCGGGGACGCGCAGTGTTTACGCTGAGCGCACCGCCGGCGGATATTTTCTTGATTTTGAACTTAAGCGGGAGAACCTTGCGCGTTACGGAATCAGCATCGAGGAGGCGCAGATGGTGATCATGTCGGCTGTCGGCGGGGAAAACGTGACAACGACTATCGAAGGCCGGGAGCGTTACCCGGTTAATGTCCGTTATGCCCGGGAGCTGCGCGACGACTTGTCCGAACTGGGCCGGGTGCTGGTGCCGGCGATGTCTGGTGCGCAAGTGCCGCTTGCTGAGATCGCTGAACTGCGCATCGTCAGCGGTCCGGCAATGCTGCGCAATGAGAATGGCATGCTTGCAGGCTACGTATATGTCGACATTAGCGGGCGCGATCTCGGCAGCTATGTTAACGAGGCCAAGGCTGCCGTCGCCAGTGCGTTGAAATTGCCGCCGGGATATGCCCTGCAATGGAGCGGGCAGTACGAGAACATGATTCGCGTCAGAGAACGGCTCATTGTTGTTGTGCCGCTGACGTTCTTCTTGATTTTTGTCATTCTCTATATGAACACCAAATCAGCGGCGAAGGCGCTGATCGTGCTGCTTTCCGTGCCGTTTTCGGCAGTTGGCGCAGTGTGGGCGCTGTATTTGCTTGATTATAATGTGTCAATCGCGGTGTGGGTCGGTATCATCGCGCTGATGGGTCTTGATGCAGAGACTGGCGTATTTATGCTGCTCTTTCTCGACTTGTCCTACTATGAGCGGGTCAGACAAGGGAAGATGCGCACTTTCTCGGATCTGACCGAAGCGATCGTTTATGGAGCGGTCAAGCGCATTCGGCCCAAGCTGATGACTGTGGGCACATCGTTTATCGGCCTAATGCCGATCATGCTGTCGTCGGGGACAGGGGCGGACATGATGAAACGCGTGGCAGCGCCGCTTGCCGGCGGGCTGATTACAAGTTTCATTCTGGAGCTGCTGGTCTATCCAGCAATCTATGCCATTTGGAAGTGGCGTTTCGAGATGAAGCGCGGAGAAGTCGATGTCGCCGAGCTGGGGATTCCTCAACTAAGAGGGCACTGAACGTGACTTGCTTTTTTAAGAGATTGTTGGTGCGCCTGTTAGCGGCCGCAGCGGCCGCAGCGATGTCGGCGTGTGCACTTCATCCGCCAGGTGAGTTTGAGGAGCGCGCGCGGGCCACAGAAGAACTGCAGAATGTTTCCGCGGGCAGGGGGGATTTCGAATTGCCAGAGCAGGCCCGTGTGGATGATTACCTGCGTTTTGCATTTTATAACAACGCGGAACTCAAAGCGCTTTACTGGCAGTGGCGCGCGGCAATTGAAGAAATTCCGCAAGCGGCAAGCCCGCCAAACCCGGCCCTCAGTTTTGACTATATGTTCAGCGCAGCGAACATGAAAGCTTGGGACCGCACAACTACCGAAGTAATGAACGATCCGATGGACAGTCTGCAAATCCCCAGCAAGCTCCAAGCTGCCGGGAAGCAGGCGCTGGAGAGAGCTCGTGCTGCCGGAGCGCGTTTCCGGGGGGCGAAGTTTATGCTGCAAGCCCGCGTGCTCTCGGCGTACGCCGGCCTGGCGCTTCTTGCGGAGTCAATTCGCATTGGTGAGGAGAGTATCGCGCTCTTGCGCCTGATACTGAGCCAAGCAAGCGCCCAGGTGCAGAGCGGGCTTTCTCTGCAGCAGGACATGCTGAAAGCACAGACTGAACTGGACTTAGCAGTTAACGAATTGGAGAATCTCAGATCGACGGTGCTGCCGAAAAGCGCGGAGTTCAATGCGCTGCTGGGTCGTGACGCTGATGCGCCGGTTGTTTTGCCGGAAGAGATCCCGCCGCTGCGACCGCTCGTGCTTAGTGATGCCGAGATAGTCAGAATTGGCGCTGAGCGAAGCCCCGAACTTGCGGCGCTTTCTCACGAAGTGTCCGCAGGCAAGGCGGCATTTAGTCTCGCCCGGCAGGCCTATATACCGGACTTTGGGTTATCATTCGGTTTCAGCGGTTCGGTGTCGCAAGCACTCGGTGGTATGGTGACAGTGCCGCTCAGATTAGAAGCGATTCGTGCGGGGATTGAACAGGCGCGGGCGGGAATTAATGCGGCGGAGGCTTTGCGCGAGCAATATGCACGGGACCTGAAGGCGAGTTTTGTGCTTAATCTTGCCGTGGTGCGCAATGACGATCGGCAAATCGCGCTTTTCGACTATACGATCATCCCGCGGGCCCGCCAGACTGTGGAGATGGCGCAAGCAGCATATGCCGCAGACCGTGCTGATTTCGGGGAGTTGCTTGCGGCGCAGCGCATGGTGATTGAAAGCAGGCTCGCTGCGGCGCAGTTAAAGACCCAGCGCGAGATAGCACTTGCCGCGCTTGAGGCGTACGCCGCCGTGGATTTCGAGACGCTGCAGCGCTGACGCTCCAGTTATGCTCGTTGTATCGAGTTTTTTCTTCTTCCGGATTTATCGGTTAGGCAAGAGGTGATTCGTCAAGGTCATTTCTTGACATGGAGAATCTTTGCTCCATCGAAGCCGTTGAATTTTGTTGAGGATGCCGTGCTGTACGCCCCGATATCTTCGGTGTAGAGATAGTCACCCACGTCGAGATTCCAGGGAAGTTCGACGGAGAGCGATATTTTGTCGAAGCTGTCGCAGGTGGGTCCAACTACGGCGCAAATCTCAGACTCCCCGGTCTTGAAGGCGTGGAAGTTGGGAATCCAATGATCGTATACCACCCCGGAAAATGTGTGATAGACACCGTCATTGATATGGTAGAATACCTTGCCGTCTCTGCGGGCCTTGCCGATAATCTCAGTGACAAGAGTGGCGGCTGTAGCCACCATGAATCGTCCCGGTTCGGCAATGACTTCGACGTCCTCGGCGAAAAGCCGTGTCAGTTCGGCATTCAGAATCACACTCAGCTTTTCAAACTGCCCGGTCTGCGTATCGTAGGGGACCGGAAAGCCGCCGCCAATATCGATAAGGTTTAGAGGGTAACCTTTCTTCCGTGCCGTGTTGAAAATTGTTGCCGCAATATCGAGCGCCGCTGTGTAATTGTCGAAGTTCGTGCATTGACTGCCCACATGGAAACTGAGCCCTTCGACCTTCAGTCCCATGTCAAATGCTTGTTCGATCAATTGCTGGGCATCGCCGGGTTCCGCCCCGAACTTTGAGCTCATTTCAACTTGCGAACCCGTGTCCGGAACCTTGAGCCGCAGCACCAATCCTGCCGTATCGCAGTGGCGCTTAAGTTTGATGAGCTCTGCATTATTGTCGTAGGTCACCAGCGGTTTGTACTGTTTGATCTTCTCCAGTGTTGCCCGGTCCTTAATCGTGTTGGAGAAGATAATCTTGTCCCAGATGAAGTGCTTTTTCTCCTTTCGCTCAAAGTGTTTGACGTACTGATAGACCTGCATGAACTCGTTGTAAGAAGCGACGTCAAAGCTCGCCCCTTCTTTGAACAACGTTTCGATGATCTCCGGCTGTGAGTTGGCCTTTACCGCATAGTAGCATTGAACCCGGGGCAGGTGCTCTTTGAATGTCCGGTAATTCTTTCTGAGCTGGTCGTGGTCAACGATGAGTAAGGGGGAGCCATGCTCCTGTGCCAGTTTTAGCAGCGCTTCTTGTTTGTTCAAGTCGATCTCCCCTATCACAGTTCTGCACGCAGACGCCGATCAGGCTGACAACTTTGTCATCATGGTTCGCAGCTCTTCGACCTCAGTGTTGTTTTCGAGATACGATTCAATCAATCTCTTGCGCAGTTCATCGCCGCGATCGTAGAGGCGTTTCAACTTTTTGGGCGCGGTCGTGTGCCGCACGTATGCTGCGAGCAGCGGGAAGGCGACGGTCACATCAATGTAGGCCGTTACGGTTTCTTCCAATTTAGCGGGGTCGATTTTGCCCCAGCTCGCTGCTTCGCTTGGCGGGGCGCCGGAAAGCCCGCCGGTGTCGGGGCGCGCATCCGTGATGTTGATATCGTAGTCTTGTCCGGCCTCGGGGATCATCAGCACTTCTTGAATCTGCGGCTCCGTCTGCAGCATGAAATTCTTCGGGCTGCCGCCGCCGATGAGCAGCACGGCGGTCTTCCCCTTTTCGTATCTTTTGGCATTGAGGATAATCGCCGTTGAATCGTTTACATCAAGGCTGGGATTGATCTTGAGTTTGAAGCTGTTTTGCAGTCCGGACGCCTCAGCCAAAAGCTCTAGACCCGCCACATTCATGCCGATAGTGGAGTCGCCCGGTGAGGATGTGAATACCGGTATTCCATTGCGGTATGCTGCCGCCAGCACGCTGACTTCTCCCAAATTGTGCTGCTTTTCGTATTCGTTCAAGACGCGGCCAAGATGGTAGTAGTACTCTCTCGTTCCCATCTCCTTTTGAAATTCTGGCCGCAGCATGATCTTGCGCAGGATGCGATCTGTCGCCATCAACACATCCTCATAGTCGAAAAGGATATCGTAAATCCGGGTTACCCCCTTTTCCCGCAAATCGGCATCATCCACGTTATGGCTGCCGCGGAAAAGAGGCATGTCAAAAGCAAAATGCAGGTCATGGTACATATTCGCCCCGGTGGCGACCATCCAGTCTACGAATCCATGATTCATCAAAGGGATGATCGCGCAAGGTCCGAGACCAGCCGGTGTCAGCGCCCCCGCAAGACTTAAGCCAATGGTGACATCCTCCTGCGAGTACTTGTCACGCATTAGCTGGCATGCCGCGCGTAGTCTGCCGCCATTGTAAGCATCCATATTGTCGATGACACTTACCAGATCGCTTTCCTCAGTCACCGGTTTGGGCAGCACTCGTTTCCCGGATAAATACTTGTGCCGGCCGGGGCAATCTTTCTTTGCGTGATCCATGTTTTCTCCTTGTGCCGCAATATTCTCTGCGGTGATTTCAACGACATCAAATCCGGAGATACGCGTCTGTCCCCGGTTCCGGTAAGCAAGCCTAAATTAATAACGATGTCAAGAGCTTGATTGTTCCCCGCATCTACGGCGAGTTTTTTGCTGTTCGTGCGCACCTGTAATTAGTTGAAGCAAAATAATGATTTTGCCTGGTCGAAGAGGTCTGCGCAAGACGCGGTGCTGGCGCGACAGTTCACGCAAGCCTGAACTTGGCTACATTTTGTTTAAGTGAGCGCGTGAGGTCCGAAAGTTCAGCCACGGCTGAGGCAGTCTCCTCGGTGCTTGCCGTGTTCTGCTGAGTTACGTCATCGACTTGCTTCAGCCCTTGCGCAATTTCTTGGAAGCCTCGCGATTGTTCCTGAACGCTCGCGGAAAGCTTATTCATTAGTGCGCTGACGCTTTCGATCTTCGCTGCAATTTGATTGAGTCCCTCAACGGTCATTTCCGAGACCTGCCGTCCGTGCTCCACCCGGCGCAGCGAAGCTTCAATCTGCTCCGAAGTTTCTTTGGCTGCCTTGGCGCTGCGCTGGGCGAGGTTGCGCACTTCTTCGGCTACTACAGCAAAGCCCTTGCCATGGCGTCCGGCGCGTGCGGCTTCCACTGCGGCATTCAGCGCGAGCAGATTGGTCTGAAAGGCGATATCGTCAATCACTTTGATCACCCGCACCACATCTTTGCTTGAGGCGTTTATTTCATCCATTGCTTTCTGCATGTCGCGCATCCGTTCCGCGCCTGCTGAGGCGGCTTGGGCGGCATCGGTGGCGAGCTGGTCAACCTCGGCTGCAATTTGTGCATTCTGGTTTGTTTGTCCGGCAAGCTCCGTCATGGCGCTCGTTACTTCTTCCAGCGAGGAGGCCTGGCGGGCGGCACCGTCGGAAAGAGACTGCGTCGCGTCGGATATCTCCGCGGTTCCGGTCTCGACTTGCGAGGTGGCGCTGTCTATTTCGAGCAGCACGTTCTTGAGGGACTCCAGCATGCTGCTGAACGCTGCCGAAAGCGCGTCTTGCGCCTGTAGTGTTCCTTGAAATACTGAAGCGAGTTGGCCCACTTCATCTGAAGATTCTTTTACCGTTTGGGCGCGTTTTGCTGCGGCGCAAGCCAGCGTGGCTGTCAAGTCACCCGCGGCGACCTGCTGCGCGGTCTTTGTCTGCTGTTCAGCTCCTGTTTTTATCTCGGCTGCCTGGTAAGAGAGAACAGACAGACGTTTGCTAACACTTCGCGCAAAGACAAAGGAGATGATTGCCGCAAATCCGACAATCAAGATTGTGCCGATGATCACGGTTTTTATGAGTTCCACTCCGGCACTGCTTACCGGCATGCCGACAAAAAACATTCCAGCAACATGGCCTTTTGCGTGACGAATTGGCCAGTAAGTTGTGATATAATTCCGCCCCAAAATCACGTTTGGCGCGGAGAAAACTTCGCCTCGTCGAAGGACAGTTTCGATTACTTTGGGATTATCCATTCTTGTACCCGTGGCGCGCTTGCCCTCCTTGATGATGGTGGTGGCGATACGCGTATCATCCTTGAAAATTGTCGCATCGGCGCCTGTTTTTTGTTTCAGGCGATCAAGAAACTCGTTATGCGCGAAGTCAATTCCCGCGGTAACGGCTCCCAAAATGTCGCTTCCGGATTTGATAGGAAATGAGCTGCGGAGCGAAAAATCAACGACAGTTCCTGCTTCGATGCCGGAAAAAGCTTGGCCGGAAAGAGCCTGCGTTACGTTAACTTGACTGGCAACGCTGTCGCCCAGCTTTTCGGAGTGTCCACGGGCAAGGACGGTTCCCTGTTTGTCGGAAATGGTAAGCACTCCAAGACCGGACTGCTGAAGGATCTCCTTGGCCAGTCTCTGCATTGCTGTGGTGTTGTTTGTTTTTGCATAGTCGATGACGTCTGGTCTCGATGCTGTCAGAAACACCACGTCCCGTAGACGTTGGTCGGTAATGGCAAGTTCATGCTGGAAAGATTCACGAGCACGCTCCAAATTGTGTTCCGCTTCCAAATTTAATGTCTGGTCAACACTATAGTAAGCGGCGTAAGCAATTAAGATACCGGTCAGCAAGACCAGGACTGCGACAACGAGGAAGAATTTAGTTCCGATTTTCATGAAAATGCTCCGATCAGAGGCAATACAGAAAAAAGACCTCGTAGATAAAAAAAGAAGTATTTATGTTGCATAATTCTTTCTTTATGTCACACGCTTCCCCAGATTGATGGCCGCGGTTTCCGGCAAAAAAACTCAAGTAAAACTGATATTAACCGCCCATTGCCCAGTAAATGTGTGGGTGAGGCGGCACTAAGGGGGCTTGGCAGCTTTTAGTCTTTAGATACGGCAGTGATCGGTGTTGCGGTGCTTACAGTAGTTCTTTTCGAACATCGAAGCTCGATTAAGGCGTCCGCACCGTCAATCTGGGTCTCTCCTTGGAGAGACAGACTGCTAAGTTCGCCGTTAGAAAGGCGGGCCGTGCCTTCCAGTGATGATTCTACACTGCCCGGGGAAATGCTTATCGATCCCGAGGCAGCAAAGGTTCCCGACTGAGTTGATGAGTGGTCATCAACATCATCTAGTTCCGCGGCAGCTTGAAATGTCACTTTGGCGTTATTTGCACAGATATCGTCAATTTCACAAGGATCTGCGTTTTGAGAGCTGTTTGACGAAATATTCACATTGCTCGGCTGCGGCTGCTCAATGACTACAGAAGCTTCTTCGACAACCACTGACGATTCGGGGGTCCCCGTGGTTCCGCCCGTTGATTCTGTGCTCTCGCGGTTAATCTCCAGATCGCACACATTCGCGGCGCTGCTCTGCGCAGATACCTGAAGATAAGGCGTAATTACGCCGACACCTGCGCGATCGCGCGCGACGAGGCGAAACGCCGCGGGAAGACCCGCTTCGATGGTTTCACTTTCCAATAGTCCCTCATCAATTTGGACGGAAGCCGGGAAACCTAAGAATTCGGATATCTTTACCGGAGCTTGCGCTCCATTGCGGAGCATCCAAAGCTCGGTACGGATCTGATCAGCAGGAGCTTCATTGTCCGTGCAGTTCCATTTTACAAAGAAAGCAGAGGTGGTATTTCTCGGTACTTCAATTTGACACTGCGGGGGTTCCATGTCGCCTTCGCCCTTAAAACGCTCTTCCCACCCGCCGAAATTGTGAGTTTGCGCGAAGGCAGTTGAGGCAGCAAGTGCAACAAAAACCGAACCGATTTTCAACATGGTATATTTCATAAGCTATCGCCTGACTTGCAGTGGAGTTCCCCGCGGAAATCAACGCCGTTATTACGCATTCTCTCGCGCAAGAATTTTAACTGTTTTGGCCGCTGCCTGGCAAGGCTATTTAATACCTCGGTTTTTGCTGCTTGAAACGTCGTTCTTGGTGAGGCTGTGCGGGGAAGGCGTCGGTTTTAAACGCGAATAGTCTTGGCAGTTTCTGCGGCACGCCTCCCGGAGTAGAGAACACTGCTTGCGCGCTCACTGATTGAAATAATGCCTGCCTTGAAAGGTGCGCTTAGGCACTCCGCGGGTCCTCCGCGGCAGATGCCGGCAGTAAACACTGCGGCAAGCAACGACAACGCCTTGGCGATGCTTCCGCCTATCGCTTCTACCAAGAGAGAGCCAGAGCTGCCGACACCCATGGCCAAGAAAGCGTCAAGACGGCACCGCCGGGCAAAGCCAGCGGGCAAGCCGGGCATGGCCAGAGCCTGGTCAAAGCCGCTTGTCCGGTGGTCCACCGCGACGGGTGCGGAGGCGTTCGGTGCCTGCGTGATTGATCCCATAAATTCGCTAATTGTTTCTGCTGCTTTTTGCTGCCAATGAGGTTATGAGCTTTAGGCTTTAAGGTGTGATTTTCTTAGAGGAAAATGACATTGTTTTAAGCTGTTGCGGTGCGAATTGCGAAATCTTTTCTTTGAAGCAATGGCCGTGTTAGGGCCGAGAAGAGATTGGGATGTCGATTTTGTGTTCTTTATTGTTGGGCGCTGGGGGGTCTAGCGGTGTTCAGGGGTTTGTTGTTTGGATTGTTGGGGGCTTTGGCGGTTGCGGTTATCGAAGCCGGGCTTTTCTTTACACTCCGCCGCGCCGGAATTCCGATTGATGTCGCGCTGCTTGTTCTCTCCGTTTTTTCGTTGATTGCGCTGCTTGCGGTTGGAGCTTATTTCTTTTTGTTTTTGCCGCAGCGTGATGCATCCGCGAAACTCCTGGAACATGCGCCGGAACCGCAGCGTCTTCCTGAATATCTTGCACATTCGAATACGGCCGAAATGTGGCACGCGGCGGTGGAGCTGGAATCCGTGGTGCGTTATGCGCGCGGTTCGTCTGACCCGGGGTATGTCAAAGTATCCGCGCAGAAAGAAAGTGTGCGCGAGAAAACACGGCCTGTTGCGGTGCCGGGCAATACCGCGGTGTCGGCGCGCGTGGATGCTGAGCGGTGTTTTTCTGCGGAACGGCGTGAACAAAAAACTTCACCTTCTGCGGCAGCAGGGGCGATGGGCGAGAGGGAAGTGATCGACGCGCTTGATGAACGTGAACGAGCCGTTGTGCAAGTGCTTAACCGCGCAAAATCACGCCTGAACGATGCCGAGCGGTTGATGGAAAACCGCATTCATCTGATTAACGGTGAGACGATCAAAGCGCACATAACAGCTAAGCGGGTAATTAGTGCGCTTGAGCGGCGGATTGTCCGCGTTAACGAACTTGCCCTGAATAGAGAGCCGTCGGACTTGCTGCGGGCGCTGCAGCTTCTTGAGTCCGACCTGGCGGTTCCTGCCGATACCGTAAATTCGCTGATGAACACCGAAGTCATTCCGGTTCTGCCCGCGGATCAATGGCACGCCGTGCTTGACCGGCTGCTGACTTATGCGGAAAACTCGCTCAAGCAGCTTGACCTCAAAACCCGGCGTCCTGCCTATTAGTTAAGAGACAACCAGTCCGGGCGTCGACATTTCAAGGATCTCGTTGTCATCGTCTGCCCATTTGCACTGAGCCACGTAAGGTGACCTATTACGCCTAACAATATAGATTTGCTGCCGATTCTCCGGTAGTGTAAGACTAAGCAAAGCAAGCTTATTTTGCGGAAACTGGATTATGGAGATTCTTAGATCGGTTAGCCTGTATGCTGAGGCAAAGCAGATGGCCTTCATGGTTATTGGTGGTCATGCAGTTAATGCCTATGGAATCGCTCGTCAGACAGGAGATCTTGATTTGGTTGTGCCGCTGGCGGAAAGAGAGCTGTGGTTCGGGTTGATGGCAAAACTTCGGTATGTCCGAGGACAGGATGATGAACGTTTTGCACGATTTAGGCCGGATTCCTTGGCATCGTGGCCGATTGATCTGATGTTTGTCGATGATCTGACCTTTGCCAAACTGCTTAAAGATTCGATCGTAATCGAGTTTGGCGCAGCGCAGGCGCGAGTAGTGTCACCCCGGCATTTGGCGACAATGAAGATTCATGCGCTAAAGCACTATCAAGCACATCGTTATGCTAAAGACTACAGCGATCTCATTAGCCTGCTTCGACAAGGAAAAACTGGTATTTCCCGGGACGAACTGTCCGAGCTTTGTCAACGTTACGCTGATTTGAATCTATTTGCTAAACTCAGTAACGATCTGGATCGAGCATGACTTTGCGCGACTCTGACCAACTTGACCTGCCGGAAGCTCCTGATTTCATCTCGCATCCCCCTGCGTTTTCCGCCGGGGAGATGATTGAACTTTGCGAAAAGATGCTTCCTTATTGGAACAAGCAGCGTTACGCCCAGGAAGAGCCGGCTTTTGCTGGTGATGCCTTTAGGCTGCTTGAGGACGACTAGCTCGAAAATAAGCGAATAAATATTGTCTCGGCGGTGGTCCAGAGGGCCCAGAGCGATGCTGCCGGGTGCTGACGGCGTGACCTTTTTTAGCTGGCACAAACCTTTGCCTCCCGTCGCTGTCGGGCGCCCAGTGGTCCGGACCAATGGCTACGAATCAATGCGGGCGGCGCGCTGCGGTTGGCAAAGGGTTGCGCCGGGTCTTTGATCTGTTCTGAAAGATGTGCTGCGGCGGAAGGGCGGCTTGGACGCGTTTGCATTCTTTGCCGCACTGTAACCAGCGCAGAAAATCCAGGCTCATACATATAAAAAAAGCGATCAAGAGAGGCAGCCACGTCATTCTCTGCACTGCCCATGCACGACTTCAGCTTTCACCCGGGTGATTCTACAAATATGCGCCATTCAGCGACTTTCAGGGGGAATTCCGGCAGTGGGGACTTTATTCGCTTATTCTAAGTCTAGAGCATTTTTCAGAACCTTGTAGCGCTTTTTGGCGCTGCAAGTTCTAGAAAGAGCTCTATCCTCCGTAGCTTCTGCCTTCGCCAAGGCTGCGGCGGACAGGTTAGCGAAGGAGGATCTCGAATCGGCAGATACGAGGAATCGTAAACAGCTCTAGTCGGCGGCTATTTTGCTTTTCCTTGCGATGCTACAGCCGCCTGTGCTTTGGCTACTTCTTCGGGATCGCCTAAGTAATAATGCCGCAGTGCGTTGAGGTCGTCGTCGAGTTCGTAGACCAGCGGCACCCCGGTTGGAATGTTGAGTTTGGTAATCTCTTCGTCGCTCATTTGGTCAAGGTACTTGACCAAGCCGCGGAGGCTGTTGCCGTGAGCGGCGATAATCACGCGTTGGCCGCTTTTAACTGCCGGTGCGATCGTCTGGTGCCAATACGGCATGGTGCGATCAATTGTCAGCTTAAGGCTTTCCGTAAGCGGCAACTCGCCGGCTTGCAAGTCTGCATAACGGGGGTCGAATCCAGGGAAACGCGGGTCGTCTTTGGTTAGTTCCGGCGGTGGGATATCAAAGCTGCGCCGCCAAATGAAGACTTGCTCTTCGCTGAATTTCTGTGCTGTTTCAGATTTGTTGAGTCCTTGAAGCGCTCCGTAATGCCGCTCATTAAGCCGCCAGGTGTTGTGCACGGGAAGCCACATCAAATCCATCTGGTCAAGGACAATCCATAATGTCCGTATCGCACGCTTGAGCACGGACGTATAACATACGTCAAAACAAAAACCTTCAGCCTTAAGCAGTCTGCCGCCGGTTGTCGCTTCTTTAACGCCCTTCTCCGAAAGGTCAACATCAGTCCATCCGGTGAACCTGTTCTCTAGATTCCAAACGCTTTCGCCGTGCCGCAGCAAAACTAGTGTTTTCATACGATATGTGCGCTCCTATGCAGAAATGATTGTTTTTCTTACACGAAAGAGGCCAGAGCGGCAATAATCTTAGATAAAGCTGAGGGAAAACACTGCGAGCCTGCATTTCTTGCATGTTGCGCGTCGCGAAACTAGTGCCGGCATAATCAGTCACGCAACGCGCAGCGTTGCGTGATTATATCACTGTCCTGCTAGAGGTAGGCGGCGGCTTCAAATGCCTGCAAAAAACGCAGGAAAGCGGACTGTTCCGCGGGTAGCTCTTGTGCCAGGCTGGAAAGTTTTATTTCCACATCTCCTTTGATTGCACTGAGCTGACTTGATTTTATCTGCTGTTCGTTTTGGGGCATTTCGCTGCGCTGTTCGATAAACTTAAGCACCTGCCCGTTGTGTGCGTCTTCTTGCTGCAGAGCGGCAATAAGCAAAACTGTCTGCACCAGGTTGCTGCGAGCTGTGTGCAGGCCGCGCTGCAGCTCCGGGCTTCCCGAACCTGTTTTTTGCGCAAGGTCCGCACGAAAGAGCCATACATGGTAGAGTTTTCGTGCCACATCAAGTGCGGCAAAGAGCTGCTGTCTTGCGCTGCTGATTTGCTGCTGGCGGTCCATGATGCGGTTTCGTTCGGCAGCAACAGCAGCATCGTCCGCCAGGCGCAGTATGGAAAGTTCATGTTCAATTAATTTCAACTGCTCTCTGGCTGCCGTCTCTTGTGCCAAAACCCCGGTGACATCGCGGTGCCGGTCGATTCCGGCTGGAGCCGCGGGACTTGCCGAAGCGCTCTTTGCCGCTGTTTCGGCGATGCTGCTCAGTGCTCCGTAGTCTTTGCGGAATTGCTCGATCGGAGACAAATTCATTAAACGTCCACGGTCCATCGCCTCTCCGATTTCCGCCGAGGAAAAACGCAGCTCGCTTCCGGCTCCGGCCAGGCTGTTTAGCGTATCGAGGTAAGACTTATCCAGTGCGGCGTATACTTTAGCATTCGTTTCCGGCAAGCTGGCTTTGTCCTTGCTCCCCGCCTTGCGGTTTGCCGCGGATGCGGCAAGAACCGCTGCAAGCATTGGGAAGTCATCACGCAGCACGATCCTTCTGCTGTCAGCATGCGTATTGTTGTCTGTGAATAACGCCGTGAA
The DNA here is from genome assembly GCA_029555385.1 of Pseudomonadota bacterium. Taxonomy (GTDB): domain Bacteria; phylum Bdellovibrionota_C; class UBA2361; order SZUA-149; family SZUA-149; genus JAKPSH01. Next base: position 46,462 of record JAKPSH010000087.1, read on the forward strand.
CGAATCAATGCCGACATGGGGAACGGACTCCGGGCCGGTTCTTTTGATAATCCGGGGCAAGTCGCGAATGACCTTCAGCCCTTGACGGCCGGCAACGCGTGTTTCGATGATGTGAAAGACAAGTGCGGCGACGGTTAATAGCACGACCGTGAATACAACAACGACGGATCTGTATAAACGGCGCCACTCCAGGACAACCGTTCCCTCATCAATCTGCTGGCGTCCGGATTTTGCGTGCGCAGCCGGCGGGTATCCGGCTTGTTCGACGCACGACTCCGGCGCGGGAACGTCCCAGGTGGTCTCGCGGGCGGCAGCTTGCACGGAGCTGCGCTCCAGCTCGACTGAGTCCCGTGCTGACTCATCCCACTCTTCGCCAAGAATCTCGGAAATCGGCAGCTCCGGCACTTTTGCGTTTCGTTGCTCTGCAAAAGACTGTGCGGCATCGGCCAGGCTTTTGCGGTTTGAGCCAGGTTTGATCGTGCGCGGATCGAAGTGTTTGCGCAGATAAGTCACAATGTGATCCGCGGTCGGCGGCCTCCCGGCGGCAGTTTTGGCCAGCATATTGAGAATCAAATCATTCAGCCATTCCGGGGTATCCGGCTGCAGCAAGATTGGCGCAACGGGCTCCTTGTGGATATGCATCCACATTAGGCCGACGGGATTCTCCGCATCGAAAGGCAGTTTGCCGGTCACTAACTCAAAAAGAATTACGCCCAGGCTGTAAAAGTCTACAGTCTGATTGATTTCATGGCCTTGCAGAATTTCCGGGGCCATATAGTGAACGGAGCCGACAATCTGCTTATGCTGTGTGATTTCCGAGCTTACGGTGCGTGCCATGCCGAAGTCGGTGATCTTAACATGCTCTTCGTCAATCAACATGATATTGCCCGGCTTAAGATCACGGTGCACGATCTTCGCGTGGTGAATTGCTTCCAGGCCATAGCAGATTTCCATCGCCAGCCGGACAAGCTGGCTGAAGCCGATTGTCCCTTCGTAACCGCATTCGCTCAGTGCAACGCCTGGCACATATTCCATGGTGAAATAAACAATTTCGTTTTCCATACCCAGGTCATAGGTGCGCACGACGCTCGGGTGGTTAACGATATGCATTACTTGCACTTCCCGCAGGAAGCGCTTGAGTATGCGTTCATTCCGCGCAAGTTCGCGGTGCAGGACTTTCACCGCTACTGGATTCCAGCCGAGCAGGCGGTCGTGGGCGAGATAGACGGAGCCCATGCCGCCGCGGCCGAGGCAGCGTTTGATTTCGTACCGGTTCGACAGCACGTAACCGGCAGGCAGATTGACTGCATCAGTGGCAAGTCCGTCGATCACGGATATACACGCTCGTTTTGTTCTTTGTCCTAACCGGCGGGTCTGACACTCACCCCGCTACAATAATAGGGTCGACCCCTTTACGGTCGAGCTTTACCGCAAAAAATAAGCAGAATTCACTTAGAAGCCCAAAAATACTTTACATTATCGGCTGTTGGGGTATCCTGTTTCACCAGTCACATTTTAGTTAAATACAAGTACCGGAATTTATTTATTTTTTAGGTTATCGCCATGGAAGTTGTCATCCAACAGGACCCGGATAAAGTTTGTAAGTACGCGGCGCAAGTCGTCGCTGAGCAGCTAAGCCGTAAACCCGCTTCGGTTCTGGGTCTTGCTGCGGGATCAAGTCAGCTTGGTTTGTATCGTGAACTGATCCGCATGCATAAAGAGGATGGTTTAGATTTCAGCAAAGTCAATACTTTTAACCTGGATGAGTATGCGGGTCTGCCGCCCGAACATCCTTGCTCGTATCACACAGTGATGAGCAGGAATTTTTTTGATTACATTAATATCCCGCGCGCTAATATTCATATTCCGGATGGTATGAGCGATGATATTCCAGCCGAGTGCCAGAGATACGAGGCCGCAATGCGCGAGCTTGGCGGCATTGATCTTGAAATGCTCGGCGTGGGCGCTGACGGACATATCGGTTTCAATGAGCCGTCTTCGAGCCTCGGTTCGCGTACGCGGTTGAAGATGCTCACGGAAAAAACCCGCTATGACAATTCCCGCTTTTTTGCTTCTTTTGATGAAGTGCCGCGGCATGTGATTACCATGGGAGTGGGCACGATCATGGACAGCCGGATGGTCATGTTGATTGCTTTCGGCAAGCAAAAGGCTGATGTCGTCTCTAAGCTGATTGAAGGACCTGTTACCGCGATGGTTCCGGCATCAGTGATCCAATTTCACCCTAGAGCTAAAGTGATCATCGACGAGGCGGCTGCGCAGAAGCTCAAATTGAAGCAGTACTATAAGTGGGCGTTTGAGCAGAAGCCCAAGTGGCAGGGTCTGTAGCATTACGGCATCAGGTTCGTGCTTTTGGCAAGGAGTTAGGCTCTGCAAGCGGCGGCCTTGGCGCAAAATCCACTTTCATGGCCAAGCTCCTAAAAAAAGGAGGAAACTATGTACATTGTCAATGTTCATATCTCCGTCAAGCCTGGCTGCGTCGAGCAGTTCCGTCAAGCGACGATTGAAAATGCTTTGCAAAGTATTGAGGAGCCGGGCGTGGCACGGTTCGATGTGCTGCAGCAGGAGGACCAGCCGGAGCGGTTTCTTCTTGTCGAGGCATATCGTTCAGTGGACGATGCGGCTAAGCACAAGGAGACAGCGCATTATTTGCGTTGGCGTGACGCTGTTGCCGGGATGATGGCCGAGCCCCGGGCCAGCGTGAAGTATGCCAATGTCTTTCCGCGTGATGATTTATGGTGATACGGCAAGGGCCGGGTCTGAAATTCGAATTTTCTGCCCCGCAGCAGATTCTTTTCGGCGCGGGGGTACGGCATGAGGCAGCTTTGCTCGCGAAACGGCTGGCGCTGCGGGTTCTGTTTGTCAGTGGAAGCAGCACATTACGTTATGCCTGGCTCCGTGAAGAGTTGGAAGAAAACGGTCTGGCAGTGACGAACATTGCTGTCGCCGGAGAGCCGACAACCCGGCTGGTGCAGCAGGCGGCTGAGTGTGCGCGGAGCGCCGGCTGCGAAATGGTGATTGCGCTGGGCGGCGGCAGTGTGCTGGATGCCGGTAAAATCTTGGCGGCGTTGCTGACAAATACGGGCGATGTGTTTGATTATTTGGAAGTGGTGGGTCGCGGTTTGCCGCTGATTGAGCGGCCAGTGCCTTTTGTTGCGCTTCCCACTACGGCAGGGACGGGAACTGAGGCAACCAAGAATTCAGTGCTGCGTTCGGTTGAGCACGGCGTGAAGGCCAGCGTGCGCAGCAACTTTCTGCTGCCGGCAACCGCGCTGGTCGATCCCGAATTGACTTATTCGATGCCGCCGGCAGTCACCGCGGCAACTGGACTTGATGCGCTGACGCAGTTGATTGAGGCTTATGTCTGCCGGCGTGCAAATCCGCTGACAGACCAGCTTTGCCGTGAAGGCATTGGGCGCATCGGACGCGCGCTGCTGCCGGCTTATCATAAGCCGGACGATATCAGCGCGCGGGAGGATATGTGTTTGGCTAGTTTGTTCAGCGGAATGGCGCTGGCTAATGCCGGTTTGGGGGCAGTGCACGGTATCGCTGGTCCGCTTGGCGGCATGTGTGGTGCGCCTCATGGTGCGGTTTGTGCCAGCCTGCTTGCGCAGGTGATGGAGGCGAACCTGCGCTGCGCAGATCGTGCGGCTGATTGCGCGGAGATGCGGCGGCGTTATGACGAAATCGCGGGGATGCTGTTGAGCCGTCAAAATGCAAGAGCTGAGGAGGGCCTGACCTTCATCCGTTCTCTTTGCGAGCAGATGCAAATCCCTGGTCTTTTCGCGCTTGGTCTCCGGGAGGAAGATATCAGCTTGCTGGCGCAGAAGAGCCTGCAGGCCAGCAGCATGAAAGGAAACCCTGTTCAATTCAGCGCGAGGGAAATTGAGGAGTTGATCTGTCGAGCTGCTCTAAGCCTGTCTTGAGTCCGGGCGGCGCTGCCGGTTCAATCGGTCTGAAGTTTCTTTTCTTCCAGAACGATTCTGCGCACTGCTTCTGGCTGGTAGCCGCGCACTACCCGTCCGTTGATTCTAATCGCGGGGATGATGCCACTTCCCATTTGCGCAAAATATTGCTTTTCCGTTTCCGAACCCGGTGCAAGAAAAAACAATGAATATGGCACGCCGGCATCATTCAGATACTGCTCCATCAGGCGGCAGGCGGGACAATGATCCGCGACAAATAACTCAACTTGAACCGGTCCGGTTCTGCGCCGCTGAGCTTCGCGCGCCCAAGGATTGTTGCTTAAATGCGCCTCGTTGCTGAGCCTCTGCCGGGGCAGCTTTGCTGGGCCGCCCACCATCTCCCGCTGTTCGTTCTTGAGGGTCTGTTCCTCGTGCATGCGTTCTTGTCTTGCGCGCCACTCCTGGTCACGGCGATCTTGATGGGTGGTGAAAATTTGCAGTGCCCTGCTATAGAAACCCCAGCCAAACGGGTCGCTTTGCGCAACTGCACACGAAGGCGCAGCAGCCGCACCGAGGACAAAAAATCCAACCCAAAAGGCTAATATTTTGCTTAACGCTGTAGTGTTCACTGGATCAACGGCAATACTCCTTAAGGGGGTTATGCGCGAAACAGCAGCTAATGTATCATTTCCCTGAGAGTCCGGGGTCTTATGTCACTGTTTTAACGATGACACGGGTATCGCGTCGGTGTTATAGCTCAAGCTGAAGCTTTGCTGGCGAGAGGTTCAATATGAGCATTCGTCTGGTGCGAAAAATGCGATCAGTGTTTTGGCCCGCGGCGGCGGTTCTGATGTTTGTTCAATGTTCTCCGTTGCGTACGGCTCCCGGACCGGTGCAAACGATGAAGCTATCCGAGCTAAGCGCAGAACCCGGAAAGTACGAAAAACTGATTGATGAGATCGAACACGGCAATCATTTTATCCTTCGTGTTGGTCCGGGCGAGGCTTTGCCCCTTCGTGCAGCGATGACGCTGCCCTTTGTCCGGCTTGAGGCAGGGAACAACAAACTTGTTTTTTCTCGTGAGGTTTATATTTACTTGGCCAAAGGTGTGCTGCGTCTCAGTCCGGATGCGCAGCAGTGGGCTGATATCCAGGATACAGACGCGATGAAAGAGATCTTTGGCGTAGATACATTCAATCTGCTGCTGGGGTTTGGCGCAAACCAAGCAGATGGCGCATTTTTCTCTTTCTCTTTAGGGTCCGAGTAGCCCTTTCTTTAGAGAATCGCTGCGCTGGCCGATGAGTTATTGGAACGCCTTAAGTAAGGCCGCTGAGTAAGATGGGGAATGATTTTACGTTACGAGCGTTTCGTTTTTTCGCACACTTGATTGTTACTGCGGCGATGGCGGGGTGCTTTGGTGGAGTCCCGGCTGAGGCGCAGCAGAAGCAAGAAGCGCCGGCGGATGCTGCTGGAGGCTTGGCGGGCGAGCCGGATGAGGTTTGCCCCGAAGGAGAGGAGCCGGACGCTGGTGCGGAGAGCAGCGAAAACGCAGCTCCCGCTGCGCCAAAGATCGTCTCGCCGCTGGGCGGAGTGTGGGATCCGGACGCGGCCAAGGAAAAAGGGGCGGTAGGGCGCGGCTTCAGCCGCTACCGGAATAATGCAGAATATGAAGCAGTCACGCCGCAAGCGCCGGCGCAATCAGCGCGGCGTCCTGTGCGAGGCTCGAAAAATACGTCATCGGCAGCACAACGGACGGGCACCACAACTACCACAATTAGACGCCGTGGTTGACGGCGTCGTTTTTGATCCGGACCGGTGGTTCGGGGTTTCGATGGCTTTACGGAATGAGTGCAATGGAAGCTGAACAAGGCAATAGCGAGAAGTCACCTGGAGTTGTGCGGCAAGTAGCGCGGGCGGACAAGCTGATCCTTTGGCTGTTGATTGTTGTATCCGTGACGTTGTGTGTTGTGCTCGTTTTCCTGTTGAGCACGCAGCAAACCGCGACTGTAAGCACAGAGGCCGTGCCGGCAGTGCCCGCCGCGCAAAGTGAGTTGGACCCATTAACTGAGTGCGCGCACTTGATGCCGATTCCTTTCGGCGAAAAAGCACGCAATGAATGTTTGGCCTACTGCATCGGTCCGGAAATAGACAAAGCGGCATGTGCGGGGATGTGCGAAGAACTGACCGCGGCAAATTATGCAAGGCGGATCAGGCCGGATGATGAGAAACCGGCTGCTGTCGCACAGCATGTTGCTGCTGAGTGCCGGAGGCAGCGTGAAAGCAACACGGCTGAAGAAGCAATCGATCTCTGGCAGATAGCCGCGCGTGATGCATTTAACTATGTTGCGCAAAACAACCCTGATTTGCGCACTTATGAACGCGCGGATCTCGCCGGGCGGTTTAGCCGCGCCGAGCAATGGGATCGCCGCCTGCGCCTTCCTGCCGGAGATTATCCGGTCGAGAAGAAATTCTCTGCACTGCTTCAGACGGTGTTGTGTGTGCGGGAATCTCTGGCGGCGACGCAGCTTGCCGTGCTCGGCTCCGCCGATGCCGCTGATTTATTCAGCGAGCGGTTTTACCGGAAAGTCGAGAATGAAATGTTGGTGCGCCTAGGCGCTTTGGAGACCGAGCTGAGGGCTGTTTATGGAGAAACTTTGCTCAAGGCGGAGATCCCGTAGCTTAAAGTTAAATGGTCAAAATGAAGATGCCGCGAATTACGAAATGCCGCTTGCCAGATTCACTCTTGTGCGTTCTTGTTTGTGCAGCATCGGTCTGCGCTGTTTTCTCTGATCTCGCGGCAGCGCAAGGCGGCCGGGAGGATTTGGACTGTCTGCTGCAGACGAAGGGACGCGAAGTGCTTTGGGACAAGCTCTGGCAAAGCGACTATCAAGATCATGATGTGCGTTACCGGGTTGAGAGCGTTGAAGAACGCCGTGTGCGCAATGAGCCGCGTCACATGCTGGTGAAACTTACAGCTTTGGCGCCGGCCCGTCAGAAGGAAAGAACGGCAAAGATTATTCTGACGCATGCTGCAAAAATGTTCTGTGCCCGGATTGCGGGTGGATTGGATGGCGCCAAACGCGGGGTCGTTATCGCGCGGGGTGCGGCAGGCGGTTCCTTAATCAAGACTGCTCCAATTGACAGCTTGTATCCGAGCCGGGAAGTGACGCCCTCCGATTTGACCTTCCGTTTATGGCTGGGAAATAAGTGGGTTCCGGCGAAACCAGTACCGGAGGAGGAGCTGTTTGTCTGCCGCACACCCGTGGGAGTCTGCGCCTGCAATATCTTGGACTATTCCTCGCAGCAAGAGAGTCTGAAGCGTGAAGGCAAGACTCCGGAGCCGCGGTATCGAATGCTGCTTTCCGATCCGTTGATCAGGCGTTCGGCAGCGGGCTGGGGGAGAGCAGAGCCAGTCGGTCTGGCATTGGATGCCCGGATTTCAGTGTGCCAGGCTGCGGGGCGCAAATTCGCCTGCTTGTCTTCCGAGCGGGAGCATTACGCGGAAGAACTAAAGCATCTGGACAAGGAGCTGGAGCTTGAAGCCCGGCTTTTCGGACGCGCGGCAGCCGCGAACGATCCGTCGGCCATTCAGGGTGTAGATGTTTCTGCTGGCCCGGCGCCGGGACATGAAAAAAGCCAAGCAGGCGTCAGGCAAAAATGAGCAAACCCGGCGTTGATCAAATAAGTTGCCTGCCGCAGCATGCGCTGCGCTACTGCCGGAAGCTGTTGTGTGTGCTGCTGGCAGCGCTTGTGAGCTGCAAGGCTGCGTCTCCAGACCGAACGCAGCATGACGCCCCAGTCAAGACGTATGAAAGATTTGTTGAAGGCGCGGCCGCGCCGCAATTTGTGCTGAAAGATGCGCAGCAGCGGGAAGTGCGCCTCAGCGATTATGCAAACCGTGTTGTTCTGCTTAATTTCTGGGCGACATGGTGCGTGCCTTGTGTGCAGGAGATGCCTGCGTTGCAGCGTTTGTCCGATAAGCTGCGTCCCCGGGGTTTTGAGGTCTTGTCCATTAATGTCAATGATTTGACAGAGAAAAAAGCAGCGATGGATTTCGTAAAGCGAAACGGCTTTACCTTCCCCGTGCTGTATGATGACGAAAGGAGTGCTGCGGCGAGTTACGGAATTGGCGAACTGCCGGCAAGCTTCATCATACTTCGCCGTGGAGTGTTTGGTGCGTTGTCCGACCCGAGGACTGGGGTGAAATCAGTTGGCATTACGGCGGAAAGAGAATGGGATTCGCCCGCGGTAGCCAAAGAAATCGGAGCACTGGTGGCTCTAGAATAAGCGAATGAACTGCTGAAGGCGTGACCTTTTTCACCCGGCACAACCCTTGGCCTCCCTTCGCTGCCGCCCGCTTAGCCGCGATATCTCAGAAGGCGATATCGCGGCTAGGTAAGTTACGCGAAAAGGCCCGTCCTTGGGCCTTTTCGCGCTGCTCCAAACTGTGTCGGGGGCCCCGCGTGCCCCGACACAGTGTCGCAGCGAATTTCTTC